>DASVNF010000024.1:0-14243 GCA_036384015.1 Burkholderiales bacterium
CCGTAGCTGGTGCCGCTCATGCGCGCATCGGAGATGCGCACCATGTCGCGCACGCCCTGCTTGAGCAGCTTCTTCGGAATGGGCAGCATGCCCCACTCCGGCATGCCGGGGCCGCCGAGCGGGCCGGCATTGCGCAGGATCAGCACCGAGTCGGCATCGACGTCCAGGTCGGGGCTGTCGAGGCGCTTCGCCATGTCGTTGTAGTCCTCGAACACCATGGCGCGGCCGGCGTGCTTGAGCAGCTTCGGGTCCGCGGCGGTGGACTTGATCACCGCGCCGTCGGGTGCCAGGTTGCCGCGCAGGACGATGAGCCCGCCTTCCGGCTGCATCGGGTTCTCCGGCGTGCGGATCACGTCCGCGTCGTAGATCTTCGAGCCGGCGATGTTCTCGCCCAGGGTCTTGCCGGTACAGGTCTTCTCGTCCACGTCGAGCAGCGTGCGCATGCCTTCCAGCATCGCGGAGAGCCCGCCGGCGTAGTAGAAGTCTTCCATCAGGTACTTGCCCGACGGGCGCATGTTCACCAGGTACGGCGTCTTCTGGCCGATCTCCTCGAAGCGCTCGAGCGGTATCTTGATTCCGGTGCGCCCCGCCATCGCAATCACGTGGATGAGGCCGTTGGTGGAGCCGCCCAGTGCCATGAGGACGCGGATCGCGTTGTCGAAGGACTTCTCCGTGAGGATGTCGCGCGGCTTGAGGTCTTCCCACACCATGTCGACGATGCGCCGGCCGGTGTAGTCCGCCATGCGGCTGTGGTTCGAGTCCACCGCCGGAATGGTCGCCGAGTTCGGCAGGCTGAACCCCAGCACTTCCGCCACGCTGGTCATGGTGGAGGCCGTGCCCATGGTCATGCAGGTGCCGGGCGAGCGCGAGATGCCGTTCTCGATCTCGCGCCATTCGCGCTCGGTGATGTTGCCCGCGCGCAGCTCGTCCCAATACTTCCAGACGTCCGAGCCCGAGCCCAGGGTCTTGCCGCGCCAGTTGCCGCGCAGCATCGGCCCCGCCGGCATGAAAATGGCCGGCAGGTTCATGCTGATCGCGCCCATCAGCAAACCCGGCGTGGTCTTGTCGCAGCCGCCCATGAGCACGCAGCCGTCCACCGGATACGAGCGCAGCAATTCCTCGGTCTCCATCGCCAGGAAGTTGCGGTACATCATGGTGGTCGGTTTCTGGAACACTTCGGCCAGCGCGATCGCCGGCATCTCGAGCGGGTAGCCGCCCGCCTGCCACACGCCGCGCTTCACCTCCTCTGCGCGCTGGCGGAAATGCGAGTGGCAGTTGTTGATGTCGCTCCAGGTGTTGATGATGGCGATGACCGGCTTGCCCTTGTAGTCCTCATGGGCGAAGCCCATCTGCAAGGTGCGTGAGCGATGGCCAAACGAGCGCAGGTCCTGCGCACCGTACCAGCGGTGGCTGCGCAGCTCTTCGGGTTTTTTCTTGTTCTTGCTCATGCTCCTCCCGGTGTGATTCGGTTCTCGAACGGGAGTGGAAGCGTACAACAGCGGCGGGGCGCCGCAAAGGCACCACGCAGGGGGCTCCGGAAAGGCTTCCGGAGCGGGCGGCGAAACTTATTTCGAGGCGAGCTTCGCGACCAGTTCGGCTTCGGCGTCGAGCCAATCCTGCTCGGCCGAGCCCCCGACGAAGCCGCGGGCCTCGGCGCGTAGATACGCGGCGGCGGCCACCTTTTGCCGCCATTCCTCCGCCGTCATGGGGGGAATGGCGGCCGCAGGCGCGACCGTCTTTTTCTTTCGGGTCGAGGGCTTGGGTGCCGGGGCTACGGTGGGCGGGGACTTGCGCGCGACGCTGCGCGACTTGCTAGTTTGGGTGCTTGCCATGATCGGGTCCTTTGCGTGCGTTCCGGGCGGCGCAACTGAGGCAGCGCGGACACCCGGGTGACGCAAGATCGGGGCCACCGCGCCATTGCCGGCGCCAGGACAGAATGCTGGACCTGGGACATTGCGCGCGCACTACAACGACGCACAAGCGGGGCGTCATGCACCGGCAAGGCCGGGTTGGCCGGGGCCCGACCCCGACGCCCGCCTACAGCCTGGCCGAAAGGTGTCCGAGGAACTGGCGCAGGCGTTCCGACCGCGGATCGTCGAACACCTGCGCCGGCGGACCCTGCTCGACGATCGCTCCCTGGTCCATGAACACCACGCGGTGCGCGACTTCGCGCGCGAAGCGCATCTCGTGCGTCACCACCAGCATGGTCATGCCGCTGCGCGCCAGGTCGGCCATCACGCTCAGCACCTCGCCGACCAGCTCCGGGTCCAGTGCGGAGGTGGCTTCGTCGAACAGCATGACCTTGGGTTCCATGGCCACGGCGCGTGCGATCGCCACGCGCTGCTGCTGGCCGCCGGAAAGCTGCGACGGATAAGCGGACAGCTTGCCGCCCAGGCCCACGCGCTCCAGCCAGGCGGTCGCATGCTCCCTGGCCGCGGCTTGCTTCATGCCGCGCACTTCCGTCAGGCCCAGCCTCACGTTGCCCAGCGCGTCCATGTGCGGAAACAGGTTGAACGACTGGAACACCATGCCGGCGTGTGCGCGCATGCGCGCGATATCCGCGTCGGCGCGCTTCACGCGGCGTCCGCCCTCCTCGCGATAGCCCACCGTTTCGCCCTCGACCAGGATGCGGCCCTGCTGGAAATCCTCGAGAAAGTTGATACAGCGCAGCAGCGTCGTCTTGCCGGAGCCGCTGGGGCCGATGATGGCGACGACCTCGCCGCGCGCGACCTCGAGGTCGACGCCGCGCAGGATCCGCGCTTCGCCGAAGCGCTTCTCCAGGCCCTGCAGCGCGATCAGGGGCGCGTCAGCCATGGCTGTAGCGGCGCTCGAGTTGCCGTCCCATCAGCGACAGGGAAAAGTTGATGGCGAAGTAGAGCAGCGCCGCGACACCGTAGAACAGCAGCGCCTCGCGCGTGCGTCCCACGATCTGTTGCGTGGCCATGGTGAGGTCCACCACGCTGACCAGCGATACCAGCGACGACGACTTGACGATCTCCACGGCGGTGTTCACCCACGCGGGCAGAAACCGGCCCACGGCCTGCGGCAGGATGACGTGGCGCAGGCGATCCCGGAACGCGAGGCCGATGGCGGCGGCGGCATCGGCCTGACCGCGGGGAATCGATGCCACCGCGCCGCGCACGACTTCCGCCACATGCGCGCCGCAGAACAGGCTCAGCGCCACGATGCCGGCGGCGATGGCGGACAGCTGCAACCCGAGCGCGGGAAAGCCGTAGAAGATCGCGAAGATCAGCACCAGGTGCGGGATCCCCCGCAACGCATCGACGTAGATGCGCACCCCCCATTGCAGCGCGCGGCTGCCGTAGAGCAGGCACAACCCTCCCGCAAGCCCGACCAGGCTGCCCAGCACCAGCACGGCGAGGGAGACGCCGAGCGTCACCAGCAGGCCGCGGCCGATGAGCGGGGCGCTGGCAACGACCAGGTCGATCAATGGATCCCCCGCAGGCGCCGCTCCGTCTGGCGCAGCAGCGCGACGATCGCGTAGCACGTGGCGAGGTAGAGCGCGCCGACTACCAGATACACCTCGATCACGCGCCAGGTGTTGACGTTGATGCGGATCGCGCCGTACGTCAGTTCCGGGACCGCGATGGCCGAAGCCACGGAGGTATCCTTGAACAGCGAGACGAAGGTGTTGCCCAGCGCAGGCAGCGCGATCCGGAACATGAGCGGGATCGTCACGCGCCGCGCCACCCGCAGCCGGGTCAGGCCCAGGGCGCGGGCGGCTTCGATCTGCCCCTTGCCGACGGCTTCGATGCCGGCGCGGAACACCTCGGCGAGATAGGCGCCTGCGTAGACGGCCAGCGCCAGGATGAATGACCAGATGTTGTCGAACAGGCTCACGCCCAGCAGCGGCAGGCCGAAGTAGACGAAATAGATGATGAGGAGCAGCGGGATGTTGCGCACCAGCTCCACATAGGCCGCCGCGACGAAGCGCGCCCAGCGCGGACCATGAACGCGGCAGAATGCCGCGGCCAGGCCGATGACGCAGCCGATGGCCAGTGCAAGGAGCGCGATGCCCAGGCCGAGGGCGAGACCCTTGGCGAGCAGGCCGAAATTGTCGAAAACCGGCCGCCAGTTGAACTGGTACACGATGCCGGTCCGCGCGAAAGGCTAGTGGCGGACGCCGAACTCGACCGGGAAACCGGTAGGCGGCGGCGCCAGCTTGACGCCGAAGTACTTCTCGAAGGCGCCGGCATAGGCGTCGAATTCCACGCCGGTCATGCCTTCGTGCAGCACCGTGTTGACAAAGTGCAGCCAGACCGGATCGCCCGGGCGCACGGCCGCGGCATAGGTTTGCGGCGACCAGCCATAGTTGCCCACCTTGTACTTGTCGGGGCTCTGCCGCGCCAGCCAGCGCACTGTGGAATCGTCGATCGCGGCGGCGTCGACGCGTCCGGAATCCAGGGCAAGCACGGCGTTGGCGACGGAGTCGAGCTGCATGACTTCAGCCTTTGGCATCGCGGCATGCACAATCGATTCGGCATAGACATTCTGCAGGATCGATACCTTCACTTTGCTTCCGGCCTTCGCCAGGTCGAGCGCACCCGCATAGGGGCTGTTCCTGCGCAACAGCGTGCCCACGCCTTCCCTGTAGTAGGGAATGGAAAAGTCCACCAGTTGCGCGCGCTGCGCGGTCACGGTCATGAACTGGAACACGACGTCGACCTGGCCGGTCTGCAGGTTGGGCACGCGCGCATCCGAGGCCTGGCGCACGAACTGGATCTTCGCCGGATCGTCGAACAGGCCTTTCGCCAGCAGGCGCGCCATCTCGATGTCGAAGCCCTGCAGCTCGCCCTTCTCGTCTTCGAAATGCCAGGGCGGATTGGTGCTGCCGGTGCCAACGATCACCGAGCCGCGCTTGAGGACGTCGTTGAGCTTGCTGGAGCCGGTTGCGGTACCGCCACCGGAGCTGGAACAGCCGGCCGTGCCCAGCGCCGCTGCACCGACACCCAGGCCGATGGCCGATGACCTGAGGAACCCGCGCCGCGACGATTGCTCCGACATAGCGTCTCCCGTTTTCTAGTGCGCCGCGATATGACGGCATCCTCCCGGGCGGGAGGTTGCGGATTTATAGACGAGTTTGCGCCCGATTGCCAGTGCCCGCAGAAAGGCGGGACGGGCTAAGGTTTTTTCTTGTGGAATTCCGCCCAGGCCTTCTCATAGCTTGCCTGCATGGTTTTCCACGCGCTTTCCGCGCCTTTGCTGACTTCCATCCAGGCGGCCTGGCTGGCATCGCTTGTTTCGTTCAGGCGCTTGACCAATTCGTCGCGCTGTTTTTCCAGCGCCTTGATTTGCGATTCGTATTGGATTTTCAACCCGGCCTGGGCCTTCTGTACTTCCGCCTCCCAATCGCCCAGCTTCGCATTCCAGTCGTCGAGCTGCTTTTTCATGCGTTCGACGTATTGCTCACGGCTCATCATGGCGGTTGCTCCTTGCGGTGGATGGTCGGGGCTGCCTTTATTGTTTATAGAACAGGCGAACGCCAGCCGCTACTGCTCGACGGTCAGGGTGATCCGGAAAGGGGCGGCGGAAAGGCGCAGGGAGAGTCGCAAAGTCACAGCCTGCATGATTTTTTCGAAGCCGTCCTCGGATTGGGAAACCGTCTTGTGCGGCGCGGCCTTGATGGTAACGGGCTGATCGGTTTCCAGCCGCAGCTTGCCGCCGAGCACGCCATCCTCAAGGATCACGGAGGTTGCATTGTCCCAGTCGAACGTCTCGCCGAATCCTCCCGGCACGGCTCCGCCGAGCAGATAGCGCCCGAGAAATCCGTCGCAGCTCGGCATCGCCAGGTTGATCTCGACCTCGAGCGTCGCGCCGGCCGCATGCGCCCGATACTCGACTGCAAGGCGGTTGCCTTCGATGGCAACGCGCTTGTCCAGCAACGCCGATGCCAGTTGCAGGCTTGCCGCATCCGCCACGCCGAGCCGGTATCCGGGCGCATTGCCATCGAGCCGATCGATGAACAGCGCCCTCGGCAGCGGGTCCGGAGCGAGGTCTTCCGGCGCCACCGGATGGCGGAAATTGACGCGGTCATGCGCGGAGGCGATGCCTTCGCCGGAATGCTGCTGTTCGCCCTTGGAGCCTTCACGGATCTTCCGGTAGTAGTGTTCGGACCGGCGCGCCAGGGTGTCGCCGAAGTTGTGGCGCAAGCGGTAAGCGTCGAGTTCGTGGATGGCGCCCAGGCCGTCGTCACGGAGCACCGCCTGCAGAATGCCGTTGCCGAGGAAGATCTCGTCGTGGCCGTCGAAATCCACATCCATCCTCCGGCTGGCGCGGGGCATGGCCTGGTCGAGCAATGCTTCCAGTTCCACGATCGCGCTCCAGATGGCGCGGCGCAGGTGGGGCAGATAGATGCCGCCGAACAATCCGTGCCAATAGGCATCGTTGGCCTGGGCGAGATGCAGCAGCTCGCGCATGCGCGCCGTTGCGGCCGGACCCAGTGCGGCAACGCGCGCCGACAGTTCCAGCATGCGCTTGTGCATCCAGTTCGATTCGGCATAGCGCGACAGGAAGTTGCGCCAGATGCCGCCGCGCAAGAACGGCTTGTTCTGCTCGTAGCGGTGCTGCTCCTTCTCCCGTTTGACAAGTTCGTCGAAGCGATCCGCCCTGTCGGCGTTGAGCGTCCATTCGTTCATTTCGATGTATGACGTGGCGGGCAGGTAGACCACGCCGCGAGTGCGTTGGGCGGAATGGAAATCGCAATAGTGGCCGGGTTCGATCAGCGGCGAAGCGAGCACGCCCTCGATGAACTGCCTGAGCCATTCCTTCTCGTACACCCATGCGTAGGTTTCCGGCCAGATGCCGAACTTTTCGATGTCGTCGAAATAAATCGCAGCCGCGGCGCCGTCTTCCGTGGCGAGCGATTCCAGGTAGCCGATGGTCTCGGGCGCGGTGGAGAACGGAATGCGATAGCGCAGCGCCTCGGAAATCGGAAACAGATCGAGGCGGGTGCCGCTTTCCTCGGTGGAATAGTAGCCGGTCAGATCCTCCACATGCTTGCCGGCGCAGAGGAAGTGGTAGTCGTCGACGGTCACGTACTTGATCCCCGAGTCGGCCAGCGAAGGACCCACCGCGGATTCCCAGACGCGCTCGGTCAGCCACGCGCCGCTCGGCCGCTTGCCCAGCGAGGATTCGAGCCGGTCGGAAAGCGCCCTGAGTTGGGAACGGCGGTCGCATTCCGGAATCGACGCGAGGACCGGCTCCGTGTCGCCGCCGCCGAACATTTCCACCTGGCCGCGCGCCACCATTTCGGCCAGCTTGGCCATGTCGGCCGGGTAACGCTTTACCAGGTAATCGAGCAGCCAGCCGCTGAAATGCACGGCAAGCTTGAACGCGGGGTAGCGGTGGAGCGTGTCGATGAAAGGCTTGTAACAGCGCGCGTGCGCGTCATCGAGCACATGCTCGAAATTTCCGGCGGGCTGGTGGGCGTGGACGCCCAACAACAAAGTCACTTTCTTGTTCATCTAGGGGCAAACCCTTTCAGCGCAGAGGCGCAGAGGGCATGGAGGTTTCTCGGGTTCAAGCGCGGCCTTTTTCAGTTATTGACGCTTACGGGAACAGTTTTCCTCTGTGCCTCGGCGCCGCTGTGGTGGAGTTGAAAGGTTTGTCGCATCAGGATGCGCGGCGCATCGCCCCTTCGGTTCCGCCATTTTCGATGCCGCCGCGGCTGATGGGGATGTCCAGTTCCGCGGGGGGCGTGAGCTTGAGGAGCAGGTACAGGTTTACCAGTTTCGCGCGGTAGAGCTGATCGAAGGCCGTGACCGACTCGCTCGGATTGTAATCGCCGAACCACCAGAACCAATCGGAGGCTTCGCAATCGGCGAGCTGGCGGGTGGCATCGGCGAGTTCCGTCGCGCCGAGCTTGCCTTCCGCAGCCACCCGGTCGAAGCTGGTCTTGGCTTCGCACAGCAGATCCCACGCGCGGTTCTTGTCGGGGGAGCCGATCCAGGTGGCGAGGTTGCCGTACACCCAGCTGCCCGCGGCGAGCGCCGGCAGCGGCGCGGCTTCGCGCTTCGCGTCCAGGAGGCTGGCGAACGTGGTCGTTTCGATTTCCGGATGCGCCTCCAGTGCCGCGTACAGCGCATCGAGAAAATAGTAGCCGTTGTAGGGGTAATACTCCCAGGCGTTTTCGCCGTCCAGGATCACACTGATCACCGGCCGTTCGCCTTCGCTGGCCTGCCCGAGGATGCCGTTGAGCTCGTCGACGAAATTCGTCGCCGCGTCGTCGCTGTGCCATTTCGCGTATTCGAAACCGATCAGGTCTGAGAGCCGGTCGTCGCGGAAAAAGCCGGTGATGCGTGCCGCGCCGCCCAGGCGGTAGGGGCGATAAAGATAGTCCGCGCGCTCGGGGACGGGCGCGCCGTTGCGTCGCAGGCTGTTGGCGAGCACGCCTTCGCCGCTGGCGAACCACTCGCAGCCGCCCTCCGCGAGCAGTTCCGCGAAATCCTTCGAGACTGCGCCTTCCGCCGGCCACATGCCGCGCGGCGGGTTGCCGAAGCGGCGCGCATGGCTTGCGCGCGCCGCTTCGATATGGGCGACCGCGCGCTCACGGCCGCGCGGGTAAGACTTCGCTTCCGGCATGGGGGCGGCGGGCGTGGCTTCGAGAGCCGATTCGAACGAGAGCAGCAACGGGCCGATCGGGTGGTAAGCCGGGGTGGAGGTGAGTTCGATCTGCCCGCGCTCGGCAAGCCTGCGGTACCTGGGGATGACATTGGCGACTTCGCGGCCGATGACGCCGAGCAGTTGTGCGCGATCGGCCTGCGAGAACGCTTCGGCCTTGACAAGCAGCGCCGCTACATTGGGTTCTTTGCGGCGAACCGTCTCGCCGGTCCATGCCAGGTGATACCAGGTCAGCAGATCGGCAAGGTATTGCGCGGACAGGTAGCTCGTGCCGGTTTCCCCGTGCTGGCGCGAAAGCTCGAAAAACTCGAGCAGCCGCCGGTAGGCGGGGTAGGGCTCGATCATCTTCTGGTGGTTGGCCTTGAAGCAGCGGGTCAGGATCTGATCGCGATCCGCGTCTTCGAGATGCAGCAGGTCGGGCTGTGCCAGCAAGCGCAGCAACGGATCGCGAAAGCGGCCGCTGGCGAACTGGTCGCCGTAATCCTCGAGCTGGTCGAGCAGCACCGGGGTGAAATTGAGCACCGCACGCACGCCGGGGTGGTTCTCCAGGTGGGCGGCCATGTCGGAATAGTCCTTGATCGCGTGCAGGTATACCCAGGGCTGGACGAACTCGCCGGTGGCCTGATTGCGAAAATCCGGCTGGTGCATGTGCCACAGCAGGACGAGATCCAGTCTTGCTTCAGCCATGTCAGCGCTGGTGGAAGATTTCCTGGCCGAGCATCTCCGGCGTGATCAGCGTGATGCCGCGTTCCGAGACCAGAAAGCGCTTGCGGTCTTCGACCGGGTCGAAGCCCACGGTCAGGCCTTCCGGCAGCACGCAGTGCTTGTCCACCACCACGCGGCGCAGGCGCACATGGCGGTTCACCTCGACCTCCGGCAGGATCACCGAATCCTCGATGCTGCCGAAACTGTGCACGCGCACGTTGGAAAACAGCATCGAGCGGCTGACGGTCGACCCGCTGACGATGCAGCCGCCGGACACCATCGAATCGGTGGCGAATCCGCGCCGGCCTTCGTCGTCGAATACGAATTTCGCCGGCGGCAGCTGCTCCTGGTGCGTCCAGATCGGCCAGTCCTGGTCGTACAGGTTGAGGTCGGGCGTGACGCGCGTGAGGTCCATGTTGGCTTCCCAATAAGCATCTACCGTGCCGACGTCTTTCCAGTAGGACGGCTTGCCTTCGGTGCCGACGCAGCTTTCGTCGAAACTCTGGGCATAGACGCGGTAGCGCGGGACCAGATGGGGAATCAGGTCCTTGCCGAAGTCATGGCTGGACCCCGGTGTAAGGGTATCGCGGGCGAGCTGCTCGTACAGAAAGGGTGCATTAAAGACATAGATGCCCATGCTGGCGAGCGCCTTACCGGGCTGGCCCGGTATCGATGGCGGATCGGCGGGCTTTTCGACGAAAGACTTTACCCGCCAGTCATCGTTGATATGCATCACGCCGAACGCCCTTGCCTCTTCCCGCGGCACTTCCAGGCACGCCACCGTCATGTCGGCGTTCTTGGCGACGTGATAGGCCAGGATGCGGCCATAGTCCATCTTGTAGATATGGTCTCCGGCGAGAATGAGAATGTGGTCCGGTTCGTAGGTGCGCAAGATGTCCAGGTTCTGGTAAACCGCATCGGCGGTCCCCTGGTACCAGTTTTCCTCCGCGGTGCGCTGCGATGCCGGCAGGATGTCGACGAATTCCTGGAAACGGCCGTTGAGGAAGCTCCAGCCGCGCTGGATGTGGCGGATCAGGCTGTGCGATTTGTACTGGGTGGCGACGCCGATGCGCCGGATCCCGGAGTTCACGCAGTTGGACATGGGGAAATCGATGATGCGGAACTTGCCCCCGAAAGGCACAGCGGGCTTGGCGCGCCAGTCCGTCAAGTTCTTCAGGCGGCTGCCGCGCCCCCCGGCCAGGACCAGCGCATAGGTGTTCTTGGTGATGACGCTGACGAAACGGACGCTCGAATCGTATTTTGCCACGCTATGCTCCTGGCGACGGCCCAGCCAGCCGCCCCGAGAGTGGCGGCCCGGAACCTAAGCCTTTGACCATGATCTAAAAACCGTTGAAAACCGTGCCCGCCAATTATAATAGGTGCAGCTTCGCCAGACGTCACGGAATTCCGCGCGTTGCCGCATTCCCCCGGTAAGACACCATGACTGCTTCATCGATCGCCAAGACTTCCAATCGATTCGACGCGGTGGCGGCCGCGAGCCATCACGATCCTTTCAGCTTGCTGGGCCTGCATCACGACGGCAAAGGCTGGTCGCTGCATGTCTTCCGTCCCTACGCTTCCGAAGTGTCGGTTCGCATGGCATCGGGCTTCGCTGCGATGACGAAAGTGCATCCGGACGGCGTGTTTGCATGGAGCGGACCGGAAGCGCCTCCGCCGCCCGTGCTGCTGCGGGCCAGGGAATCGGGAGAGGTCGTGGAGTTCCATGATCCCTACGGATTCCTTCCGGCGATCAGCGCCGACGATCGCTACCTGTTCAATGAAGGCAAGCTGGAACAGGCTTATCGCATCCTCGGTTCGCGTATCGAGACGCGCGACGGTGTCAGTGGCGTGAGTTTCGCCTGCTGGGCGCCGAATGCCGGGCGGGTCAGCGTGGTCGGCGACTTCAATCGCTGGGACGGCCGCATGCATCCGATGTCCGTGCACGGCGTCAGCGGCATCTGGGAGTTGTTCATTCCCGGCCTCGGTGCGGGCACCCAATACAAGTATGAAATCCGCAATCGCGCCACCGGCGCCATCGCCGTCAAGACCGATCCCTATGCGCGCTTCTACGAATTGCGACCCGGCACGGCGGCGCGCGTGGTCGGAGACGCGTATCAGTGGGGCGACGAAGCCTGGTTGAAGGCGCGCAGCGCCTCCGACTGGCTGCACGCCCCGATCAACATTTACGAAATGCATGTCGGTTCCTGGCGCCGCCATCCCGACGGGCGTTTCTACAGCTACCGCGAGCTTGCGGACAGCCTGTTGCCCTACGTGAAGGAAATGGGCTTCACCCATATCGAGCTGCTGCCGGTGTCGGAGCACCCGCTCGACGAGTCCTGGGGCTACCAGACCACCGGCTATTTCGCCGCCACCAGCCGCTACGGCACACCCGCCGAGTTCAGGGCGTTCGTTGACGCCTGCCACCAGGCCGGCATCGGCATCATCCTCGACTGGGTGCCGGCGCATTTCCCCACCGACGCGTTCGCCCTCGCGCGCTTCGACGGCACCGCGCTGTACGAGCACGAGGATCCGCGCCTCGGGTTTCACCAGGACTGGGGCACGCACATCTTCAATTACGGCCGCAACGAAGTGAAAAGTTTCCTGCTGTCGAGTGCGCATTTCTGGCTCAACGAGTTCCATCTCGACGGCCTGCGGGTCGACGCGGTCGCCTCCATGCTCTATCTCGACTACTCGCGCAAGGCCGGCGAGTGGCTGCCGAACAAATACGGCGGCCGCGAAAACCTCGATGCGATCGAATTCCTGCGCGCGCTGAACGTGATGGTGCACCGGGATTTTCCCGGCGCCCTGACGTTCGCGGAGGAATCCACCGCATGGCCGATGGTGTCGCGGCCGGTTTACATTGGCGGGCTCGGTTTCTCGATGAAGTGGAACATGGGCTGGATGAACGACACCCTGGCCTACATGCGCAACGATCCGGTGCACCGCCGCTACCACCACGACAAGCTGACCTTCGGCCAGCTCTATGCCTATACCGAGAACTTCGTGCTGCCGCTGTCGCACGACGAGGTCGTGCATGGCAAGGGCTCGCTGCTCGGCAAGATGCCGGGCGATGCCTGGCAGAAATTCGCCAACGTCCGCCTGCTGCTGGCGTGGCAGTTCGCCTCGCCCGGAAAGAAGCTCAACTTCATGGGCAACGAGCTGGCGCAGGGGCGCGAATGGCGCGTCGATTGGGAACTGGACTGGGGCCTGCTCGGCATCGAATGGCATCGAGGCATGCAGACGATGCTGCGCGACCTGGGCCGGCTCTATCTCGAAATCCCCGCGCTGCATGAACTCGATTTCGAGCAGGCGGGCTTCGAATGGATCGATTGCCACGATGCGGACCAGTCGGTGATGGCCTTCGAGCGGCGCGCGCGCGACGGCAGCGTCGTGGTCGCGGCATTCAATTTCACGCCGGTCCCGCGCCACGGGTACCGGATCGGCCTGCCGTCGCCGGGCAACTGGCGCGAAGCCTTCAACAGCGACTCGGGCTTTTACGCCGGATCCAATTCCGGCAATGCGGGAGCGATCGCGACGCAGGCGCTGCCCTGGATGAATCGCCAGCAGTCGGCCGAGATCACCTTGCCGCCGCTGGGCGCGCTCATCCTTCTGCATAACAGATAAAGCCTCACCAACGATAGTGGTCCATACCGACAAGCTCAAGGTCCTGTTCGCGACCTCCGAAGTCGCGCCCCTGGTCAAGACCGGCGGGCTGGCCGACGTGAGCGGCGCGCTCACCGGCGCCCTGACGGGTCTGGGGGTGGATCTGCGGGTGCTGGTGCCGGGTTATCCGCAAATCCTCGACGCGCTCAAAACCCGCGGCAAGGCCGCGGCTTTGCCTTCCCTGCCCGGCGTGCCGCCGGCAACGCTGATCGCCTCCAAGCTGCCGACCGGCGTGCCGTTGCTGGTGATCGACTGCGCCATTTATTCGCGCGGCGGCGGGCCCTATCAGGACCAGGCCGGCAAGGATTGGCCCGACAACGATTTGCGTTTCGGCATGCTCTCCTACATCGGCGCGTTGTTGTCGACGCCGGATTCGCCGTTTGCATGGAAACCCGACATCGTTCACTGCAACGACTGGCAAACAGGATTGACGCCGGTGTACCTGAACTACGCATCCGGACCGCACGCGAAAACGATGGTGACGATCCACAATCTCGCGTTCCAGGGCATTTTTCCGGCGGAAACCGTGGCCCGGATCGGTTTGCCGCCGCAGGCGTTCGCGATGGACGGGGTCGAATACTACGGCAAGCTGTCCTTCCTCAAGGGCGGACTGCATTTCGCCGACCGCATCACCACGGTGAGCCCGAGTTACGCAGACGAAATCCAGCGGGAGCCGCTCGGCATGGGCCTGCAGGGCCTGCTCTCGCACCGCCGCGGTGTGCTCACCGGAATCCTCAACGGCATCGACACCGACGCGTGGGACCCGGAATCCGATCCTTACATCGAACGCTATTACAACGCCTCCAGGCTGGCGGCGAAGCAGGACAACAAGCGCGCATTGCAAATGCGCATGGGGCTCGAGGACCGGCCTGACGTCCCGCTGTTCGGCGTCGTAAGCCGGCTCACGCAGCAGAAGGGCCACGATCTGACAGCGGATATCGCCGCTGAACTGGTCCGTCTCCCTGCGCAACTGGCCGTGCTCGGCAGCGGCGACACGGCCCTGCAGCAACGCTTTCAGGCGCTTGCCACGAAGTTTCCGGGAAACATAGCGGTTCAGATCGGCTTTGACGAAGGCCTGTCGCACCAGATCGAAGCCGGTGCAGATATTTTCGCGATGCCGTCGCGCTTCGAACCCTGCGGCCTGAACCAGATGTACAGCCAGCGTTACGGCACGCCGCCGGTGGCGAACGCGACGGGCGGGTTGGTGGATACGGTGACCGACGGCGAGACGGGAT
>DASVNF010000025.1:0-3392 GCA_036384015.1 Burkholderiales bacterium
GAAGATGCGGCCGGCGTGGGAGGCCAGGTACAGGCCCATGCGTCCCGAGCCCGCATGGCGGCGCACGAGGACCTGCGGAACCGGCGGCAGCGTTTGCTTTTCTTCATCCGAGAAATCGGTAAAACCGAGCTTCATGCGCGAGTACATGATGGCGTGTTCGGCGACCAATCCCTGGAGGCGCTGTTTCATGTCGTCCGGCAGCGCATCGTAGGCGGCGCGCATGTCGGCGAACTCGGTTTGGCCGCCGACCGGGGGAATGCTGCGCGAGTACAGCAGCGAGGCCTTGGCTGGCAGGCGGCGGAACGAACTGTCCGTGTGCCACATGCGGTTGCCCATCTCGAACATGCGCTTGCGGCTTTCCTTGCCCCAGATCTGGTCTCCCGGACTCAGGTTCGACACGTCCGCGATTTCCGCGCGCACGCGCAGTTGCGCATCGCTGCGCGTGGCGTGGATAGTGGTTTCCAGCGGTCCGAACGCACGGGCGAATTCCAGGTGCTGATCGGTGGATAGATGCTGATCGGGAAACACCAGGACCGAATAGCGATTGAACGCCGCTTCGAGTTCGGCGCGGTCTTCGGCCGACAGGGCTTTCGAGAGGTCGAGGTCGCCGATTTCGGCGGCGAAGTGCTCGGTAACGGGGCTTACGATCATTGCAGTGTTCCAACCTTTGTCAGTGAGATAACGGGATGCTACATCCTTGCCGAACCCGGGGGTAGATAGCGCGGGTGCAGCCGTTTCATGCTGCAAAAAAGGCGGGTAGCAAACCCGCCCGGGCTATGATCCGTGATCGCCCGGTGAATGCCCCCCTTTATTTCCCGCCCGGCGGCTCCATATCCAGGCCATGCGACCCTTCCGAAGCTAGCCATGAGCGATCTCCTCAAGATTGTCTGTCCTCACTGCACTGCCACCAACCGCGTGCCCGCAGCGCGCACTGCCGACCAGCCGAAATGCGGCAAATGCCACCAGCGCTTGTTCGACAGCCATCCCGTGACACTGGATGAAGCCGGCTTCCAGCGTCACATCATGAGCAACGACCTGCCGGTGGTGGTCGACTTCTGGGCGCCATGGTGCGCGCCTTGCAGGATGATGGCGCCCGAATTCGAAAAAGCCGCGGCGCTGCTCGAACCCGCCGTGCGCCTCGGCAAGGTGAACACCGAAGAAGCCCAGCAGCTTGCGCTGAGGTTCAACATCCGCAGCATCCCGACCATGGCCATTTTTCGCAACGGCGAGGAAAAGGCGCGCCACTCCGGCGCCATGACCGCCGCGCAGATCGCAAGCTGGGTGCGAGCCAATGTCTGACGACGAATGGCGATAAAAAAGAGAGAGAAAAGAGAAAAGAGAAAAGATAAAAGAGGAAAGAGGAGCGAATGCAATCATGACGGCACTGGTCTTCCTTTCACCTTTCACCTTTCACCTCTCACCTTTAACCTGTGATCTATTGACCTTTTACCGCTTGACCATGAGCGGTCCGGGTCTCTTCGGAACATGACGACATGAAAATCGGCATCATCGGCGCAGGCGCCGTAGGCTCGGCCTGCCTTCATTCCCTGGTGATGCGAGGCGTAGCGCGCGAGATCGTGGTGGTGAACCGGAATGCGGCGCGCGCCAAGGGACTGGTCACGGATATTCAGTACGGTGCGGTGATCGAAAAGCCGGTCGACCTTCGCGCAGGCGACTACGCCGACCTGGCCGGGTCCGCCCTGGTCATGATCACGGCTGGTGTGAACGAGAAAACGGGCGGCGCGACGGATCGCGGGGATCCTGCGGGGCGGCTCAGATTGCTCGATACCAATGCAACCCTGTACCGCGAGATCGTTGCAAAAGTTGTCGCCGCGGCGCCTGAGGCGTTGATCCTGGTGGTCACGGACCCGCCCGATCCGCTTGCCGACCTGGCCCGCATCGTCGCCGGACACGACCGGGTCCTGAGCACCGGAACGTTCCTGGATTCGTTGCGCTTTCGTTTCCATCTCGCCAAACGGCTCAACGTGAATCCTTACGACGTCGCAGCCCAGGTGCTCGGCGAGCACGGCACCTCCCAGGTGTTCCTGTGGTCGTCCGCGCGCGTCGCCGGTCTGCCGATCCAGTGTGCATTCAATGCGGATTGCCGGGACGATGCGGAGGTTCGCAAGAGCGTGGAACAGGAAGTGCGCTACGCCAACATCACCATTATCGAAGGCATCGGGGCCAGCCAGCTTGGCATCGGCATTGCATGCGCGAGAATCGCGGAAGCCATCCTGCGCGACGAGCGCGCGGTGATGCCGATCGGGACCTACCAGGAAAAATTCGGCGTCACCCTGTCCCTCCCGGGCGTGCTCGGACGCAATGGCGTGAGCCGCGTGCTCGTCCCGGAAATGTCGGACGAGGAGAAAGCAGGGCTTGAGCGCAGCGCAGATACGCTGCGCAACGCGCTCAAGCGCATCAGGCCCTGATCGCTACCGGCCGATCCGGTTCCTGATGCTGGGCAAGGCGGCTGCCGCGGCAATGGCAATGATCGCCAATCCGGCGGCACTGGCTGCCACAGGATGTTTGCGAACGGTGGAGCGCGCTTCGCTGCCGGCATGCTCGATCTCATGCCAGGCGCGGCCCGCCGCGTCACGCGTCCAGCCGCTGGCGCCGCGCGCCGAGTCGGCCAACGCCGCTTTTGCATTCATCAGCCGGTCCCGTGCGGTGTCCACAGCCTCCGAGACGTTGCGCATCGCCTTGCGTTCGGTGCGTGAATGGCTCGAGCGCATGCCCCAGACGATCAGGCCCAGCAGACCGGCGCCGGCGAGGGCCGCCGGCACTGGATGGTCCCGAGCCGCCCGCCCGGCGCTGACGGCCGCCGTGGTTGCATATTTGATCGCTTGGCTGTTGCGAAAATGTTCGAGGCCCTCGCGAAGGAGCCGCTTGGCATCCAGGCGCTGTTCCAGCGTGTCCAGGGTGGAATCCATGCGCTCGCGCACGTTGTTGATGTCGGCTTCGATTTCATCGGGTGTTCGGTTGGCGTTCATGGCATATGCTCCTTCAGGACTTCGACGTCCTTGCGGACGGAGCGCAGGGTTTGCGCGGGTTTGAGTGGCGTGCTCGTTACGATTTTTGTGCCTCTTGCCAGAAGCGCCAGCCCCAGCGGCAGGACCACGGCTCCGGCGATGAGCGGCGCGAGCCAGGCGGCGTGCTCTTCGGGCAGGAAATGCGCAAGTCCCGCGACGCCGGCTACGAGCACCAGCACCAGTCCCGCGAACAAGACCGCTCCGCCGAGTACGAGCCATACCAGTCCGGAGCCGAAACGCGAGGCCTTGTCCGAAATTTCGGCTTTGGCGAGCGCCGCTTCCGCACGGATGAGATCGGCGGATTCCCGCCAGAGGTCCGCCACCAGGCCGGTTAACGAGCGCCGCTGGTTGGATATGCCGTTC
>DASVNF010000026.1:0-14700 GCA_036384015.1 Burkholderiales bacterium
TCCGTGCGCTGCGCGAGCGGCGCAGCTGAGAAAGGCAGTGGTTGGTGGCTGGTGCCTGGTGCAGGCCCCGGATTTACCAACCACCCATCACTCGTCGCTGATCACCGTTTCTCCCGGCGAGAAACAAAAAAGCCGGCTCAAAGCCGGCTTTTTCGTTCGGAGCCAAACCGTCAGGCGGCGACGGCGCGCACCGGTTGCAGGCGGGTAGGCTGGGCCGCATAGGCATGATAGGCAGCGGCTTCCGCTTCCCCGAATTTCACCTTGACGCCCATGTCCGTGAACACCGTTTCCAAAGCGCACAGGCTCAGCATCACGTTCTCCATCTTGCAGGAGTAGCCCATCAGGCCGAAGCGCCAGATCTTGCCGGCGAGGTCGCCGAGGCCGGCGCCGATTTCCAGGTTGTAATCCAGCAGCAGGCGGCGGCGCACTTCCTTCTCGTCGATGCCGGCCACGATCTGGACGGCGTTCATTTGCGGCAGGCGGTAAGGCTCTTCCACCAGGTACTTCATTCCCAGGGTTTCCAGGCCGGCTTTCAGCGCCCTGTGGTTGCGCTGATGGCGCGCCCAAGCATTCTCCAGGCCTTCCTCGCGCAGCATCAGCAACGATTCGTGCAGGGCATAAAGCGAATTCGTCGGCGCGGTATGGTGGTAGGTCCGGTTGGTTTCGCCCCAGTAGCCCACCAGCAGATTGAGATCGAGGAACCAGCTGTGGACCTTGTCCTTGCGCGCCTTGACCAGCTCCATCGCGCGGTCGCTGAAGCTGACGGGCGACAGGCCCGGGGTGCAGGACAGGCATTTCTGGGTGGCGGAGTAGACGGCATCGATGCCCCACTCGTCGGTCAGCACCGGCGTGCCGCCGAGCGAGGTGACGGCATCCATGATGATCAGCGCGTCATGCCTGCGGGCGATTTCGGCGAGCGTCTTCGCATCGGACTGGACGCCGGTCGAGGTCTCCGCATGCACGAAGGCGAGGATCTTCGCGTCGGGATTGGCCTTGAACGCGTCTTCGACCTTCTGCGGGCTGACCGGCGTACCCCAGCGGTCTTCCACCACGATGGCCGTTCCGCCGCTGCGCTGCACGTTCTCGATCATGCGTCCGCCGAACACGCCGTTGCGGCAGACGATAACCTTGTCGCCGGGTCTGACCATATTGACGAAACAGATCTCCATGCCCGCTGAACCGGGCCCCGATACCGGGAAGGTCAGCGCGTTGTGCGTCTGGAAGGCGTAGCGCAGCGATTCCTTCAGTTCTTCCATCATCTCGACGAAAACCGGGTCGAGATAGCCGATGGTCGGCTTGCCCATGGCCGAAAACACCCGCGGGTGGATTTCCGAGGGGCCCGGCCCCATGAGATGGCGCTGCGGCGGATAGAAGGAAGAGATCTTTTTCTTGGGTGCGAAATCCTGGCTTGCCATGTTTTGCTCCGGAAGGTTCGGGATCGGCATCGATGGCCGGCGTCTGCGGCACGCCCGGCTCGAAGAGGTGCGGAGTTTAACAAGGAGCGCCCGTTGCGGCCAAGCCGGACTGCACAATAAATAGGCAGGAAACCACCGGATCGGAGCGTGCGTCAGGCGTCAAAGAGCGGTCGGTGCCGTTCCTCCGGGATTGCCAGACGCACAGTGCCAAACCGCGCCGGACCTTGCCAACAATCGAAGCCAGCACTTACTAAGGATGTCCGCAGGACGCGCAGGGCGTGAAGGAAAATGCCGAAATGCCTAGTCGTTTGCCGCCGTTTTACCTATCGGCAACTGCAGCAGCCTCGCCGAAAAATCCTCTTCGTCGAAGGCGATGTCCCCATCCTGGTAGGCATCAGACTGGGTCTTCAGGCTGAGGAAATCGAACTGCCTGGGATCCAGCAGGTGCGATGGCGAAACCCGTTGCAGGCTGGCGAACATGGTTTCCAGCCGGCCCGGGAAACGCTTCTCCCACTCGCGCAACATGTCCTTCACCACCTGGCGCTGCAGATTGTCCTGGGAACCGCACAGATTGCAGGGAATGATCGGGAACTGGCGCAGTTTGGCGTATTCCTCCAGATCCGGTTCACGGCAGTAGGCCAGCGGCCGGATCACGATGTGCTGGCCATCGTCGCTGATCAGCTTGGGCGGCATGGCCTTGAGGCGGCCGCCATGAAAGAGATTGAGCAGGAAGGTTTCGAGGATGTCGTCGCGATGGTGGCCGAGTGCGATCCGGGTTGCGCCGAGCTCCTTGGCGACACGGTATAGCGCCCCGCGGCGCAGGCGCGAGCACAGCGAGCACATGGTCTTGCCTTCGGGGATCACGCGCTTGACCACGCTGTAGGTATCCTGCTCGACGATCCGGTAGGGCACGCCGATTGACGCGAGGTATTCCGGCAGCACGTGCTCCGGAAATCCGGGATGCTTCTGGTCGAGATTCACCGCGACGATCTCGAAATTTACCGGCGCATGCGCCTTCAGGGACAGCAGGATGTCCAGCAGCGCGTAGCTGTCCTTGCCGCCGGACAGGCAGACCATGACCTTGTCGCCTTCGCGGATCATCTCGAAATCGCCAATGGCCTGCCCCACCAGGCGGCGCAGCCGCTTGGCGAGCTTATTGCCTTCGTAAACCTGTTTCTGCAGCGTCGGCATGCTATTCCCGCTTCACTCCGAATATCTCGAACCCGACTGCCTCGCAGTCGGGATAAACGTCGGGTTTCTCGCTGGCGACCCGCGCCGCCGTGACGCCGGGCCGGGCCAGGCAGATGGCGAGGATTCTCTCGCAGAACGTCTCCTGCAGGTGGAAATGCCCGCTGTCGGCCAGCGCGGCAATTTCCTTGCGCAGGAAGTCGTAGTCCACGGTTTCGCTGATGTGGTCGCGCAGGATGCGTCCGTCCGGTTCGATGTAAAGGTCCACGTTGATGACCACGCGCTGCTTTGCCTGCTTCTCGTAGTCGTGAACCCCGATCGAGATCCGGGTTTCGAAGTTGCGCAGGAATATACGCCGGCTTTGCGCGATCCCGTCCGCTGCGGCCGTGCGCCGCACCGGCGCCTCAGGTTTCGAACTGGACATCGCGTCTCATCGGCCACAGATGCTGGCCGCCGTCCACCTGGATGGTCGTCCCCGTCAGCGCTTTCGCGCCGACCACGAATCTCACGGCATTGACCACGTCATCGGTGTCGGAGCTCCGGCCCAGAGGCGCCAGGCTGTGGGCCCGGGAGAAATTCTCCGCGCTTTGTTCCCCGCTCGTCAGTGTGATCCCGGGCGCGATCCCACACACCCGCACGCGCGGCGCCAGCGCCAGGGCCAACACCCGCGTTGCGCCCTCGAGGCCGACCTTGGCGATCGTATAGGAGAGGAAATCGGGATTCAGGTTGAATACCTTCTGGTCGAGCATGTTGACGATGCAGCCCGTCGTTCCTCCGGGCAACTGGCGGGCAAAGTCGCGCGCAAGCATCACCGGCGCCCGCAGGTTCACGTCCATGTGCCGGTCCCACTTGCCGGCCTCCAGGCTGCCGATATCGTCGAACTCGAACAGCGCGGCATTGTTGACCAGACAGGAGGCCGCACCGAGGCTGCGCCCGCATTCTGCCAGCAAGCCGGAAACCTGGGCGGCATCCGCGAGGTCGCAGGCGATTGCCGCCGCCTTCACGCCGCGGGCGGTGATTTCCTCGGCGAGCGATGCGGCTTCCTCGCGCGAGCGCTGAAAGTGAATCGCGATATCCCAGCCGTCATCGGCGAGTCCGAGCGCAATGGCGCGACCGAGCCGGCGGCCCGCGCCGGTTACGAGTGCCACCTGTTCCTTGCGCCTGCCGTGAGCCATTCTTCCGCCGCAGTTGCACCTGGTGCAACGACCGTTGTTGAATAGCGATTGTAGCGTAACCCCCCCTGCCTTCCTTCTCCTTCCCGATGCGCGTTTTGCCCAATTCCGGCCCCACCGGGCTGCCCGAACCGGATGCCTTGTCCCGTCAGCACAGCGATCAGGTTGCCGCGCTGATACGCGCGGAAATCGGCAGGAAGGGAGGGTGGATCTCCTTTGCACGGTATATGGAACTGGCGCTCTATGCGCCGGGCCTTGGCTATTACGTGGCCGGTGCCGCCAAGCTGGGCGAGGCGGGCGATTTCGTCACCGCGCCGGAGTTGTCGTCCTTGTTCGGCGCCACGCTTGCCCTGCAGGTCGGCGAACTGCTCCCCCAGGCGGGCGGCGCGGTGCTGGAACTTGGCGCCGGCTCCGGCCGTCTCGCCGCGGATCTTCTTGCCGCCCTGCAGGAGCAGGAGCGCCTGCCCGATCGCTACCTGATCCTGGAAATCAGCCCTGACCTGGCACAACGCCAGCGCCGGGCTCTGGCGGAACGCGTGCCGGAGCTGGCAGGCAGGGTGGAATGGATCGCCACGCTGCCGCGGGCATTCTCCGGGGTGATCCTGGCGAACGAAGTCCTGGATGCATTGCCTATACACCTGCTGGCGTGGCGCAGGGAAGGCGTTTGCGAGCGCGGCGTGAGCCTGGAGCAGGAATCCTTCGGCTGGTCGGAGCGCCCGCTGCCGCGCAGCCCGCTGCAGGACGCAGCTGCCGCGATCCCGGTGCAAGCGCCGTACCTGAGCGAGGTTTCCCTTGCAGTGCCGGCGCTGGTCGGCGCGCTGGCTGGCTGCCTGAAACGGGGCGTCATGCTGCTGATCGATTACGGGTTTGGCCGTGGCGAGTACTACCACCCGCAGCGCTCGCAAGGCACGCTGATGTGCCATTACCGGCATCGCCTGCATGACGACCCGTTTTTCCTGCCGGGGTTGCAGGACATCACGGCGCATGTGGATTTCACCGCGGTGGCGGAGGCCGGGATCGATGCCGGATTGAAGCTGCTGGGTTATACGACGCAGGCGCAGTTCCTGGTGAACGCCGGCATCACTCGCTTGCTGGAGCGGCATTCGCCGGACCGGGCTGCCACGTATCTTCCGGCAGTGGCGGCTGCACAGAAGTTGTTGTCCCCCGCAGAGATGGGCGAGTTGTTCAAGGTGATCGCACTGGCGCGCGACATCGAAATGGCGCCGTCCGGCTTTGCGGGAGGCGACAAGTCACGACTGCTCTAGGAACTCAATTCATCCGTTTGGAACCAGATGACGACGAAATCGTGCATTAGCGTCCTGCTTGCGCTGCTGCTGGCACCGTGCCTGGTACATGCGGAAGATGAAGACAGCCTGACAAAGCGCGCGATCGCGAAAACCGAAGTCGCCACCGAGAACGCCATCGACTATGCGGGGAGGATTGTCGAGGAAGGCGACAATGTCCTCTACCTGAGTGGCTACGCCCATCATAATCGCGCCACTTATTCCCCCGAGAAAATCGCCGAGTTCAACGAAACCGCCTGGGGGGCGGGTTTCGGCCGGACGCTGATCGACGGGAATGGAAATTCGAATGCGCTGTTCGGGCTGGCTTTTCTCGATTCACACAGCGATGTCCAGTTGCAGGCCGGCTACGCCCGCGAATGGCGCTGGCAGTTTGCCGAGCGCGCGGCGGTCGGTGCCGGCTTCGTCGCCATGCTCGTCAGTCGCTCAGACATATTCCATGGCTTCCCGTTTCCCGCCATCCTGCCCCTCGCCAGCGTCGAGGTCGGGCCCGTCGCGCTGATGGCTTCCTACGTTCCCAAGCTGAGTTCCAGCGACGGCGGCAACGGCAACGTCCTCTACCTATTCGGCCGCATCAACCTCGGCAGGTAGCGTTCCGGCGGCCGGCCGCCCCCTTGCTTTTGTCCTTCCTTCGTGTACCTTCGTGCGCTTCCTTCGGAGGTCGCAGTTCGTGCATATCCATATCCTCGGCATTTGCGGCACCTTCATGGGCGGAATTGCGGTGATCGCCAGGCAGGCAGGCCATCGCGTCACGGGTTGCGACGCCAACGTCTACCCCCCGATGAGCACCCAGCTGCAGGCCCAGGGCATCGAGCTGATCGAGGGCTTCGATCCCGCCCAGACCGCGCTCGAGCCCGACCTGTTCGTGATCGGCAACGTGGTGTCGCGCGGCAATCCGCTGATGGAAGAGATCCTCAACAAGGGCCTGCCTTTCATTTCCGGACCGCAATGGCTGGCCGAAAACGTGCTGCGCGGGCGCTGGGTGCTGGCGGTGGCCGGCACGCACGGCAAGACCACCACGACGTCCATGCTGTCGTGGATCCTGGAACACGCCGGGCTGAATCCCGGCTTCCTGATCGGCGGCGTGCCGCTCAACTTCGGCATTTCCGCGCGTGCGACCGAATCTGCATTCTTCGTGATCGAAGCCGACGAGTACGACACCGCGTTTTTCGACAAGCGTTCCAAGTTCGTCCACTACCTGCCGCGCACCGCGATCCTGAACAACCTCGAGTTCGACCATGCCGACATTTTTCCCGACCTCGCGGCCATCGAAACCCAGTTTCACCACCTGGTTCGCACCATTCCCGGCGACGGCCTGATCATCGCCAACGGCCGAGAGCAGAGCATGCGGCGCGTGCTGTCGCGCGGCACCTGGAGCAAGGTGGAGCTGCTCGGCGTGCCGGAAAGCTGGGTGACGAAGCCGCGCGACGAACACGCTTTCGACGTTTTCTTCGAAGGCGGCCCGCGCGGCACGGTGAAGTGGGAACTGCTCGGCGAGCACAATGCGCACAACGCCCTCGCCGCGTTGGCGGCGGCGCGCCATGCCGGGGTGCCGGTCGCCAAGGGCATCGACGCGCTGGCCGAGTTCAGGAACGTGAAACGGCGCCTGGAACTGCGCGGCACCGTCAGGGGCGTCACGGTCTACGACGACTTCGCGCACCATCCCACCGCCATCCAGACCACCATCGCCGGCTTGCGCAGCAAGGTCGGCAGCGCGCGCATCCTCGCCGTGCTGGAACCGCGCTCCAACACCATGAAGATGGGCGTCATGAAGGACGCGCTCGCGGGCAGTCTTGCCGGGGCGGACCTGGTGTTCTGCTATACGAACGATCTGGGCTGGGATGCGCAGCCCGTGCTTGCGCCGCTCGGCGCCAGGTCGCGATGCTTCGGCGACCTCGCCGGGCTGGTCGAGGCGATCGTTTCCGAATCCCGTTCCGGAGACCAGGTGCTGATCATGAGCAATGGCGGCTTCGGCGGCGTGCACGCCAAGCTCCTGGAGTCGCTTGCGCGATAGCCGCGCATCCTCTGCGCCTCCGCGTCTCGGCGATGAAGTGACCTAGACCCAAAGGTTTTTTGGCACCATGCAGTGGACGGTTTTTCTGGATTCGGCGATGTCGCCGAGACGCGAATCCATGGTCAGGCTCATCAGCGAATAGGCGTCGAGGATCGACAGGTTCTTGCGCTTCGCGATCTGCTCGATCATCGAGAAGGCGGCTTCGTTCATGGCGGTCTGCAAGTCGGGCGATGCGGCGCTGGTCGCGAAGTAGCGCGGCGTCTCCTTCAGCGGGCGCACGCCGCGCTTCAGCTTGACCCCTTTCTTCGGGATCATGCAGAACACGCCCTTCATCTGGTTCACCACCTCGGCGACGCGGCAGTCGTAACGCGTCGCCATCCATTCCTGCGTTTTCTCCGGCGCGATGTCCTGGGTTTCGGCAAGGAAGGTGCTGGTTTCAGACTTCAGGATTTCCAGCGCCTTGTTCAGGTCACGGTCGTAACCGACCGTGATCCAGTGCGTCGGCGTCTCGATGCGCGGCCAGGCCATGGGCTTGCGCTTGATGACTTCGATGTGCAGGCGCAGTTCGTTGAAGGCGGTTTCGATCGCCGTCAGATTGATCTCGCCATTGCCCTGCGCCGCATGCGAATCGCCGCTCCACAGCAGCGCGCCCTCCACGAATACCGGCAGATAAAGCGTCGTGCCTTCCACCATTTCGCGCACATCCATGTTGCCGCCGAAGGGTCCGGGCGGGACGGTGCTGTAACGGCCGGCTTCCGCGCGTGCGACGCCGAGCACGCCCGGGAACGGGCGCAGGGGTATTTGGATATCGGGAGCAAACCTGGTGATGGCCTTCTTGAGGTCGAAATAGAAGTAACGCACCCGGCCTTCGGGAAAGCGCTCCGGGAACTGGCCGAGGCCGAGGTCGCCGGGCAGGTTCCAGTTGGCGCCATAGGTCCGCGGGACGATGCGCTCGATGCGGATCCTGAGGACGTCGCCGGGTTCCGCTTCCTCGACGAAAATCGGGCCGGTGATGGTGTGCGGCCCGCGGCCCGGGAACGCCAGGCGCAAGCGGGTGATTTCCTCGATGGAAACGCCCGGCAGCACCTGGTTCGCCGCCGCCATCTGGGTTTCCATGGACACACGATCACCCGACCGCACCCTCAGAACCGGCGGCTGCGCATTGTCGAACCAGCCCCATTGCGTGGTCTCGGGCGTGGCGGGCAGGACGAATACATCGCCGACTCTTGCGCCTGCCGGGACGTTTGGCCGCGCTGCCTCCTCGGCGCGCAAGACATCGGCCAGCCACGGCGCCGCTGTGAGCGCACCGGCTTGCGCCATGAATCGCCTGCGGGATTCTCCGTTCATGTTGTCTCCTCCTGCATTGACAGTGGCAAGCTGCATGCCAGGCGCAAAACCGGCGCGACCGGCACGCTATCCGCGGCGCCGAGGTGCGGCGTGATGTTGCGCAGGCCTGGTTTTGTGCAGACCGGCAGCGTCGGGCACAATGCCGGTGCACTCCAGACCCACACGATGATCCTCTACATCCACGGTTTCAACAGTTCCCCCGCCTCCCACAAGTCGAATCAGTTGCGCGAGCGGCTGCAATCCGTGGGCCGGGGCACCGAGTTCCGCAGTCCGGCCTTGCCGCACCTGCCGCGCGAAGCGATGGCCATGCTGGAGCGCGAAATCCGGGGCAACAGCGCAGACGAACTGACGTTGATCGGCAGTTCGCTCGGAGGGTTCTATGCAACCTGGCTCACCGAGAAATACGGCATGCGGTCGGTGCTGGTCAACCCCGCGATCACGCCCCACGAGGGATTGCGATCCTATCTCGGTCCGCAGAGGAACCTCCATACCGGGGAGGCCTACGAGCTCACCGAAGAGCACCTGCGACAGCTTGCCGGCCTGCATGTGCCGAAACCGGCCAGGCTCGACCGCTATCTGCTGATGCATACGACGGGCGACGAACTGCTCGACTGGCGCACGGCCGTGGACCACTATCCCGGCAGCCGCAAGATCCTCGTCCAGGGCAGCGATCACGGGTTCAGGGAGTTCGGCGATTACCTGGATCCGGTGCTGCAGTTTGCAGGCTAGACGGCGGAATCCGCGCTGCTTCGCTCGCGTATAATCGCGGGCTCGCTTTTCCTCCCGCGCCTCGGCAGCGCAGCACATGAACGTTTTCTTCGAAGAGGACGGGGACTTCAAGGTCGGCACCGTCCTCGCCGACAACAACAGCTCGCTGCAGGTCGAAACCCAGCATGGCAAGCGCGCGAAGGTCAAGGCGGCGAATGTACTGGTTCGCTTCCAGCATGTTCCGCTTTCCCAGTTCATGGGCGACGCCCAGAAGATCGCGGAAGAGATCGATCCGGCTTTCCTGTGGGAATGCTGCGGAGAGGCGGAGTTTTCCTTCGAGCAGCTGGGAAGCGAATACTTCGGCCGCCAGCCACGGCCCGAAGAGCAGGCCGCGCTGCTGCTGCGCCTGCATGCCACACCCACGCACTTCTACAAGAAAGGCAAAGGGCGCTACAAGGCGGCGCCGGCCGATTCCCTGAAGGCCGCGCTGGCCAGCATCGAGCGCAAGAAAAAGCTGGCGGAGCAGCAGGCGCGCTACCTCGCACAACTGACCCGCTTCGAATTGCCCGAAGAGTTCCGCGCGGTGCTCAACGCCCTGCTCTATCAGCCGGACAGGAATTCGATCGAGTACAAGGCACTGGAACAGGCGTCGGCCCAGACCCACCTGTCTTTTCCCAAACTGCTGGAAAAATGCGGCGCACTGCCTTCCAGCCACGACTACCACTTCGGCCGCTTCCTGTTCGAATACTTTCCCCGCGGCACCGGCTTCGCAGCCGATCTGGTTGCATCGGAACCCGGCCCGCTGGAGTTGTCCACGGTGCAGGCGTTCAGCATCGACGACGCGGAAACCACCGAGATCGACGATGCCTTCTCCGTCACGCAGCTCGACAGCGGCAACTGGCAGGTGGGAATCCATATCGCGGCGCCGGCGCTGGGCCTGCCGGTCGGTTCGGCGCTGGACACCGAGGCTGCAAAGCGCCTGTCCACCGTTTACTTCCCGGGCAACAAGATCACCATGCTGCCGGACGCGGTCGTGGGGCGCTTCACCCTGGCGCAGGGGCGCGAATGTCCCGCCCTGTCCATGTACGTCGAACTCACGCCGGCGCTCGAAATCCTCGGCAATCGCAGCGTGGCCGAACGCGTGCGCGTGGCGGCCAATCTGCGCCACGACACGCTGGAGGCGGAATTCAACGAGGACCGCATCGCCGCCGGCCATACTGCTTTTCCTCATGGCGGCGAACTCATGCTGTTGTGGAAGTTTGCCGTGCAACTGGAGAAGGCACGCGGCAAGGCCGAGCCCGGAATCAGCCGGGCCGACTACAATTTTTACGTCGACAGCGACCGGGTCAGCATCGTCGAGCGCAAACGCGGCTCGCCGATCGACAAAGTCGTCTCCGAGCTGATGATCCTGGTCAATACGGAATGGGGACGCCAGCTGGCGCTGAACGAGGTCCCGGCGCTTTATCGCGTGCAAGGCAACGGCAAGGTGAAGATGTCCACGGTGCCCGGCGCACACCAGGGTCTGGGAGCGGCGCAGTACGTCTGGGCCAGCTCGCCGCTGCGCCGGTATGCGGACCTCGTCAACCAGAGGCAGCTGCTGGCGCTGTTTGGCAACGAAGAGCCGGCTTATCCACCGAAAGACGAGCGCCTGCTGGTTATCCTGCGCGATTTCGAGCTTGCCTATGACGCCTATGCCGAGTTCCAGCGCAACATGGAACGCTACTGGTGCCTGCGCTGGCTGCTGCAGGAAGGCGTGGAGCTGGCCGGCGCGGTGGTGCTGCGTGACGACCTGGTGCGGCTGGACCGCATTCCGCTCGTTACCCGGGTACCTTCGGTGCCGCCGCAGCTCGCCCCGGGTAGCCGGATCGAGGTGGCGGTGTCCGCCATCGATCTCCTGGAGGCGACCCTGCATTGCGAATTCAAGCGCCAGCTGGATGCAGAGGTCCAGTAAAGCGACGGATGTGCCCTGAATCACTGTTAATTTGGGTCGCGGCTAATTAGAATTGCCGGAGCCCGACTACAGACAACCGGATTTGCCGGACATCTCGATCAACGCGCTCGATACCCGAGGCGGCTTCGCCGCCAGCCTCCCGGCCTCGCCGCCGCCTTCCACCAGCGATGTCCTGCCGATCACGCTGGCCGTTTCCATCGTATTTCACGCGGTCCTGCTGCTCGTCACCTTCGCGCCGCCGCAATTCAATCCGTCGAAGTTCGCGCCGCAGCTGGACGTGGTGCTGATCAATTCGAAAGGCGCCTCCCGGCCGGTGAAAGCGGACGCGCTGGCGCAGGCGAATCTCGATGGCGGCGGCAATACCGAGGCAGAACGCCGCGCCAGGACCAATTTGCCGAAAGTGCCGAATCTGGAATCGTCGCAACAGGTGCAACTGGCGACGAACAGGGCCCGGCAACTCGAGGAAGAAGCGCAGCGCCTGCTGCAGCTGACACAAAACGGCAACACCAATGCCGCGACTCAATCTTCCCCGGCGCAGCAACAACCGGAACGGGTCGAAGACCCTGCCCTGCAGCAGCAGCGGCTCATGATCGCGCAACTCGAGGCGCAGATCGCCAAGGAATGGAGCGATTACCAGAAGCTGCCGCGGCGCAAATTCATCGGCGCACGCACCGAGGGGGTGGTCTACGCGGAATACGTCGACAAATGGCGCCAGCGGATCGAGAAGGTCGGCACCCAGTATTTTCCCGAGGAGGCCAAGCGCAACAGGATCTATGGCTCGCTGGTGATGACGGTGCACATCAAGGCCGACGGCGGCGTTGAAAAAGTGGAAATAGACCGGTCTTCCGGGCATCGCCTTCTGGATGCCGCCGCGCGGCGCGCGGTCGAACTGGCAGGACCTTTTCCGCCGCTGCCTGCGGCGGTGCGCAGGGATTGGGATATCCTCAGCATCTCCCGCACCTTCAACTACACACGCAGCGATCTCGAACTGATTTCGCCGTGAGGGTCCGCATCGCATGAGCGATCGCTACGCCGTGATCGGCAATCCGATCGCCCACAGCAAGTCGCCGCAGATTCATGCGGCCTTCGCGCGCCAGACCGGGCAGGACGTGGAGTATTCGCGGCTGCTTGCACCCGCGGACGGGTTTCGCGCCGCCGTCGGCGAATTCCGCGGCAACGGCGGCCGGGGCCTCAATGTCACGCTCCCCTTCAAGCTCGAAGCGTTCGATTTCGCCGACGAAGTCACCCAGCGCGCCAAGGACGCCCGCGCCGCGAATTTCCTGAGTTTTGAAGAGGGACGCAGCCGGGCGGACAACACCGACGGAGCGGGACTCGTCGCCGACCTGACCGCCAACCTCGGCGTGACGCTGGAAGCCAGGCGGCTGCTCCTGCTGGGTGCCGGCGGCGCAGCCCAGGGCGTGCTCGGTCCGCTGCTGGCGCGCCAGCCGGCTATCCTGGCGATCGCCAACCGTTCGGTGGACAAGGCGCTGCGGCTGGCGGAAAACATGCGCCGTCAGCCGAGCGCCGCCCATACCGTGGTTTCCGGCCATGGCTACGGCGACCTCGCCGGGCATCACTTCGATGTGGTGATCAACGCCACCTCGAGCAGCCTGCAGGGCGAAGTGCCGCCGCTGCCCGGCGGCGTCTTTGCGGCGGATTCACTGGCCTACGACATGATGTACGGCGCGGAACCCACGCCGTTTCTGGTCTTCGCCCGGGCGCGGGGAGCGGCGCGCGTGGCGGACGGCCTGGGCATGCTGGTGGAGCAGGCCGCGGAATCCTTCTTCCTGTGGCGTGGCGTGCGGCCGCAGACCGCGCCCGTCATCGAATCGCTGCGCGGCCGGTAATCCATGAAGTATCTGTGGCGCTGGTTCGCGCGTGGGCTGCTGCTGGTCATCGCCGTCGTCGTGGTGTACGAGTTCTGGATATTCGGCAGCGTCGTCTGGTGGGTCTGGTTCAACCCTTCCAACAGCGCTTTCATGGAAGACCGGCTCGAGGTGCTGCAGGAGAAGAATCCCAACGCCGAGCTGCGCCACAAATGGGTGCCATACAACCGCATTTCCATCCATCTCAAGCGGGCCCTGATCGCCGCCGAGGACGCCAAGTTCCTGGACCATGACGGTTTCGACTGGGAGGCGATCCAGAAGGCCTACGAGAAAAACCTCAGGAAAGGCAAGGTGGTCGCCGGCGGTTCCACCATCAGCCAGCAGCTTGCCAAGAACCTGTTCCTCTCGGGAAGGCGCACGCCCTGGCGCAAGGCCCAGGAGGCGCTGATTACCGTCATGATCGAGAACGTGATGTCGAAGCAGCGCATTTTCGAGATTTATCTCAATATCATCGAGTGGGGAAACGGCGTGTTCGGCGCGGAAGCGGCCGGCCGCTACTACTACAAGACCAGCGCGGCCAATCTGAACGCGGAGCAGGCCGCGCGGCTTGCCGCCATGGTGCCGAAACCGCGTTTCTACGACAGGGTGCGCGACACGCCGCTGCTGGAGCGGCGTACCTCCATCATCCTGAATCGCATGCACGATGTGCAGGTTCCCTGACCGCCGGAAGCGCTCGCGTATAATCCTTCGAGCTTCCTGCCTACTCCATGCTCATCCATCCGCAGTTCGATCCCGTCGCGATCCACATCGGCCCCCTGGCCGTGCGCTGGTACGGGCTGATGTACCTGCTTGCCTTCCTCATCGTGCTGATGCTCGGGCGCTTCCGGATCCGCACGCAACCGTGGCACGGCTGGACCTCGCGCGACCTCGACGACATCCTGTTCCTGGGCGTGCTCGGCGTGGTCCTCGGCGGCCGCCTCGGCTACGTCTTCTTCTACAAGTTCGCCGAATACATGCACGACCCGGTGCGGATCCTGTTCCTGTGGGAGGGCGGCATGTCCTTCCACGGCGGCTTCCTCGGCGTGATCCTGGCCATGCTGTGGTTCGCGCGCTCGCGCGGCAAGAAGTGGCTGGCGGTGACCGATTTCATCGCGCCGCTGATTCCGCTTGGGCTGGGCGCGGGCCGCATCGGCAATTTCATCAACGGCGAGTTGTGGGGCCGCGCCACCAGTGTCTCCTGGGCCATGGTGTTCCCGCAAGTGGACAACCTGCCCAGGCATCCGTCGCAGCTCTATGAGTTCGCCCTGGAAGGGCTGCTGCTGTTCGCGCTTGTCTGGGGCTTCTCCCGCAGGCCGCGGCCGGTGGGCGCGGTCTCCGGGATGTTCCTGATCGGCTATGGCGCGTTGCGCTTCCTGGTCGAGTACACGCGCGAACCCGACGGCTTCCTCGGCCTGCTGGCCCTGAATTTTTCAATGGGGCAATGGCTGAGCCTGCCGATGATCGCCGCCGGCATCGGGATGCTGGGCTGGGCCTACCGGGGAAAGGCAGGCCGGCGCAGCGAGGACAGGATGGTTTCGCCGAAGCCGCGCGCGCGCGACTAGTTCAGCTCGCGCGAGTCGGAGGGCGGCTTGAGCGCAAAGAAACTGCGGCGGTTCAGCAGGCGGCGGAAATTTTCGAGCGACAGCAGGTGCGCGTAGATCTTGTCCATCATTCCCGCCTCGAACAGCCGGCGCAGGCTGTCCTCGTGCAGGGACTCGAGTCGATCCTGCGCCACCCGG
>DASVNF010000027.1:0-1896 GCA_036384015.1 Burkholderiales bacterium
ACAGACATGGATGCCAGGAACATGAAAGACGAAGCGCCGCCGGACTCGCTGACGGGCCTGCGCGATCGCCTGCGCCGATTCGCCGCCGAACGCGACTGGGAGCAGTTCCACTCGCCCAAGAACCTGGCGATGTCGGCTGCCATCGAAGCCGCGGAGATCATGGAGCACTTTCAGTGGCTGACGCCCACGCAAAGCGCGACCCTGCCGGAAGCGAAACGCGCCGAGGTGGCGCACGAGATCGCCGACGTCATGCTCTACCTGATCCGGCTGGCCGACGTGCTCGACATCGACCCGGTGGCGGCCGCGCACGAAAAGATCGGCATCAACGCGCGAAAGTATCCCGCGCCGCGCGGCTTATAATTGGCGCGGAAACGAAGAGGACCTCCGGTGAGCTACTACAAGCATCATGTGTTTTTCTGCTGCAACCAGCGCGACAACAACGAACCGTGCTGCATGGACCACGACTCCCAGAAAATGCGCGACTACGCCAAGAAGCAGGTCAAGGAGCTGAAGCTCGCCGGCAAGGGCAAGGTGCGCATCAACCAGGCGGGTTGCCTGGACCGCTGCGAAGAAGGTCCGGTGATCGTCGTCTACCCGGAGGAAATCTGGTACACGTATGTCGACAAGAGCGACATCGACGAGATCATCGAGGAGCACCTCGTCAACGGCCGTATCGTGGAGCGGCTGCGGATTTGAAGGTTGCGGTTGCCGGCCCGAATTTGAAAGCCGGAATTTGAAATCCGCAGCGCCGCAGCGGCTGTCCATCGACGGTCCCGCCGGAAACCTCGAGATCGCGGTCAACGACCCCGGCGAGGACCGCCAGGGTATCGCCGTCCTCGCCCATCCTCATCCGCTTTATGGCGGCACGCTGGACAACAAGGTCGTGCAGACCCTGGCGAAAGCCTTTGTCGCGCTCGGGTACTGCGCGCTGCGACTCAATTTCCGCGGCGTCGGCGCCAGCGACGGCGTTTTCGACGACGGCCGCGGCGAGCTCGAGGACTTCATGGCGCTTGTCGGATATGCACGCAGGAAGTACGGCAGTGCGGAACTGGCGATAGGCGGGTTCTCTTTCGGCGGTTACGTTGCCGCCGCCGTCGCCGAAAAGCTGGCGCCCGCACATCTGGTGCTGGCCGCACCGGCGGTGGGCCGCTTTCCGGTGGGATCCGTGCAATCGAACACGCTGGTGGTGCATGGCGAAGAGGACGATGTCGTGCCGCTCAAGGATGTGCTCGACTGGGCCCGCCCCCAGCAGCTGCCGGTGATCGTGTTTCCCGGCGCCGGGCATTTTTTCCATGGCAGCCTGGTGACCCTGCAGCAGCTGGTCGAACGGCACTGCCGCGCCTGATGCCGCCCATGCCATTGCTCGAAGTCAATGAACTGCGCAAGTCCTATGCGGGCGAGGAAGTGGTGCGCGGCATCGGCCTGCAGCTCGAAGCCGGCGAGTGTTACGGACTGCTCGGCCCGAACGGCGCGGGGAAGACCACCACGCTGCGGCTCTGTCTCGGCCTTACGGATCCCGATTCCGGGACCGTGAATCTTCTGGGACTGCCGATACCGCGCGCGGCGCGAGAGGCGCGCATCCGCATCGGCGTGGTGCCGCAGCTGGACAATCTGGACCCGGATTTCACCGTATTCGAGAACCTGCTCGTCTATGGTCGCTACTTCGGGGAAACCGATGAGACGCTTCGCGGCCGCATCCCCGATCTGCTGGAGTTCGCCGGACTGGGAAACCGCGCGAAAGCGAAAATCCAGACCCTGTCGGGCGGAATGAAGAGGCGCCTGTCGCTGGCTCGTGCGCTGATCAACGATCCGGACCTGTTGTTCCTGGACGAGCCCACGACCGGGCTCGATCCGCAGGCGCGGCACCTGATCTGGGATCGCCTCAGGCAACTGGTG
>DASVNF010000028.1:0-3603 GCA_036384015.1 Burkholderiales bacterium
ATCGCTGGTCGCCTTCACTTCAGGCAGGTGCAGGTCACCGAGTGCGCTCAGCACTTTCAATCCCTTCTTTTGCATGGCCTCGAGGTGCGCGCCGCGCGCAACGAAAGTGACGTCCTGTCCGCTGGCCGCCAGCCGCGCGCCGAAATAGCCGCCGACTCCGCCGCTGCCGATTATTGCGATTTTCATCGTATTGTCCGCGTTGATGCGAGAACAAGGATTCTAATGTCAGGGCAATGATTTATCACGTGCCGGAACAACCCGGCACCAGGACGCTCCCGGCATCGCGATACAATCCGATGCAAGCATGGGATGCCCGCCTCTGGCGGGCCATCGGCAGAGGACTGGATGAATCGACCTGAAAAACTTCCCGGCAAAGCCGCGGTGCGGCTGGCGTCCCGAATGGGGGAAATCGAGCCGTTCCACGTCGTGGTACTGATCAACCGCGCCAAGGAACTGGAGGCGGCCGGACGTTCGATAGCAAACATGGTGGTGGGCGAGCCGGATGCACCGGTGCCGCCCCTGATCGCGGAAGCGGGCATCCGCGCAATCCAGGGCGGCCGCATCGGCTATACGCCATCGCTCGGGATTGCAGAACTGCGCGATGCCATCGCAGGGTTCTACCGCACCCGTTACGGCGTCGACGTTCCGCGTGCGCGCATCGCCGTGACCACGGGTTCGTCCGGTGCCCTGTTGCTCACCATGGGCACGTTGCTGTCGCCGGGCAGCCAGGTGTTAATGGCGGATCCGGGTTACCCCTGCAATCGCCATTTCGTGCGCACGATGGAAGGGGAAGCCGTCGGCATCCCGGTCGGCGCATCCACGGCTTACCAGCTGACCGCCGCGCTGGTCGAAAAGCACTGGACCGACAAGACGGCGGCCGTGCTGATCGCGTCGCCGTCGAATCCCACCGGCACCTTGATCGACCATGGGGAGCTGGAGCGCATCCATGCCGTTACCCGCGCCCGAGGCGGTGTGCTGATCGTGGACGAGATCTATCACGGCCTGACTTACGGCAAGCGCGACCGCAGCGCGCTGGAGTTCGCCGACGACGTGTTCATCATCAACAGTTTTTCGAAATATTTCGGCATGACCGGCTGGCGCCTCGGCTGGATGGTGGTCCCGGAGCAATACGTGGAGCCGGCCGACAAGCTGGCGCAGAACCTGTTCATCTCGCCCTCCGACCTCGCGCAGAAGGCGGCGCTGGCGGCGTTCCACCCCGACACGCTCGCGCTGCTGGAGCAGCGGCGCGATACCTTCAAGGCGCAGCGGGATTTCCTGCTGCCCGCATTGCGCGGCCTTGGCTTCGACATCCCGGTCACGCCGGAAGGCGCTTTCTATATCTACGCGAATTGCGAACGCCTCACCGATGACAGCTACCGTTTCTGCTGGGACCTGCTGGAAAACGGCGGCGTGGCCGTCGCGCCCGGCATCGATTTCGGCACGCACAAGGCGAAACAGCACGTGCGCTTTTCGTACCCGAAGTCGGTCGACGTACTGGCGGAGGGGGTGGAGCGGCTGCGGAAGTATCTCGGAAACGCGTGAATGAGTGAAGGCGTGAAGGAGTGAACAGTAAAAAGCGATTCAATCCCGACCCCTGAGATATATTCTGCATTCTACTTTTCACTCATTCACTCATTCACTCATTCCCCTCCACGCCCCTATGACTTTCATGCCTGGAATGCAGCAACAGACCATCCGCGCCAACGGGATTCGCGTCAACGCTTGGGTCGGCGGGGAAGGGGATCCGCTGGTCCTGCTCCACGGCTATCCGCAGACCGCGCAGATGTGGCGCAAGGTCGCGCCGCTGCTGCTCAACCGTTTTACGGTGGTCTGTCCGGACCTGCGGGGCTACGGCGATTCGGACAAGCCGCGCGATGGCTACGACAAGCGCAGCATGGCGAAGGATGTCAGGGAAACCATGTCGGCGCTCGGCTTCGAGCGCTTTGCGCTGGTAGGGCACGACCGCGGTGCGAGAGTGGCGCACCGCCTGGCGATGGATTATCCGGACGCGGTGAAGAACCTGACGGTGCTGGACATCGTGCCGACGCACACCGTTTTCCGCGACGCCGGCAAGGACCTCGCGGCGGCTTACTGGCACTGGTTCTTCTTCCAGGTGCCGGACCTTCCGGAGATCATGCTTGCCAACAGCGCCGAGCCGTTCCTGCGCAACATGTTCCGGGCGCTTTGCTATCGCCAGGACGCGATCGAGGAGCCGATGTTCCGGGAATACCTGCGTGCATTCACCCTGCCAGGTACCATCCGGGCCGGGCTGGAGGACTATCGAGCCGCCGCGGTGAAGGACATTGCCGATGACGAGAAGGAACTGGGAAGGAAATTGTCCTGCCCGGTGCTGGCAATCTGGGGCGAGTACGGCAAGATGCATACGCTGTTCGACGTGCTCGCCACCTGGCGGGAAAAGGCTAAAGACGTGAGCGGCCATCCGCTGCCTTGCGGCCATTTCATACCCGAAGAACTGCCGGATGCCCTGATGCGGGACATGATTCCGTTCCTGAATCAGGGCTGAACGCCGCCCAGCCACCGCGGTCTATCGGGCAGGCATTTCCTGACGTTGGCGATAGGGAGTTCAGATGCAACTTCGTTCCGTCATTTTTTCCGCGTTGCTGCTGGCCTCGCCGGCGGCCTGGACGTTGGAGCAGGAAGAGACTTTTACCAATCTCATCCCCGGCAAGGGCATGCTCGATCCGGCGAATCTATCCGAGTTGCTGCAACGGGGCGATGTCCGGGCCATGAACAACATCGCGCTGTTGTGGGCCAAGGGCCACGACGGCAAGCAGAGCTATGACGAGGCGCTGCGCTGGTGGAAGGAGGCGGCCGGGCGCGGCTACACCGTGGCCATGAACAACATCGGCCTGCTTTACGCGAACGGCGATGGGGTCGAAAAGAACTTCAAACAGGCCTTCGAGTGGTGGCACCAGTCCGCATTCCTGGGCAATGCCTGGGCCATGAACAGCGTCGGCGACCTTTACGAAAACGGCCTCGGCGTGAGCAGGGACCTGGGAATGGCCATGACCTGGTATCAGAGCGCCGCCGAACAGGGCGAACCCATGGGCATGTACAACGTCGGCCTGCTGTATGAGGGGGGCAAGGGCGTCCCCCGGGATTTCGCCGAAGCGCTCTCATGGTTCCGGAAATCGGCGGACAAGGGTTACGCATCGGCAATGCACAGCATCGGCGCCATGCACGCCGGAGGCCGCGGCGTTGACGCCGATCCGGTGGAGGCTTTCGCATGGTTCAGCGTCGCCGACCTGCGCTACCCGCCGGAGGACGCAGCGGAAGCGAAACAGAACAAGGCCGATCTCGAGAAGCTGGCGGCAGGCCTGAGCGCCGAACAACTTGCGCGCGCGAAGGAACGGGCGGCGGTCCTCGAAACCCTCACGCGGCCTGCGCCGACCGAAGGCCCCGCCCAGGAGAACGCCAGGCCCGCCAAACCCGGCGAGAAATCGACTTGACCGGCCGGACCCCGCGATAGCGGGCAACGGCGCCGATCCATCGTGCTTCACATCACCAACGGCGATGTCGCAGTGGAACGCATGCGCGACGGCGGCCTGCGCGGCGAGTTCCTGCCGTGGCGCGACGTCCTCC
>DASVNF010000029.1:0-23474 GCA_036384015.1 Burkholderiales bacterium
AATCCAGGTAACCGTCCGCGCATCCTTGAACGGCAGGCATTCCTCTGCGGCGGACAGCGCGCGCTCGATGACCTTGTGCTCGTCATAGTCGATCATCAGCGCCTTGGTGGGGCCCTGCGGTCTGGATTCTCCGGTATAGACCAGGCTGCCGGGCGGCAGGCCCGGCGGTTTGCGCCGGTTGCGAAAGACTTTCCTGCGGATCTGGGATTTGCGTGCCATGGGCTCAGCGCCGTTCGGGAAGGATGCGTTGCAGCAGTGAGACCAGCTGCTCGCGTTCGCGTTCCGACAGATTCTGCACCACCCGGCGCTCGTGCCGGGCGACTTTGCGCCGCAGGCTGCGCAGCAGCTTCGCACCGGCATCGGTCAGGAACAGCCCGTTGCTGCGACGGTCCGCCGCGCGGCGCTCGACCAGGCCCCGGTCCTCGAGCTTGTCGATGACCGTGACCATCGTCGACCGGTCCAGATGCGCCGCGTCGGCGAGGGCTTGCTGGGTCAGGCCCGCGTTGGCATCCACGATCACCAGGATGCCGAACAGCCCGGGCGAAATGCCGGCGCCATCCACGGCGTCCGCAAAGTCGGAAAAAATGGCCCGCTGCGCGAGTCTGAGCTGATAGCCGATCAGGCCGGGAAGCAGCCCGAGTCCGGCTGCTTTCCGGGGCCCGGAACGGCGCCGCGGACGGGCGCTCGATTGTTTGACATCCAACAGTTTGGTTCCCATACTGGTCGATATTAGTGCATCGGCCGGCCGCCCGCCAGCCGCCCCGTCATGCCTTTTTCCGTGACCGTCGCCGACCTGGACCAGTCCGCCCCCGCCGAGGAGGGCGACACCGTGCTCGACGCGCTGCTGGCGCACGACATCGGCTTCGCGTACAGCTGCCAGGCCGGCAACTGCGGCACCTGCAAGTGTGAACTGGTCTCGGGCGAAATCCTGGAGCTGGAATATTCGGAGCACGCCTTGTCCGCCGACGAGCGCGCGCGCGGCATCGTGCTCGCCTGCCGCTCCCAGATATGGGGCGACGTGGTCGTCCGCCGGCTCGATGCCGAGGATTTCGTGGTGCATCCCTCGCGGATGCTGCGGTGCCGGGTTGCGGAAGTCTCCAGCCTTACGCATGACATCCTCAGGCTGCGCCTGGAAATCGTCAGCGGCGGTCCGTTTGCCTTTTCCGCGGGGCAGTATGCTCAACTGGAGTTTCCGATGGTTCCCGGTGTCGTGCGCGACTACTCGATGGCCAACCGTCCGGAGGAAAAGCTGCTGGAATTCCATATCCGCGTGATGCCGGGCGGCTCGGTCAGCCAGCGCATAGCGGCGGCCTTGAAGGCGGGCGACATGGTGAAGGTGGGCGGCCCGCTGGGCACTTCCTACCTGCGCGCGCAGCATGAGGGCCCGATGCTGTGCATTGCGGGCGGCAGCGGACTTGCGCCGGTAAAGTCCATCGCCGAAACCGCGCTTGCCGGCGGGTTCTCGCGGCCCGTCCACCTGTACTTCGGCGTGCGCGCGGAACGCGACGTCTATTTCGAACAGGAACTCGCGCAGATGCTGGAGCGCTTCCCCAATTTCAGGGCTCACATCGTGCTGTCCGATGCGGGCGCCACGCCGGCCGCGAATACCCTGTTGCCCCGGCGGTTCGGTTTCGTGACCGAAGCCGTCGCTGTGGATTTCGCGGCGCTCGACGGATTCAAGTCGTATTTCGCCGGGCCTCCTCCGATGGTGGATGCGGCATCGGAACTGGTGCGCGCACGCGGCATCGGATCGCGCGATATTCATGCCGACGCGTTTTTCCCGGCGGCAGCGGCGCCGGCAAGAATGATGGTGGCCCGATGAACGCACCGGCGCTTCTTGCCGGACGCGTCGCCATCGTCACGGGAGGCGCCCGCGGCATCGGACTGGCGATCAGCGAAGAATTGCACCGGCTTGGCGCGGCGGTGGTGGTCGCGGACAGCGGCGTTTCGATCGCAGGAGACGATGCAGACCCAACAGTTGCCGCCGCGATTGCCCAAAAGCTGGGCAGCGGCTGCGCGGCCTTTGCCGAAGATATCTCAGTGCCGGGTGCCGCGGAGCGCGCGGTAAAGCTGGCGGTGGAAAAGTTCGGTATGCTGGACATCGTCGTGAACAATGCAGCGATCCTGCGCGACGCTTTCATTTTCAAGGCGTCGCGCGAGAGCTGGGAACGCGTGATTGCGAACAACCTGACCGGGCCGTTCGCGCTGCTGGCCGCGGCCACGCCGCTGATGCGCGAGCAGCAGAAGGGCGGCCGCGCGCCCGGGCGCATCGTCAATATCGTTTCCAGCGCGGGGCTTTTCGGCAATTTCGGCCAGGCGGCCTATGCTTCGGCCAAAGCGGGGTTGGTGGGGCTGACGCGCGTGGTGGCCATGGACATGGCGCGTTCGAAAGTGGCCTGCAATGCGGTCGCGCCGTTCGCGGCGACGCGTGTGACCGATGTCATCCAGCCGGCCAACGATGCCCAGGCCGCGTACAAGGAGCGTGCGCTGCGGATTCCTGCGCACTACGTCGCACGCCTCGTGGCTTTCCTTGCATCGAACAGCCACGACATCAGCGGGCAGCTGTTCGGCGTGCGGGGGCGCGAGCTCATGCTGTTCTCCCAGCCGCGACCGGTTGCAACAACCATGATGACGGAAGGCGCCGCCTGGGATCCCGCCGCCCTCGCCGGCGCCGTGGAAGGCGGCTTTGCGGCGAAGCTGACCAATCTCGGCACCGACCTCGAATTCTTCAATACCGAACCGCTCGTCTGAAAGGGCCGTCCATGACCGCAACCGCCACGCTCGCAGTGAAAACCGCCGCGGACCTCGCCCACCAGCCCGAGGAATACCGCACAGCGGTCAGGAAAATCGTCATCAGCCACGCAGTGAACGAGCTCTACGGCGCGCAGGTGTTCGACGAGCCAGCGATCGCCCTGGCGCCGACCCCTTATGCCAAATGGCTCACCTGCCGGGTGGCGATGGAGGAGTACCATCACCATGTGCGTTTCCGCGGCCTGGCGGAGGAGATCGGCGTGCCGGCGGAAATGATGGATCCCAGGGTGAAGCAGCCGCTTTCCATCTTCAGTTTCGAACTGAAGACCTGGCCGGAATTCTGCGTGATCAAGGCCATTGCGGACTATGCGGAGATCCTCCAGGTGGAAGACCTCCTTCATTGCAGCTTCCATCCGCTGCGCAACCTGGCGCGGATCACCATGCCTGAGGAGAAATTCCATGCCAAGTTCGGCAAGGATTACTGCCTGGAACTGATCCAGACGCCACAGGGAAAAGCGGCGGTGCAGGATGCGATCAACCGCTACTTCCCGATCACGCCGGGTTTTTTCGGCGGCAGCAAGTCGAAGAACAATGAGACCTACCTGCGCTGGGGCCTGAAGACGCGCACCAACGACGAAATGCGCGAGGATTTCCTGGCTCGCGTGACGGAACTGGTGGAAAAGGATTTCGGTTTGACTCTGCCGAAGATCTAGATGCCAACCGCAAGCGCGAAGGCGAAAAGGGAACGCAAAGACAGGGCGAAGAGTGGAATTTCAAATACGCACACTGGTGGCGCACCCGAATAATGCGGCGTTTGTTGTGCTGTTCGGCTAGGGGTGCCGTTTTCCTTTGCGTGCCTTTGTTTGCGCCTTCGCGCCCTGCGGTGAAGGGTTAAATTTGTTGAGCTGCTGGAGACGAACATGGGACAGCCACTGAAGGATCCGCGCGCGGAGCGTGAAGCGTTCTACCGGCGCATCGCCCCGGCGCATGTCACGCCGCTATGGGAAATGATGAGCGCGCTGGTGCCCCGACAGCCAGCGTCACCCTGCGTGCCCGCGCTCTGGAAATACGCCGAGGTGCGTCCATGGCTGATCGAGTCGGGCAGCCTGATCACCGCGAAAGAAGCCGTGCGCAGGGTGCTGATCCTGGAAAACCCGGGGCTGCCCGGCCAGTCCGCCATCACCAATTCGCTTTACGCCGGCTGGCAACTGATCCTGCCCGGCGAGGTGGCGCCCAGCCATCGCCACACCCAGACCGCGCTGCGCCTTATAGTCGAAGGGTCGGGGGCGTACACTGCGGTCGATGGCGAACGCGTGACCATGCATCCCGGCGATTTCATCATCACGCCCTCGTGGACCTTCCACGATCACGGCAATTCCGCGAACGAGCCGGTCGTCTGGCTGGATGGCCTTGATATTCCGCTGGTGCGTTTCCTGGACACTGGATTCGCGGAGGACTATCCGCGCGACGAACAGGAGCTGGTGCGGCCGGAAGGCGACGCATGGCTGCGCTATGGCAACAATCTGCTGCCGCTCGAGTATAAGTTGCAGAATGCCACGTCGCCAGTCTTCGCCTATCCCTATTCGAGGTCGCGCGAAAGCTTGCATCAGTTGGCGCGTGTCGACAAGCCGCATGCCTGTTTCGGCTACAAGATGGAGTTCGTCAATCCCGCCAGCGGCGGCCCCGCGATGCCGACCATGGGGGCCTATATCCAGCTGCTGCCAAAAGGTTTCGGCGGCAAATCCTATCGCAGCACCGATGGCACCGTGTTTTCCGTCATCGCAGGCGGCGGCCAGGCGGTCATCGGCGGCAAGACTTTCGAATTCACTGCCCGCGACACCTTCGTCGTGCCCGCCTGGCAGGCTTATTCCCTGCACGCGGAAAAGGAAAGCGTGTTGTTCAGCTTTTCCGACAGGCCGGTGCAGCGGGCGCTGGGCCTGTGGCGCGAAGAGCTGCCGCAATAACGACGGTTGGGGCGGCGCAGCCGCGCTGGTTCAGCAGGCTGGCGAAACCCCTGTCGCCGCATGAGGCAAGCGATGCGGCGGCTTATGCGGTTTCGCTGGGGCTCCCCCCGGAATGCGCCGTCATCGCCGACTGGAGCGAGGTCGAACGGATCGTGCGCGATCCGCGTTCCGCGGACGGCTGGTGGAATCGCGAGGAAGCGGAACGGCAGCGCCTGATGCAGGAAACCGCAAATCGCATCGGCGGGGATCTGCTCCTGGAAACCCTGTCGGCTGCGGTGGAAGGCCACGCCGCAACCACGTTTGCGCGCGCCGTGGAAGCCGGCGGCGGCGAGGCGATGGCGCGAGTCGCATCGGGAGCGGCGCTGATGGCGATCCACAACCGCTCGCTCGCACTTCTGGCCGGAATGGGGGCACACCACGTCTTTGTGCAAAAATACGCGCTCTTCGCTTCCGGGCGCTGGCCGCTGGGAACGCTGGGAACCCAATTGAAACTCTTCTGACATGAGCGAAAACCACATGCTGTTCGACATCGGCCCGGCCCCTTCCGTACCTATCATCGGCCACAAGGAAAAATTTCCGATCCACCGCATTTACTGCGTCGGCCGCAACTACGCCGCACATGCACGCGAGATGGGCAAGGATCCGGACAAGGAACCTCCCTTCTTTTTTCTGAAGCCGGCCGATGCGGTGCTGCTTAGCGGGCAGATGCACTATCCGCCGGGCACCGAAAACCTGCACCATGAAATCGAACTGGTGGTGGCGATCCAGCGCGAGGGACACAACATCCCGTCCGCCAAGGCGCTCGAATACGTTTACGGTTACGCGGTCGGCCTCGACATGACGCGCCGTGACCTGCAGTTCAAGGCGCGCGACGCAGGGCGGCCCTGGGACTTCGGCAAATCCTTCGACGAATCCGCACCCATCACGCCGATCTATCCCGTAGCCAGCGGGGGCCATCGTTCCACGGGAAAGATCTGGCTGAAGGTCAATGGCGAGGTCCGCCAGGAGGCCGACCTCGGCGAGATGATCTGGAATGTGCCGGATACGATCGCCTATCTCTCGGAATACTATCTGTTGCGTCCCGGCGACCTCATATTCACCGGCACGCCAGCCGGCGTTGGCGCCGTCAAACGCGGCGACAAGCTCCTCGGCGGCGTGGAGGGACTGAGCGAACTCGCGGTCACCATTATCTAGGCCGCGGCTTGGCCAACCCGGGCATGAACTCCGATTCGCGCAAGACCTGGCTGGAAGTCGCGCTCAACGGACCGTGGACGCGCAAGCGCCAGCCGCGCATTCCGATCGCCGTCACAGACATTGTCGAGGAAGGAGTGGCGTGCGCGAAGGCGGGCGCTGCGATCGTGCATGTCCATGCTTACGACGAAGCAACAGGCCGCCAGACCGAAAGCCCGGACGTCTATGCGCGCATCATCGAAGGCATACGCAGCCAGGTCGATGCCATCGTCTATCCGACGATTCCGACCACCGGTCTCGAGAACCAGGCCGGCGGAATGTCGTCCCGGCAGCGTTTCGCCCACGTCGAGGAACTGGCCCGGCGCGGGCTCATTGAATGGATGGCCGTCGATCCGGGGTCCGTCAATTTGTCCCTTTACGACGACTTGATCGAGGACCGGCCCGGTTTCGTCTATCCGAATTCCGAACAGGAGATACGGCACGGACTCGCGCTCGCGCGGCGCCATAACCTGCACCCGAGCTATGCCATCTACGAGCCGGGATTCGCCAGGCTCGGTGCTTCGCTGCACTGGCGCGAAAGCTGCCCCGCGCCGGTTTACCGCTTCATGTTCTCCAGCGGCTATACCTTCAGCTTTCCGCCCGAGGATTACGGGGTTACCGCCTACCTGAAGCTGCTCGACCAGGTCGCCCCCGGCGCGCAGTGGATGGTAGCCGGTCTGCACGTTGACGTCATGCCGCTGATCGCGCGCGCCATCGCGGAAGGCGGGCATGTGCGTGTCGGTCTGGAAGACGCCGTGCACGGATGCGCGCAGTCCAATGTGCAACTGGTCGAGCAGGCCGCGAAGACCATCCTCACCTGCGGCGGCGAACTGGCGGTTGCAGCCGACGTACGCGCGGATCTGACCCCGGACCAACAGATCGGGTGACGAATAAGCCGCGGGCCGCGCATCCCGCTCGGCTATAATTTCGGACTGTTCAATCCACGGTTTCAAGAGGGCGGCATGACGGCAAGAATCGGCATCACCATGGGCGACCCGTCGGGCATCGGCCCGGAGATCATCGTCAAGACCCTGGCACAGATGAATCCGGAGACCCGTTCGGCTTCCGCCGTCGTCGGCAACCTGGAAATCCTGAAGCGCGCCGACAAGCTGCTTGGAGCGGGGCTCAAGTACGTCGACGGCCTGGACGCGAAAAACGGGGAAGTGCCGGTGTCCAATGTCCTCACAAAGGATCAGGACAAGATCGAGAACGGCAAGGTTTCCCCGGCGGGCGGCGAAGCCGCGTACCGTTATGTCGAGGCAGCCGTGAAACTGGCCCTTGCAGGCGAGATCTCGGTCATCGTGACCGCGCCGCTCAACAAAGCGGCGATGCATTCCGCCGGCCATCATTACGACGGCCACACCGAACTTCTCGCGCACCTGACCGGCGCCAGGTCTTCGTTCATGCTCCTGGCGGGGGACAAGCTCAACGCCATCCACGTCACCACGCATACGTCGCTTAAGAATGCCGCGGAAAAGCCCACCATCGAGCGCGTCATCGCAACCATCCGCGCCGGCCATGAGCACTTCCGCCTGCTGGGCCTTGCCAATCCCCGCATCGCCGTCGCCGGGCTCAATCCGCATTGCGGGGAAGGCGGCATTTTCGGGACCGAGGAAATCGACCGGATCCAGCCGGCCGTCGAAACCGCCCGCAAGGAAGGCATCGACGTCAGGGGCCCGATTTCCGGGGACACCGTCTTTTACCGCGCACTCAAGGGAGAATTCGACCTGGTGGTGGCGCAGTACCACGACCAGGGCCACATTCCCACCAAACTCATCGCCTTCGACGAAACGGTGAACGTGAGCCTGGGCTTGCCGATCCGCCGCACGTCGGTGGATCACGGCACCGCGCACGACATCGCCTGGACCGGCAAGGCCAACAACGTCAACATGCAAGCAGCCATCGCCTACGCAAGGAAGATGGCGGACCGGCTCGCGGCCTGAAGCCAGGCTCGCAATGGGCACGATTCCCCGCGTTCTCATCGTCGCCGATGACCTGACCGGGGCGATGGACAGCGCGGGCCCGTTTGCTGCAGCGGGCGCCGAGACCTGGGTGGTCGCTGCGCCAATGCAATGCGATCCGGCGTCACTGCGATCCGCTGCCGTCGTCTCGGTCAACACGGACACCCGGCATTTGACCGCCGCGCAGGCGGCGGCAAGAATCCGTGAGACCGTGCGCTACCTGGGCACGGGTGATTTCCAGGTCATCATCAAGAAAATCGATTCGACGCTGCGCGGCAATGTCGTCGCGGAAACCCTGGCACTGCTGGAGGCGACGGGCCGCGCCGGCGCCGTCGTTGCTCCGGCATTCCCCGCGCAGGGCCGTACGGTCTCCGCCGGCGTCGTCTACGTGAACGGCACGCCGCTGGCACGGACGGGCTTCGCGAAAGATGCACTGTCGCCACCGCCCCTGGAACCCTTGCATCGGGCGTTCGCCCAGGCGACAGGCGGGATACAGGCCGACGCGGTTCCCGCATCAGCCGCGTTCGAAGGCAAAAGGGACCGGATCTGGGTTGTCGATTCCGCCGTCGACGCCGATCTTTCCAGGATGGTCGACACGATCCGGCCTCGCCTGGGGACGCTGCTCCTGGCCGGCTCGGCCGGGCTGACCCAGGCGCTGGCGCGCGCGTGTTTCCCTGCACCGAAGGCGCCTGCCGGCGTGGGCAAAGTGAAGGGCACCATCGTATTCGCGGTGGGTTCGCGGGCTGTGCAAAGCGCCGAGCAAGTCGAGGCGCTGGCCGGCGACCCGGAAACGCGCGTCTTGCGAGCGCCGAATGGATGCCTGCAGGACGGCGACATGCCTGCGGCGCGCAACCTCGTTCTCAAGGCGACGACCGACGACGACGGGCGGGAGGGCAATGCCGAACAGGTCGCGGCCGACATGGCCCGCCATGCCATCGACGTTGCACGCCGCACCCGGGCAGAGGCCCTGGTTGCGACTGGCGGCGATACCGCCATCGCGATCCTGAGTGCCAGCGGCAATCCCGCCTTGCAGGTGCTCGGTGATCTGATGCCCGGAATTCCCTATGCGCGCATCCGCCTGAATGGCAGCGCGTTGTGGCTGGTGACCAAGGCGGGCGGCTTCGGCGGGCGCGAGACTTTCCGCGAACTCGTGCATAAATTGCGCGGGAATGCCTGATCCAGAGGACAACCCGGTGGGTTAAGGCCCCGTTATCGTGGATAGCATAAAAAATTTCCTGAATCCGGCAAGCATCGCGGTCGTCGGCGCGGGGGAGCGGCCGACCAGTTCCGGCGGCGCGGTGCTGCGCAACCTGCAGCGCTCCGGTTACCGGGGGCGCGTTGTTCCCATCAATCCCAAGGGCGGTGAAATCCTCGGCATGCAGGCGGCAACGTCGCTCAAGGCTCTGGAGCAGCCGGTGGACCTCGTCACCATCCTGGTCCGGCCGGACAGCATCGTCGACGTGATCAACGAAGGCGCGCAAAGCGGGCATCGAAACTTCCTGGTCCTGCCCGGCGGTTTTGCGGAGGCGGGCGAGGCGGGACGCGGGCGCGATGCGCTTCTGCGCAAGGTGGCCGGGGAGCGCGGACTGGTCATCGGCGGACCGAATTGTGCCGGGGTGATAAACCTCCTTGATCCGGCCTCGCCGTTCGCCGCCACATTCTTCCGCGACATGCCGCTCGGCGGCGGTGTGGCACTCATCTCCCAGTCCGGCGCCATCATCGAGGAAGCGATCGACGCCAGCCACCGCCTGGGCATCCCGCTGGGCGCCGTGGTGTCGGTCGGCAACAGCATGCATCTGGGCGTGATCGAATATCTGCAGCAGTTCGGGCAGGACGATCACTGCAAAACCGTCCTGCTTTACGTCGAGTCGCTCAACGATGCGCAGCGCTTCGCCCGGGTGGCCCGGGAAGTGACGCGCGGCAAGCCGGTGGTTGCGCTGATCGGCGGCCGCACGGCCGCCGGCCGGGAAGCGGCCTTCCGACACACAGGATCGCGGCCCGCCGACAACGATGCCATGGAGGATTTCTGCAGGCGCAACGGCATCGTGCGGGTGAAAAGCCTGCGCCGCCTGTTGCTGGCGGGGAAGGCCTTCGGCGCCTTCCCGCAGGGGATCGGCAACCGCGTGCTGGTCCTGTCCAATTCCGGCGGACCGGGCGTGCTTGCTGCCGACCAGGCGCTGGACGAGGGACTCATGCTGCCGGAGCTTCCGGCGGCGATGCGCGAAAAACTGCGCTCGGCATTGCCGCCGGAGGCCTCGGTGGCGAACCCGATCGATCTGCTGGCCGATGCGCGCGAGGACCGCTTCGCGGCGGCGCTCGATGCCGCGATCGAAACGGGCGCCGCGGATTTCGACGCGATCCTCATGATCCATATCGTGCCGTTCATGGTGGACGCGGACCCGGTCGTCGCCGCGCTTGCCGCGCGCTGCGGCGAGGCGAAGATTCCCATATTGCATTCGATGATGGGCACCCTGGACCGTCGCGCCGAATGGTTCGCGCAAATGGAGCAGGCGGGCGTCCCGGTCTTCAACGATACCGAGGAAATGTGCGCCGCGGCCGGCTTGCTCGCACGGCACCGTGAACTGAACCTGCCGCCAGTCAAGGAGAAGTGAAGATGAAGCTCTACGGATTTTTCCGCAGCTCCGCGTCCTATCGCGCCCGCATCGCCTTGAACCTCAAGGGCCTCGATTACGAGCAGGTCAGCATCCGGCTCGCCAAGGGCGAGCAGTACCAGCAGGAGTTCTCGGCGATCAGTCCGCAGAACCTCGTGCCCGTCCTGGAGCACGACGGTCTGCGGCTTTACCAGTCGCCCGCGATCATCGAATATCTGGAGGAGGTCTATCCCGACCCGCCTCTGTTGCCGAAGGATCCGGCCGGTCGCGCCCGGGCGCGATCCCTGGCCCTGATCAGCGCCTGCGAAATTCATCCGCTCAACAACACCCGCGTGCTGAATTACCTGAGCGAGACCCTGAACCTCTCCGAGGAACGGAAGACGCAGTGGTATCACCACTGGATCACCATCGGTTTCGGCGCGCTGGAAAAGCGCCTGGGCGAGAAGGAGACCGGGAAGTTCTGCCACGGTGATACGCCCGGAATCGCTGATATTTGCCTGGTGCCGCAGGTCGCGAACGCCAACCGTTTCAAGGTAAACCTCTCGGCGTTTCCAACGATCCTGCGGATCAACGACCGTTGCCTGACGCTGGAACCGTTCAGGAAGGCGATGCCGGCGAACCAGCCGGACGCCGAGTGAAGCCGTGACGAACGTGACGGCGTGACGCGTGACGGGTGGAACCACCCCCCTTCGTTGGCAACCACAGCGTGCTATGCTCGGCGCACAACGATTAGGAGGAGCTGGGGGAGATGAAGAGCAGGCTCTTTGTGATTTCAATTCTGCTGGTCCTGGGCGCGCCGGCGCTGCATGCGGACGAAACGCCGAAGGTGCACAAGCAGGGTGGGTCGACCTATGTCAGCGGGGGCGGTGCCGAGGCCGATCGCAAGGCGCTGTTCATGCTGGCGCCGAAATTTCCGATCCAGCTGATATTCCAGGTCGGAGGCGAGATCGAAGGCGTCAGCGGGGCCAAGGTCACGCTGCGCAACCAGTATGGCGAATCCCTGCTCGAAGCGGTGTCCGAAGGCCCGTACTTTTACATCAACCCGCCGTCCGGCGGCCGCTTCACCATTGATGCCGAATACAACGGCGAGAAGCAGAGCTTTACCAAGGACCTGGTGGGCCGCCGCTACCTGGTGCTCGAATACAAGTTCGCCGGGAAGTAAGGCGTGCCCATCGATCTGATCGCCAAGCCGGTCATCGACGCGCTGATGCGGGCGCTCGACAGGGCGCGGGATGCCAGCCTCAAGAAGGATGCGCGCAAGGCTGTTGCCGAAGCCATCAGTGAACTGATCCGCCTCAAGCCCGACGTGGGCAAGGCCGAGGCCCGGATCGCGGTGGCGAAGGCTGCGGGCATTCTCGACCAGGACCTGTTCACTGCCGAGCGCATGTTGAAGAAGGTGAAAAGGGCGGCGAAGAAGCGCAAGCCCCCGCAGCGCAAGCCCGCATCGCGGCGGGTCAGGAAAAAGTCCACCATAACCATTCGCTCCAGATCCAAAAAATGAAGCCCCCCCCAACCATCGAATCACCGGCGCGCCGGCTGATGTTGTCCGGACTGGCGGTTCTGCCGCTGCTTCACGCACGTGCGATCCGGGCGCAGGGCCCGTCGCTGGTGTCCCGGCCGGATGGCGGATTCCGTCTGCTGCCGGGAAGCCCGGTGTTCGCCGGCGGCGCCGTCGCGGAACCCGGCTTCGCGATGGTCCATGCGCTGCTTTCGCGCTGGCTGCCGCTGGAGCAGGGTTATGAACTGGTCGAACGCCACTTGCGATCCATCGACCGTCCGATGCAAGCCCTGTGCGGCATGCAATTGCGCCTGCCGCGGCAGTTGAGCATCGAGGAGTTCACTGCATTCAACGCGCCTTATGTCGCCCGCCTGGAGCGCTGGGGCGTTGTGCGGGATCGGGTGAATCCGGTGTCGCGGACCAATGTGTCGCCGGCGGAAGCGGCGCCAGGCGAAGCATCCCTGCACGCTTTTACCTACACGATCCCGTACGCCGGCATCGCGCGGACATTCACGATGTCCGGCATGACGGAACGCGGTCCGGGCGGGAGCATCGTCGCGCAGGGGGACGCTTCACCGGAAGGCATGCGCAGCAAGCTCGCCTACGTATTGGGTGCGGTCAGCGACAGGCTGGCTGAGCTCGGCTTCGGCTGGCGCGATGCCACCCACGTCGATCTATACTCCGGTGTCGAGGTTCCGGGCGCGCTGGGCGCGCTCGCGGCGCGCGCTTCCGGCGCGCTGCCGCGCGGTGTGCGCTGGTACTACGGCCGGCCGCCGGTGACCGGGCTGGAAATCGAACTGGAGGCGCGCGCCGTGCTGCGCGAGGAAGTGGTGGAAGCCTGAGCCTCCTCGCGCCAGCGGCGGGATTGGCCTAGAATCAATGCCTCTCCGGCACTTCACGCCCGTATCCATTTCCGGTCAAGGAACAGTGATGAATCAATTATTTAAGTCTTCTCTGCTGGGGCTTGCCCTGGCCTGTACCATCGGCACGGGGATGGCATGGGCCGAAGGCACGGCGCCCAGCAACGGGCGCGAGCGTTTTTTCCTCAAGCGCCAGAACTGTCCCTGGACCGAGGAGATGGGCAAGGCGATCTACGAGTGCCTGAAGGCCAATGACGGCTTCAACGCGCACTGGTGCCACAACGAGACGCTGGACCAGTTCTGTCCAGTGGATGAAAACGCGGTCCCGCACCCCGCCGCGGAAACCGAAAAGAAGGGCTGAGCCTAATCGGCCGGCATCAAAGAGCCGCGTTCGCGCGGCTTTTTTTTCATGGGATGCTACATGCGGTAGAGCAGCGTGCCGATCTCTTCCGGCCTGGGCAGCGATTTCGCCGAAAGCCGCAGGTAGCGAATTCCCAGCGAGCGCAGGGTTTCCGCCTTTGCGGCATCCGTCGATGCCGGTTCACTCCCGATCACATCGATCGCGGCAATAATGGACAGTCCGGCATTGCACACCAGCAGGCTGATCTCGGATTCCGCGAGCCGGGGATCGAGCTTGCCGCTGCACAACGACTGCATGCGCACGTGGGCAAACACGTGATGGTCCCGCAGGCCCGACTTGCAAACGTAATACGCCAGCTTCGTCGCGCCTGACAGGAATGGGTCCCGCCTGGCGGGCAGAGCGGGTTCGCGGCGCTCGGGCGGGGGACCGGCAGTAGCCGCAACGGCGGGTGCCGCCGGGGCATGGGGAGGGCTGGCTTCCTCTTTCAGCGAAACCTCGCCGCGCCGGTAGGCCGCGACGAATTCCTCAAGCGAGTCGCGCTCTTCCCGGTCGCGCGCCTTCGGGAGTAACCCGAACTCCTCTCCGCTGGTCATGCGCTTGTGCCACATGAACCAGACTACCAACGCGATCGCCGCCAGCAGTCCCCCCAGGATCAGCCCCAACCCGCTCATGGCAGCACGGCCTCAGGTTTGGCGCCTGGCACGAGTTGGTAAAGCAGGCTCGATTCCCGGCTGTAGAAACCCTCGGTATGGAAGGTTTCGGGAAACCTGTAAAACTCGTAATCGAGGTGGTGGCAGATCTCGTGAAGCAGGGTGCGCAGATAGCTCTTGTAGGCGACGACGCGCTTGTGTTTCGCGGTGCGCATCCACAACTGGATTTTGGCGTGCTTGCCGCCTTCCTCCGGCAGGTAGAGGCCGTGCAATTCGCCCCAGTCGTCGCTCGGGCGCACGGCGAGGACCTGGATGCGCAGCGGCGGAAGTTTCAACTGCCCGATGATGCCATCGGTGATCGTCTGCGACAGCCCCTGCACGACGTCGCGGTCTTCCGACTTGAGCGCCGTTGCCAGCGCGTCGGCCGCGGGGCGCAGGGGGAGGGGATCGGGAAGGCGGACCATGGTGATGGCATCGCTTTGCCGGTAGATGCTCTGGCGGCGGGCGGAAAGCCGTTTGTAATAGTCGAATACCAAGAAATTCTCAGTCCAGGTAGCGGACCCGGCTGCCCAGGGCGGCCGGATCCCAGAATTTAAGCTTGATGCCTTTCTTCACCTTGGCTTCGGCCTCCGCCTCGACCTTCTTCACATGTTCGAGGCGTTCCGCCACGGCTGGTGCCTGCGCCAGCGGTACCGCCACCACCCCGTCGCGATCGCCGACGATGATATCGCCGGCGCCGATTGCGATACCCCCGCAGGTGACCGTGGTGTTGATTTCTCCAGGGCCGTTCTTGAATGCGGAATTTGGCTTGATGCCGCGGGTAAACACCGGGATGCCGACTTTCAGCAAACCCACCACGTCGCGAACGAGACCGTCGCAGACGATGGCGGATACACCGAGTTTCTTTGCCCAGAACGCCCACAAGTCGCCAATGGTCGCGGCGGTGTCATCGCCGGTTGTGGCGATCACGATGACGTCACCATTCCTGACGAAATCGAGCACGGCCATCGCCGCGAGGTTGTCCATCGGGCCGCAAAACGCGGTGACCGCCGAACCGGAGAAGCGCATCTCGGGCGTGAGCGGCTTGATTTCCTGGTCGAGGCAGCCCTTGCCGTTGTAGGCGTCGGTGACGAAGCCGGTGGGCTGGCCGGCGAAAGCCTTCATCAGGGCCTTCGACGGGCGCTCGATATTGCGACGGATGGTCAGGCTGACGGGATCCCCGATCATTGCTTGCTCCTTTGCGTTATTGTTGTGTTCAGTTCGAATTCTGCTGCGGCACGACGTCGAGCAACTCGACGTCGAACACCAGCGCGGATTTGGGCGGCACGTCTTTCGGCGTAGGGTACTTGACATCGTCGTACCCGAGCTTCTCCGGAACGACGATGGTCCGCTTTCCCCCGACCTTCATCCCGAGCATGCCTTTTTCCACGCCGATCAGCGCGCGCTGGTAGCCATAGACGAAAGTCGTGGGCTTGCCGCGTTCGCGAGAGTCCACGAATTGCCGGCCCTTGTGCTCCGGTGACTGCTCGTCGTAAACCCAGCCGGTGAAATGCATGATCGCGAACCAGCCGCGGCGTACTTCGGCGCCGTCGCCGACCTTCAGGTCGGTGACCTGGACATCGGTAGGCCCTTGTTCGGCGAGGGCGGGCAGTGGACCGGCCATGGACATCGCCAGTAATGCGCCGGCGAAGCCCGGTGTGATGGATTTCATGGAATTTTCCGTGGATGTCGCCGCCCAGTGTATCCAAACCGGCAGCGGCTCACTTGTCACCCGCTCCCACGTCCTTGAACGGACTGTGGTCGCCGAGTTCGTCGACATAATTTTCGATGCCGCGGCTTTCGCGACGCAGGAACTGCGCGATGGCGTCGGCGAACTCGGGCCGAGCCAGCCAATGAGCCGACGCAGTGCGGACCGGCAGCAGTCCGCGGGCAAGCTTGTGCTCTCCCTGCGCGCCGCCCTCGAAGGCGGGAATCCGATTGGCGATGCAGAAGTCGATGGCCTGGTAGTAGCAGACCTCGAAGTGCAGGCCGGAATGGAATTCGCGGGTGCCCCAGTAGCGTCCGTAGAGCGCCTCGTCGCCGAACACGTTGAAAGCGGAGGCGATCGGCGCTCCATCCCGAAAGGCCTGGATCAGCAGCAGGTTGCCGGGCATGGTTTGGGCCAGGCGCTCAAAAAAATCCAGGTTCAGATAGGGCGTCGAATGATGGGCGCGGTAGGTGCGGTTGTAGCATTCGACAAAAAAGCGCCAGTCGGCGCCCGTGGCCTCATTGCCCCGCAGCCAGCGGAAACTGATGCCTGCGTCGCGAAGCCGGCGGCGCTCCTGGCGGATTTTCTTGCGCTTGTCGTGGTTCATGCGCGAAAGGAAGTCGTCGAAGTCCGCAAAACCTTCGTTGCGCCAGTGAAATTGCACCGTGGAGCGCAGCATCATGCCGGCGGCTTCCAGCGCCCGCGCTTCGTCCCCGGCGGGAAACAGGCAGTGCAGCGAGGAGACGCCGGTTTCGCGCGCGAATCCAAGCGCAGCCTGCGCCAGGGTCCCGCGGTGACGGGGATCGCGAGCCAGCAGGCGCGATCCGGTCACGGGCGTGAAGGGAATGGCGCAAAGCAGCTTCGGATAGTAGGAAAGCCCGTGGCGCTGGTAGGCGTCGGCCCACGCCCAGTCGAATACGTATTCACCGTAGGAGTGGCTTTTCAGGTATAGCGGCATCGCCGCCTGGAGCGCGCCGTTTTCCCACAAGCCGAGATGGCACGGCGACCAGCCGGTGTCCGGGCAGGCCGAGCCGCTCTCATGCAGGGCGTGCAGGAAAGCGTGGCAGAGCAGGGGATGCCCGCCGGTCAGCGCGTCCCATTCAGAGGCGGGAACCGCCGCGAGGGAATCGAGAACGTGGACGCCGTTGCGCGTATTCATTGACCAGGAAACCGGATGATATAGTAGCAGGCATGCGCATAGCGATTGGCCAGATCAACTGCACCGTCGGCGATCTCTCCGGCAATTCCCGAAAAATCCTCGAGTACGCAGAACGCGCGAAGGCGGGAGGCGCGGATCTCCTGTTGACGCCTGAATTGTCCCTGTGCGGCTATCCTCCGGAAGATCTGCTGCTGCGCGAGGATTTCTGCGACGCCTGCGAAAGTGCCCTCCTGGAGCTGTCGCGGCAGGTCCGCGGCATCGGTGTCGTCGTCGGACATCCCGATCGCGCCAATGGCCGGCTCTACAACGCGGCTTCGGTGCTGCAGGACGGCCGCATATCGGCCACTTATCGCAAGCACGATTTGCCCAACTACACCGTTTTTGACGAGGAACGCTATTTCGAGTCCGATGCCCGGCCTTGCGTGGTCGAAGTCAATGGCGTGCGGTTGGGCGTGAACATCTGCGAGGATGTCTGGGGCGCGGAGGGCGAGAGCATCGCCCGCGTCGCGCCGAACGAACAAGGCGTCAACGTCGGCATCAACATCTGCGCCGACGTCTGGGAGCCGGAAGCGCCGAAACTCGCGCGCGCCGCCGGGGCGCAGGTGCTGCTGGTGCTGAATGCCTCGCCCTTTCACGTCAACAAGCAGAAAAGCCGTTATGAGGTTGTGCGCGACCGCACCGTCGAAACGGGCATGGCGGTGGTGTTCTGCAACCTGGTCGGCGGCCAGGATGAACTGGTATTCGACGGCGCGTCCTTTGTCATGGATGCGGGGGGAAAGCTGACGCACCAGCTTCCCGCGTTCGAAGAGCACGTGGCGTTCATCGATATCGCCAACGGCAACGTCGTGCCCGGCACAATCGTTGCGGAGCTTCCCACGGATGCCAGCATCTACAAGGCCCTGTGCCTGGGAGTGCGCGACTATCTGGGCAAGAATCGCTTCCCCGGCGCGTTGCTGGGCCTGTCGGGCGGCATCGACTCGGCGCTCACCGTTTGCATCGCCGCCGATGCGCTCGGGCCCGAAAAGGTACATGCCGTCATGATGCCCTCGCAATTCACGGCGGGCATCAGCATCGAGGATTCCCGGGAAATGGTGAAGCGCCTGGGCGTGCGCTACAGCGAAATCGAAATCAAGCCGATGTTCGACGCCTACATGAAGGCCCTGGCGCCCGAATTCGGCGGCCGGCCCTTCGATTCGACGGAAGAGAACCTGCAGTCCCGGATCCGCGGCACTTTGCTGATGGGCCTGTCGAACAAATTCGGCTCCATCGTCCTGACGACCGGCAACAAGAGCGAAATGAGCACCGGCTATGCCACCTTGTACGGCGACATGGCCGGCGGCTTTGCGGTCCTGAAGGACCTGACCAAGAAATACGTCTACCGGCTGTCGCAGTATCGCAATACGGTGTCGGCGGTGATCCCGGAACGGGTGATCACCCGCGCCCCGAGCGCCGAACTGCGGCCCGACCAGGTCGACCAGGACAGCCTGCCGCCATACGACGTGCTGGACGCCATCGTCGAATACTACGTGGAAGATGACCGCAGCATCGGGGAAATAGTCGCAGCCGGTTTCCGGCGGGAGGACGTCGAGAAAGTGGTGCGGCTGGTGCATATCAATGAATACAAGCGCCGACAGGCCCCGGTGGGCATCCGCATCACCCGCCGCGGCTTCGGCAAGGACTGGCGCTATCCGATTACCAACAAGTATCGCGGCGGGCTCTGAGCGGGGTTCCCCCATACTTTCCGGACCTGTCGGTTGCCGTCTATACTTGGCGCGGAAGTCGGGCCTAACCGAAACGTCCCTTGGGAGCAGTCATGAAAAAGATCGAAGCGGTGGTGAAACCGTTCAAACTGGATGAAGTCCGTGAAGCGCTGTCTGACATCGGCGTGACAGGCCTGACCGTGACCGAAGTCAAGGGCTTCGGCCGGCAAAAGGGGCATACGGAGCTATACCGGGGCGCGGAATACGTGGTCGACTTCCTGCCGAAGGTGAAAGTGGAAGTCGTGGTTCCCGACAATCTCACGGATCAGGCCATCGAAGCCATCGTCAAGGCCGCGCGCACCGGCAAGATCGGCGACGGCAAGATATTCGTAACCTCGGTGGAGCAGGTCATTCGCATCCGCACCGGCGAGACGGACGAAGCGGCGGTCTAGGAGCGGTGCTGGGAGATAAAGTTCCAGCAATTGCTTGGGGATGTAATTTGAGCCGCCTGCGGCCGGTTCAGGTTTTCGGGTTCTCGGTTATTTCCCGGCACGCAGCACTCAGTACTGATTTTTCCCCTTCGCTTTGAGCAGCACCACCACGGCACCGCCGCCCCCGTCCTCCGGGCGCGCCTGGACGAAGGCGAGCACTTCATCCCGCTGCGCCAGCCAGTTTCCAACTTTGCGCTTGAGCACAGGTTCCCGGTTTTCCGAGCGCAATCCCTTGCCGTGGATCAGGCAGACACAGCGAAGGCCTTGCTTCAGTGCTTCGGACAGGAATTCGGCCAGCAACTGTCGGGCGTCGTCGCTGCGCAGGCCGTGAAGATCCAGCTGGTCCTGGATCACCCACTGGCCGCGCCGAAGCTTGCGTAGGATCTGAATGGGGAGGCCGTCGCGGAGGAACACCAGCTCTTCGCCGGTTTCCAGGCCGACTTCCAGCGGAACGCTGTCGGACAGGCTGTCCGCCAGCACCCGTGCGTCATCCCGCAGCTGCTGCACCGGGATGGGGGCGGGCGGAGGTTTGCGGAGGCTTACCTTGCCGGCGTCGGCAATCGGTGCGACGCCCTGAAGGGCTTCCCGCAGCAAATCCGCTTCATCCGCGGATTCCGCGGCCGCTGGCTCCGGCTTGGCTGGATGCTTGGGCATGTTTGTTCGAGGCTATCAACCACAAAGGCGCGTAGGCGCAAAGGGAGCGCAAACAACAGCAATGACCCCATGAAACCCCGCCGAGTATTCAGATGAAGAATTTTTTCCTTGCGCTTTTTGCTTTGCCTTTGCGGCCTTTCTCCGCGCCCTTGCGCCTCTGCGGTTAAGGGTTAACCGAGTTCTTCGAGATACTTCTCGGCGTCCAGCGCCGCCATGCAGCCGGTGCCGGCGCTGGTGACCGCCTGGCGATAGACGTGGTCCTGCACGTCGCCGGCGGCGAAGACGCCGGGAACGCTGGTGGCGGTGGCATTTCCCTCGTTGCCGCCCCTGGTCACGATGTATCCATTCACCATTTCGACCTGGTCCTGGAATATCTGGGTATTCGGGGTATGGCCGATGGCAATGAAGACCCCCGCCAGCGACAGATTCCGGGAACTGCCTCCCGCGGAGGATTTGATGCGGATGCCGTTGACGCCTTTCTTGTCACCCAGGACTTCGTCGAGCGTGTAGTTCCATTCCAGCCTGACGTTACCGTGCTTCGCCTTCTCCATGAGCCGGTCGACGAGGATTGCTTCCGCGCGGAACTTGTCACGCCGATGCACCACGGTCACGCTCTTGGCAATGTTGGACAAATACAGCGCCTCTTCGACGGCGGTATTGCCGCCTCCCACCACGGCGACATCCTGGCCTTTGTAGAAGAAGCCGTCGCAGGTGGCGCAGGCCGACACCCCCTTGCCCATGAAGGCTTGCTCCGAAGGCAAGCCCAGATAGCGGGCGGACGCACCAGTGGCGATAATGAGGGCATCGCAGGTATAGGTGTTCTGGTCGCCGATCAGTTGCATCGGCTTCACGCCCAGCTTCACGGTGTGAATGTGGTCGAAAATGATCTCGGTGTTGAATCGTTCCGCATGCTTGTGGAAACGCTCCATCAGTTCCGGGCCTTGCACGCCCATTACATCGGCCGGCCAGTTATCCACTTCCGTCGTCGTGGTCAATTGCCCGCCTTGGACGATTCCGGTGACTAGTACCGGATTCAGGTTGGCCCGCGCGGCATAGATGGCGGCCGTATAGCCCGCCGGTCCGGAACCCAGGATCAGGAGCCGGGCATGTTTGCTGTTGGTGCTCATGGTTTGGTTTTTTATGTGTGGGCAAGCGTAGGAAAATCAAACTGTAGCAGCGAGCGAAAGCGCATGTCCACGCAACCCAAATCGGCTTAGATTGCCGCCGTGTGCTGGGATATAATCCTTTGAAACTGAAAAGGTAATTTCTTGCGAACGCTGTCCGCTTCGAAGTCAAAGCCCGCGCCGTCGAAGGAGCCGCGCAAACCACTGCCGCCGAAGATCGCCGCGTTGTTGCGCGAATCATGGTGGCTGCTGCTGGTCGGGGCGGCGCTGTACCTCGTCCTCATCCTGCTCACTTACAGCAGGTCCGATCCCGGCTGGTCGCATCAGGCGACAGGTTCGCAGGTGGCGAACGCCGGTGGCAATGCCGGTGCGTGGATCGCCGACATCCTGCTGTACGTGTTCGGCCTTTCCGCCTGGTGGTGGGTGGTATTCCTGATCGGCGCGGTAGCGTGGAGCTATCGGCGCATCGATGTTGTCCCGGAAACCGACCGGCGTTCGGTTGCGGTCGCCGGCAGCGGTTTCCTGCTCCTCATCTGCGCCAGCGCCGCCATCGAGGCGTTGCGGCTGTACACCCTGAAGCTCCCGCTCCCGCAGCCGCCGGGTGGCGTGCTCGGCGGCGTCATCAGCGAGCTGTTCGCCAAGGTGTTCGGTTTCACCGGCAGCACGCTGCTGCTCCTGGTCCTGGCCGGCGTCGGCATGTCGCTGTTCACCGGCATGTCCTGGGTTGCATTCATCGAAAAACTCGGCGGCGCGATCGAGGATGGCTACCTGTTCCTGCGCGAGCAGTGGCATGCGCGAGAGGATCGCAAGGCGGGTGAACAGGCGATCGAGGAGCGCGAGGAAATCGTCGAAGTCGAACGCAAGCGCTTCGAGGAGCATGAACCGGTCCGCATCGAGCCTGCCCGTATCGAGATCCCGAAATCGGATCGCGTGATCAAGGAGAAACAGAAACCGCTGTTCGAGGACCTGCCGGACTCGCCGCTGCCCCCGCTGCACCTGCTTGACGAGCCGCCGGGCGACATCGAACTCCTCTCCGCCGACACGCTGGAATACACCTCCAGGCTAATCGAAAAGAAGCTTTCCGACTTCAACATCGACGTGAAGGTCGTTGCCGCCCAGCCTGGCCCGGTGATCACCCGCTACGAGATAGAGCCCGCGGTCGGCGTAAAAGGCAGCCAGATCATCAATCTGGTGAAGGATCTTGCGCGCGCTTTGTCGGTAGTCAGCGTGCGCGTCGTGGAAACCATCCCAGGCAAGTCCTGCATGGGCCTGGAGATCCCCAATCCAAAGCGCCAGACGGTGCGCCTGGCGGAAATCCTGTCGTCGAAAGTCTATGCGGAACTGGCATCGCCCCTGACGCTGGCCCTCGGCAAGGACATCGCCGGCAACGCGATCGTCGCCGATCTCGCCCGCATGCCCCACCTGCTGGTGGCCGGCACCACCGGGTCCGGGAAGTCTGTCGGCATCAACGCCATGATCCTGTCGCTGCTATACAAGGCGCCCCCAAAGGATGTGCGCCTGATCCTGGTCGATCCGAAGATGCTCGAACTCTCGGTCTATGAGGGCATTCCGCACCTGCTGGCACCCGTAGTCACGGACATGAAGCAGGCCGCGCACGCGCTCAACTGGTGTGTGGGCGAAATGGACCGGCGCTACAAACTGATGTCCACGTTCGGCGTGCGCAACCTGTCCGGTTTCAACCAGAAAATCAGGGAGGCGGAGAAGGCCGGCAAGCCGCTGACGAATCCCTTTACCATCACCCCGGAAAAACCGGAGCCGGTAAAGGAATTACCGCTGATCGTCGTGGTCATAGACGAACTGGCCGACCTGATGATGGTGGTCGGCAAGAAGGTGGAAGAGTTGATCGCCCGCCTGGCGCAGAAGGCCAGGGCCGCCGGCATCCACCTGATCCTGGCGACGCAGCGACCCTCGGTGGATGTGATCACGGGCCTGATCAAGGCCAACATCCCGACCCGCATCGCGTTCCAGGTTTCGAGCAAGGTGGATTCGCGCACCATCCTCGACCAGATGGGCGCCGAACAGCTGCTGGGGCAGGGCGACATGCTGTTCCTGCCCCCGGGCACCGGCTATCCGCAGCGGGTGCACGGTGCCTTCGTGGCGGACCAGGAAGTACACAAGGTCGTGGAATATCTGAAGTCACGCGGGCAGCCGCAATACATCGACGAGGTCCTCGAAGGTGGCGAGGCCGAAGCCGAGAACGGCGGCGGCAACGGCGAACAGGATGCGGAGGCCGATCCGCTTTACGACCAGGCCGTCGAGATCGTGGTCAAATCCCGGCGCGCCTCGATCTCCCTGGTCCAACGGCACCTGCGGATCGGTTACAACCGCGCCGCGCGGTTGATTGAGCAGATGGAACGGGCAGGGCTGGTTTCAAGCATGCAATCCAATGGCAACCGCGAAGTCATCGCGCCCTCGCGAAGCGAGGCGTAAAGCCGAAAAGAGGAGGCATCATGCAGAAGGCTCTCGCAATGGCGGCGATGCTGCTGTGCGCCGCGCCGGCGGCGGCGGCCGGCGTCTATAAGTGGATAGATCGTGAAGGCAAGGTCCATTACAGCGATACGCCGCCCGCCAATACGGTGTCAAAACCGGTCGACCTTCCCAATATAGGCACGGAGCACCTGCCCGCCGAAAGTCCGGCAGTGGAACAAAAGCCCCGCGCTGAGCCGCCGGGCGCGGCCGCTCCCCAGGCGC
>DASVNF010000030.1:0-17723 GCA_036384015.1 Burkholderiales bacterium
CCCTGAAGTCGCCGCTCGCCGCGGCTTCGCGCTGCAGATCGCGCTCCAGGTCCAGCTGCTGTTCGAAACTGTTCGACGACGAGGCGTAGATCGCGCGCTTCGTGAGTCCCAGCGCCTTTGTCGCCTGTCCGGCCAGCTGCTTCGCGAGCGCGCGCGCCTGCTCCGCGAACTGGTCGTCGTCGTAGCACTTCCAGATCATCCCCCATTCCACCGCCTGTTCCGCGCTGACTTTCTCCGCCAGCATCGCGGCCGCCATCGCGCGCGCGGTGCCTACCAGCCTCGGCAGCACATAGGTGCCGCCGGCATCCGGGATCAGGCCGATGCGGCTAAACACCTGGATGAAGCTTGCCGACTTCGCCGCGACGACGATGTCGCCGGCCAGCGCGAGGTTGCATCCGGCCCCGGCCGCCACGCCGTTGATCGCGCAGAGCACCGGGATCGGCAGCGCGCGCAAGCCCTTCAGGAAGGGGTTGTAGTTCTTGTCCAGCGAGTCGCCGACATCCACTTTCGCCGCGCCCGGATCCATCATGCGCTCCGAGAGGTCCTGGCCGGCGCAGAAGCCGCGGCCCGCGCCGGTGATCATCAGCGCGCGTACGCCCGCGCCGGTTTTCACCTGCTTCATCGCCTCGCGCAACTCGTCGTGCATCTCCGCGGTGAAAGCGTTGAGCTTGTCGGGGCGGTTGAGCGTGATCGTGGCGACGCCCTCGGAGATATCAAATAAAATGGCGTTGAATTTCACGGCGTCTTTTCCTTTTCTCGTCTGGTTGCGCGTCCGCGCATTATAAATACGGAAGGATGGTTCATGGCCTACGAAAACATCATCGTCGAAACCCGCGGCAAGGTCGGCTTCATCACTTTGAACCGGCCCAAGGCGCTCAATGCGCTGTCGCCGGCGCTGATGCGCGAACTGGCGGCGGCCCTCGATGTTTTCGAAGCCGACGACAGCATCGGCTGCATGGTGGTGACCGGCAGTGAAAAGGCCTTTGCCGCCGGCGCCGACATCAAGGAGATGCAGGAGAAATCCTACATGGACGTCTACAGGGAAGACTTCATCACCGCCGACTGGGAACGCATCAACCGCTGCCGCAAGCCGGTGATCGCCGCGGTGGCGGGCTTCGCGCTCGGCGGCGGCTGCGAGCTGGCGATGATGTGCGATTTCATCATCGCGGCGGACAACGCGAAGTTCGGCCAGCCCGAGATCAACCTCGGCATCATCCCCGGCGCCGGCGGCACGCAGCGGCTGCCGCGCTTCGTCGGCAAATCGAAGGCGATGGAAATGATATTGCTCGGCCAGGCGCGCATGATGGACGCCGCGGAAGCGGAGCGCGTGGGCCTCGTCAGCCGCGTGGTGCCCGCCGCCGGCCTGGTCGCCGAAGTCATGAAGGTCGCCGAAAAGATCTGCGAACTGTCGCTGCCCGTGGTGATGATGGCCAAGGAGTCGGTCAATCGCGCATACGAGACCACGCTCGCCGAAGGCGTGCGCTTCGAGCGCCGCCTGTTCCATTCCGGTTTCGCCATCGGGGACCAGAAGGAGGGCATGGCCGCCTTCATCGAGAAGCGCAAGCCTGTTTTCAAGCACCGCTGAAGAATTACCCTTGACCGCAGAGGTGCGGAGGGCTTGCCAGCTCGGGTTGTGGCGCAGGAGCCACCGGCCTTATAATGCGCGCCCACGCCGCTGTAGCTCAGTTGGTAGAGCAGCGCATTCGTAATGCGAAGGTCGCCAGTTCGACTCCGGCCAGCGGCACCAGACCCCCGGCAGGCATGTGCCTGCATCGAATCCGACAGGCAGAATCCGTGAAAAACCTCGTGATCGCGTTGTTGCTGATGGCTCCCGCCCTGGCGAGCGCGGAGGACGACGGCAACGAGCTGCTCGGATTCATGCAAAACCCGGGATCGCGTGACGTGGCCATGATGTATGTCGAGGCGGCGCGCAAGGAATGGGACGGCACGCTGTTCTGCGTCACCGGCGGCGATCCGCAAAAACTGGCGTTCGACGCCGTCCGCCAATACCTCGAATCGCACCCCGAGCAGCGGTATCGGCCGCGGCGCTATCTGATCATCCAGGGCCTGCGGACGGGATATCCCTGCAAGCCCTGAAGTCGGGCGTCGTCGGGCCGTTGAAATATCCGAGTCAAAACTCCCCCGGGTTTTTGGCTTGGCAGGGCGATGATCCTTCCCTTTCGTCGCCTTGCCTCTCTATCCGCTCCCTGGATCCCTTCGATACCGCCGCCAGCGGCGCCTACCTGTAAACCAGCACCGGGATGGTCGTATGGGTCAGTACCCTGGCCGTTTCGCTGCCCAGCAGCAGGGCCGAGAGGCCGCGGCGGCCATGCGAAGCCATGAAGATCAGGTCGCAGCCCTTGGTATTGGCGGCCTCGATGATGGCTTCCCAGGGGTGGTCGTTGGTCATCAACAGGGTGTCGCATTCGAGGCCGGCGGCCTGCGCCTGGGTGCGCACGGCTTCAACCAGCTGCTCGCCCCGCGCCATCGCATCGCGCTCGAATTGCTCGGCCAGGACATCGCTGGGGCCCGCTTCCGTATAGATCAGGTAGGACGTGGCGGGGATCGCGTGGAAGCCGACCACCCCCGCCCCCGCGAACCTGGCGAACTCGATGCCCTTCTTGACCGCCGATTCGCACAGCGCCGAACCGTTGGTCGGCAACAGGATTTTGCGGTACATCGCGCACCTCCTCTCCTTGTGGGCCCTGCGTCCGGGCCGCCTCCATGATCGCCGGCGGCAACTGTTGGATAATTGTCGCTCCGATTGCGCGCCGGTGCGATACCGGCCGCGATCGTCCATGACAACTCCAACCAGAACAACAATGACAATGAAGATCACCGACATCAAGATCCACGTCCTGAAAAGCCCGCTGGCCGAGCCGTTCGCTTTCTCCCAGGGCTGGGTGCGCCAGCGCTCCGCCACCCTCATCGAAGTGCTCACCGACGCCGGCATCAGCGGCTGGGGCGAGGCTTTTGCGCAGGGCCTGGAGCCGCCGGAGATCGCCGCAACCGTGATCGACAAGGCGCTGCGGCCGCTGGTCACCGGCGCCGATCCGCTGGATACCGAGGTGCTCTGGCACCGCATGTACCACATGACCCGCGACTATGGCCGCAAGGGCTCGGTCATTTCCGCCATCAGCGCGGTCGACATGGCGTTGTGGGACATCGCCGGCAAGCATCACGAGGTGCCGGTGTACCGCCTGCTGGGCGGCGCATTCCGTACCAGGGTGCAGCCCTACGCCACCGGTTTCTATCGTGTCAAGGGCCAGGGCGAAGCCAAACGCCTCGGCGAAGAGGCGATCCGCCATTTCGAGGCCGGCTTCTCGATCATGAAGGTGAAGCTCGGCTACGGCGTCGACGACGACATCGCCTGCATGGCGGAAATCGGCCGCGCCATCCAGGGCAAGCCGATCACGCTGATGGTCGACACCAATCATGCTTATGGACGCGCCGACGCCTTGCGGCTCGGCCGCGCGCTCGAACAGTACAACCTGCGCTGGTACGAGGAACCCGTGGTGCCCGAGGACATCACGGGCTACACCGAAATGCGCCAGAAACTCTCCATGCCCATCGCCGGCGGCGAGAACGAACACACGCTGTTCGGATTCCGCGAATTCCTCGGCGCGGGCGCCGTCGACGTCGCGCAGCCGGACCTCGGATCCTGCGGCGGCATCTCGGCGGGCCGGCACATCATCGCCCTTGCGCAGGCGCACGGCGTGCAGGTCAATCCGCATGTCTGGGGATCCGCGATCGCGCAGGCCGCGTCCCTGCAGCTCCTTGCGGCGGTGCCCGTTGCGCACCATTCCCTGTTCGCGCAGGAACCGATCCTCGAGTACGACCGCTCCTCGCACCCGTTCCGCCTGCACCTGATCACCCAGCCGATCGAGCAGGTCGGCGGCTGGGTCGGGATTCCGTCCGGCCCGGGACTGGGGGTCGAGGTCGATCGCGCTGTACTCGACAAGTACCGGACCTAGCGAAGCGTCGTCGCCCGGGTGGACGGGAAATCAGGTAAAAGGCTAAGGGTAAAAGGTGAAAGTAAAAGACGCTGGCCGCCCTTGCTTTACCTTTCCGCTTTGACCTTTCGGCTGCACTTATCGCGATGAGTGAAGAACGCAGTTTCGAACGAATAACAAAAACCGACTTGAAGAAGCTCGCGCGCATCGCGCGCGCCGAGCGCGAGGAGTTCTTCGACCGGCATCCGGAATGGGCGCTGCTTTATCGCAAGCGGCTGGTGTGTTCGGCACTGTGCCGCGACGCGGCGCTGCATTTCGTCAATGGCGTCACCGGCATCGAGCTGTTCCAGGTGTGGTCCTTCTATGCCGCGCACGCCGAAGCGGCGTTCCCGTTCCAGCACATGGGCAAGATGGATTTCGGGCCCTCGCGCTTCGGCCGCGACCCGAACACGGAAGCCTACAAGGGCAGGCGGGTGGAACTGACGGGACGCTCCCTCGATTGCCGGCCCGGCGACGATCCCATCGTGGTGATCCAGCAATACCTCAAGGACGGCGACACGCCGTCGGCGCGCGAACTGCGCGACAAGGCAGTCGTGCTGCTCGAACCGGACCAGTTCCTCGGCTATGTCGCCTGGCCTTCACTGGTGATGTCGGCCACGCACTGATTCTTAAATCCTCCGCGCCTCTGCGGTGAAGGATTTATGGGGCGCTGAAGAGTCTGGGACGCGGAAAATGAGGCGGCCCCATCGGCGGGAGGCTTGTGGTTCCCCCCGATGAGGCCGTCTTCTTCTTATTTTGAACCTGGCGTCAAGGGTGAAGGCAGGGTGTGCCTTTCCAGGTCGTCCGGTTCCTCCTCCCCCGGCGTATTGCCAGAGTACTTGCAGCGGAGCTTTGGCTCCGGCTTTTTCTCCGGCTCTTTATGGCCGGGTGCCCGCTCGGAATTGCTTGGCGGGCAAGTAAGAGCGGCGAAGGGTAATGTCCTCTCTGGTCCGACGTCAATCATGCACTGCGACAAGAGGGGTATTCGAAGAAAAGGGAAGGAAAGGGGAAAGGGGAAAGGGGAAAGGATGGCCCCCCTGCCTCCGGGAATAGCGGCGCGTTACGGGATCAAGGCAGGTAGGCAGATGCGGGCGGCCCCACCATCGATGGTGGGGCCGTTGCCCGGCATCCCGCCGCATCAATTTAGCCTTGATGTGAGCGGCTACCAACAAAATGGACACGCATTGAAAGCGTTTTCGTTCAATTTTTCGTATGACGCTCCTGGGTAAATTACATGAAATATAAGGATAATCTTAAAGATTGTGCCCAAAAGCAAACGGCGCACCGCGAAAGCGGTGCGCCGTCTGTTTTGGTACAGGTTGGTGGCGGGGCACAAGCTCCCCGCCGCGAACCCGGGTATTACGAGCGGTCGGCTGCGTTGACGTCCTTCGAACCTGCCGTGACGGCGATTTGGGTCTCGCCCTTCACGACTTCACGTCCGGAGTCGGCCACATTGCCGGGTTGGGTGGAAACCGCCGTCGCGCCCTGGATCTTGACCGCCGCTACGCCGGCACGGCCGTAGACGTTGGAAACGTTGTCGATGCTGGCGGACCGGACACCTGTTTCAGCGAAGGCGCCCGTGGTGGCGATGGCAAAACCGGCTGCGATGATGAGTTTGGTAGCGTTCATGTAAATCTCCTTCCAATTGAGCATAAATGTTTAGCTTTGCGGTGCCCCTCCATTTCGGGGTAGGTGGAACGAAAACCCTTTCGTCCCTCGCATGGACTGCATTAAACAGGAATGTGGCATCGCACAATAGACCGATGCAGGTCATATCTTCTATGCCTGAATGGAATACTAAAGGAACCCCGAGAGAAGAACAGCTACGGTGTCATGCCCGACTCTGCCGGATTCCGGGCGTCGTCCCTCTTGGAGGGCGCCGCATTTTCCTCCAGTCCGATCAACCGTTTAACGAACTGCGCCGGGGCAAATCAGTCCAAATTCAAATCCTCGAGGAACCCCCCCATGCGCGAAGTCCCGGCCCGGCGGATCTTCTCCCGCTTCTCGTCTCTCGCCCTGTTGGGCCTGTCGGCAATGGGCGCGGCCCCAATCCTGGCCGACGAAGTGAAGATCATGCCCCCCGCCGCGATCACCTACCGGGCCGATGCCAATGTTCCCGGGGTATCGGTGGCACTGATCGACGGCAATCCGAAGGACGGTCCCTATACGGTGCGCGCGAAAATTTCCCGGAACGTGAAAATTCCGGCGCACTTCCATCCCGACAACCGCGTCGTTACCGTTATTTCCGGCACGTATTATTTCGGCGCGGGCGACAAATACGACGAGGGCTCGATCAAGGGCTACGGCCCCGGCACCACCATCGTCGTTCCCGCCCACACCGCCCACTACGCCGGATCCGCGGAAGACGGCGCCATTGTCCAGGAGTCGGGGACGGGACCGACGGGGATTACGCTCACCGGGAAGTAGCCGTGACGAACGTGACGGTCGTGACGGCTGACGAGTAAGGGCCGAGAGGGAGGACAAAGATGAATGCCGAAAAAAACCAGACTTTGAAGTTGCGCTTCGTACTTCGTGTTTTCACCCCGTCACAACCGTCACGTCGCCACCTCGTCACGGGTTTCATGCTCGCCTGCCTCATGCCGTTGCTCGCGACCGCGCAGCAATCGGAAAAGATGGCGGGACGTCATGAAACCGTCATCGCCGGCGACTACTTCGGTGCAGGCAGCAACCTTACGCCTGGCACTCCGGTGGAAGGCGATGCCTTCATCGCGGGTGGCCAGGTGTCGCTGCAGACGGCGGTGGCGGGCGACGCGGTGCTGTCCGGGGGAACGGTGGAGATTTCCGCACCGGTCGGCGACGACCTCTATGCATCCGGCGTAAGCGTCGTGCTCGAATCGACGGTCAACGGCAATGCTCGGCTGGCCGGCGGCAATGTCGAGATCGCGAAATCGGCGAATGTCGCGGGCAAGGCGACCATCGCCGGACGCACGGTGCGCGTGCTCGGCAAAGTCGGGCACCAGCTCGCGGTGTTCGGCGACAGGGTGATGATCGACGGGCACGTCGCCGGCAATGTCACCATCGCTGCGCGCAGCCTCGAGGTCGGACCGAATGCGCGCATCACCGGCAAGCTCACCTACCGCGGCCCCGCCGAACCCGTGATTGAAACCGGGGCGGTGATCAGCGGCGGCACGAACCATCCCGAGGTCGATTTCGACGGTGATTTCCAGCCGTTGTCGCAGGTCGCGGGCTGGACCCTCGCGATCGCCTTTACCGTCGGCCTGTTTTTCCTCGGCCTGCTGGGCATCGTTTCCGGACCCGTCACGACGTCCAAGGTCGGGCAGCTGGTGCGCTCGCGCCAGTTCGCATGCCTGGGCATCGGCCTCGTCATGATCCTGTGCATGCCGCTGGCCGCGCTGGTGCTGGCGATGACCGTGGTCGGCATTCCGCTCGCCTTCGTCCTGGCCATGCTCTGGCCGGTGATGCTGATCTTCGGCTACCTTGCCGGCGTCATGTCCGTTACCGACGCCATCGTCGGCGCCCGTCCCAGGAAGCTGCCGGGCAGCGGCCTGCGCGCCTTCATGCTCGCTTTGGGTTTGGCCGGAATGCTGGCATTCTGCTCGGTGCCGTTGATCGGCTGGGTGCTGGGCGTGGTGCTCACCATCGCCGGCGTGGGGGCGATGGCGCTCCAGGTTTTCAGCGGCCACGCCTATGTAGTGCGGCCGCAGGGAGACGAAGTGGTGTTCCGTCGCGAACCGACGTTCAGATTCTGACAACAAGCCGGGAACGTATAAAAATGCAAAGAAGTCTGCGGGGTGGATTGGCGTGCGTAGCGGTCATTTTTCTTGCAGCGGGATGTCTGATGGCGGGATGTTCGGCGCAGAAAGCAAAGGAGCCGGCCGGAATCAAGATAGAGGAGGACGTCGGCCGGATCATCACGCTTCCCGACGGCAGCACCTGCACCGAGCCGGCGAACATGGGCGAGGCGCGGCAGTTGCCGGGCGCGCTGCAGGTGAAGGAATTGTTCGCCTCCGAGGCCAGGCCGGAAGAAACGCTCGAAGCGGCGAAGAAGCTCAAGGTCACCGACACGGAAGTCGAAGCGGCGTTCTTCGACGTCTGCCGCGCTTATTCGAAGGGCGAAATCAAGAAGGAAGTGTTCGAGAAAGATCGCCGCATTCACCTCGAATTGCGCCAGGCCCTGCTGGCCGGCGGCATCAAGGCCTGGACGGACAAGAAGGACGGCATCAAGGATCCCGGCAAGCTCTGCATGGTCGTTTTCGCCGGCGACACGGCCAGCTCGCTGAACACGACCCGCTGGGTGCCGGAAACCACGACTGTCAGCGACTGCGCGTTGCTTGCGCACAAGGCGGGCGGCAGCGACGTCCTGCTGGGCTGCACCGAAGGCGAGTGGAAAAATCACTGGGCCAGGAAGACCGTCGCCGCCGGGGATCTCGGCACGAAAAGCCGGAATGTGGTGGTCAGGGATACGGCCTCGGCGCCGGAACCGAATTGCGGGTGGCTCTAGGCGCCAGACGCAGACGTCGGAGCAAAAAGCTGAAAGGGGAAAGGTAAAAGCGGAAAGGTAAAAGCGGGGTCACGGCGGTGGATGCCGCCGTTTCATTGGGCGGCGGCACTATCGGCCTTTTTACTTTTACCTTTTACCTTTACCCTTTCACCTGATAATGACAACGGAGGCATCATGTTCAAAATCATCGACACCATTTCCAATTTCCTCGTCCTTCGCGCCGCCCCTTCGGGCCCGCAGGACGTGTCCGGCACCATCACCGTGGACGAGGCCCTGAAGGCCGAGAAGGCCCGCTTCGCGGCGCAGATGAGCGGCGACGGCGCGGCGATGAACAAGCTGTTCGGGGAAGACCTGGTCTACATCCACTCCAGCACGGTGCAGGACACCAAGAAGAGCTTCATCGAATCGATCACATCGGGGAACGTGAAGTACCGGACGATGACCCAGGGCGAATCGAACGTCCGCACCTACGGTCCCGTTGCCATCGTCAGCGGCGCGGCGAAATTCGAAGTGACCGTCAAAGGCGAGAACCGCACCCTGGACCTGCTGTATCACGCCATCTGGGCGAAGCGCGCGGCCGGGGTGCAGTTCATCTCGTGGCAGGCGACCAAGAAGGCGTAAGCCTTCTTGGGGCAGAGAAAAGAGAAAAGAGAGAAGAGAAAAGAGAAAAGAGAAAAGAGGGAGGACGAAGAGAACGTGAAGCTTTTTGCCTTTTTCTTCGTATTTCTCTTTTTCCGTTCTTAACTCAGCAGGACCGACCTTACCTTTTCTCTTTTCTCTTCTCTCTTTTCTCTCGCTTCATCGCCCAGATGTGCGAGCGCGCTCCGCGGCGTGAAGAAACTGCGCTTGAGCCTGAGCGCCGCGGACAGCAGCCGTGAGCTGATCTTGATGCCGGCCTGCTCGGCGGCGCGCAGCGAGATCTCGAATCGCACGCGGCGATCGGCGGTGACGAAGTTGATCACCGATCCGCGATCCAGGCCCGCGTCATCGCTTACCAGCACGATATGCAGCTTGCGCGCCTTTTCAGCGAGGGCGGGAATGCTGGCGGTGTCGTCCTGGCCGACGAACAGGATCTGCACGCCCGAGAGGTCATCGGCCGCCGCCATCTCCCGCACTTTGAGGTTCCGCACGCCGATGCTGCGTCCCGGCAGGATGCGCCTCAATTCCGCCGCCACGCCGCGGTCGCCGATGATGCCGATCGTGAGCGTGCCGGGCAGCGATTGGGGTTGCCATTCCACATAGCCCGCGAAATGGAACAGGTAAGCCGCCTTGACGCTGTCCGCGGAGTAGACCGCCTCCTGTGCCTGCGCCGGCGCCACGCAGCAAAGCGCTAGCAGGCATGCCGCCAACAGCCTGGCGAGCAAGGCCTGCGATCCCGTGCTGTTCATTCCTGTCATTGCCGCACCACCACTTTCAGAAACGCGGAACGTTCGATTTCGCTGCGGGTAACCGCGTTGGCGAATTCCGGATGGTGTTCGTCCAGGAGGTTTCGCACCGCCAGGGACACTTCCATCGCCGGCGTCACGTGCCAGCCTATCCGCGCATCGAGTGCCGTGTACGCGGGCACTTCAGGCTGCGGCAACTCCTCGACATGGCGGATGATGAAATCCAGTTCATGCTTCTCCGTGAGGTTGTGCGACGAGCGCAGCATCAGCTGGTAATCGGGATCGTTGCCCAGGTTTGACCCCCCGGTCGGGTCGTTGGCCCCGGGCTTCAGATGCAGGTCCTTGTGCAGGACCATGCCGCCCCACCCCAGGCGCCACGCCGGCAGCACCTGCAGGTTGCCCCAGCCCTCCAGGCCGGTGACGTCGCCCTCGAAACCGTTCTCGATGAAGATCTGCCCGGCGACGATTTGCGCGCTGCGCAGGTTGTCATACCGATGCTGGAAGGCCGTGACCGAGTACGACAGCGATGCCGTCGGCTGCGCCCGGTAGCCGAGCTCATACACCGTGGCGGTTTCCGCATCGAAGTTCGGTCCGCCGGCGAGGAAGTAGGGCGGCTGGGACGGGAACACGATCTCGCGGTCCAGCCGCGCGGGCGAGCGCACCGGGCGCGACACCGCGGCCCACAGCAACTGGCTCGGCGTCAGCTGGTATGCGGCGCGAATGCTCGGCAGCGTTTCCCAGCCGGTGTAGTCGTTGTGCTCGTAGCGCAGGCCGAGGGTCACATTCTGGTCTTGCGTAACCCGGATCTCCACCTGCCCGAACAGGTTGTAGAGGTCGAACTCCTGTTCGCTCGGCACGAATGCGAAAAACTGGCCGGGATCGGATTTGTCCCGCACCTTGCGGTAGCCGCCGCCCCAGGTCACCCGATGGATGCCGACGGGCAGCGCGTGGCGGGCCTGCAGGTCGAAAATCTCCGCTTCCTCGTTGAGCAGGAACTCGTCCTTGCGATCGGCCTTGTCGTAATAGGCCTGCACTTCCAGGCTGGAGTCGTCATCGCGCGCCTGCGACCAGCGCGCGAGCAGGTTTGCACCGCTCACATCCACCGGCGCGAAGCCCGGGCGTTCCTCCGACGCAGCGTCATAGGCGTCGCCCTGCAAGGTGAAGGCGCTTGCGGGCCTGCCCCAGTCGGCGCGAAAGCCGACCTGGCCGCGATCCCACTGGTCGCCGGCCTCGACGCCGTTCTCCCGGGTCGTTTCCTCCTGGCTCCAGACCTTGCCGTAAAGGCGCATGTGGCCGTCGTCGCCGAGCTTGAAGCCCTGGCGCAGCGAAACGCCGGCCTCGCGGTTGCCGGCGCCGACCGTGGCAAGCGTGCCCTGGCTGTCGGCGGCCTTGCGCGTGATGACATTGATGACGCCGTTGACGGCGTTCACGCCCCAGGTCGCCGCCGCCGGGCCGCTGATGACTTCGATGCGCTCGATGTCCCCGAGTATCACGTCCTGCGCTTCCCAGAACACCCCGCCGAACAGTTCCGAGTAGACGACGCGCCCGTCGATCAGTACCAGCAGCTTGTTGGCAATGATGGTGTTGAAACCCCGCGCCGTGATCGCGTACGCGCCGGTGTCAATGCGCGCCACTTCGAGGTTCGGCGCGAGGCGCAGGACTTCCGGCAGGCTGGTGGCGCCGGAGCGCCGGATGTCCTCGCTGGTGATCACGAAAATCGAAGCCGCCGCGCCCGAGAGCGGTTCTGCATGGCGCGACACCGAAGTCACGGTCAGGCCGCTGAGTTCCTCGATGGACATGTCTATCGGTTCCCGGCTCGCCGCCGCCGCGAGACAGGTGGTGCTGCCAAGCAATGCCACGACGCAGCACTTGCGCGCCATTCCGCCCCGGTGTCGCCAAACCTGGGTGGCGACCCGCCTGTCTTCCGTTGCTGCATTGACTCGCATTGCGCCGCTTCCTCCCCTGTCAACCCGACTGGTGCTCGGTTTGCGCCGAATAGGCCGCCAGGATGGCTTCCACCGTCCGCAGTTCCACCGGCTTCACCAGGTGCCGGTCGAAGCCCGCTTCGCGGGATTTCTGCCGGTCGTCATCCTGGCCGTAGCCCGTTGCAGCAATCAGCACAGTACGCGCAGTTTCCGGCAGGGACCTGAGTTTTTTGGCGAGCTCGTAGCCGTTCATTCCCGGCATGCCGATGTCGAGGAAGGCGAGATGCGGCGCGAAGGCGGGCGCTTCCCTGAGCGCTTCCGCCGCATTGTGGGTCACGCGCACTTCATGGCCCAGTTGCGCGAGCAGTGCCGCCAGGGTGTCCGCGAAATCCACGTTGTCGTCCACCACCAGGATGCGACGCGGCCCCGAGGCCGAATCGTCCTGGTTTGCCGCCGTTCCCGCGGTCGCCGTCTCCGACATGTTCCGGGCGGGCAGCCGCACTTCGAACTCGCTGCCGAGCCCCAGGCCGCTGCTCCTGGCGCTGATGCTGCCATCGTGCAGTTCCACCAGCCGCCGGGCGAGGGTCAGGCCCACGCCCAGGCCGGACTGGGTGCGCTCGACCGAACTGTCGGCCTGGCGGAACATGTCGAACACCTCGGTGAGCATTTCCGCGGAAATGCCGATGCCGCTGTCCACGATGCGCAGCACCACCTCTTTGTCTTGCGCTTCCATGTAAACGTCGATGTTCCCGCCGGGCTCGGTGTACTTGGCAGCGTTGTTCAGAAGGTTGGAAACCACCTGTCCCAGGCGCACGTTGTCGGCATGCATCGGCACAGGGTGCGCGGGCAGGTGCAGGGAAAGCTTGTGCTGCCTCGACTCCATGAGCGGCCTTACCGTGTCCGCCGCGGCATGGACGATTTCCACCAGGTCGACGGCGTCCTTGCGCAGGACCAGCTTGCCCGTCGTGATGCGCGAAACGTCGAGCAGGTCGTCGACCAGCCGCACCAGCTGGCGCAACTGCCGCTCCATGATGTCGCGCACCTTGCCCACGCCCGGTTCCAGCGCCGCGGAGCGCAGGATCGCCAGCGCGTTGGTGATCGGTGCCAGCGGATTGCGCAGCTCGTGCGCCAGGATCGCCAGGAATTCGTCCTTGCGCCGGTCCGCGACGCGCAAGGCCGCTTCGGCCGCCGCGCGATCCTTGGTTTCGCGGGTCAGCACCCTGTTCGAGGCCTCGAGCTCCCCCGCACGCTGGCCGACCTCGGTGAGCATGGTGTTGAAGGCGTCGACCAGGATGCCGATCTCGCCCCCCGTGGTTTTCGGCACGCGCAACGAGAAATCGCGCTGCTCGACCACGTGCTGGGCGGCGTCGGTGAGGGCCACGATGGGCTCGGTCACCGCCCGCCGCAGCCAGATGGAAACAAACAGCGCCACCAGCAGGCTGAACACCATCACGGCGCCGAGGATCAGCACGTGGTCCAGGAGCCGGTCCCACAACTGGTATTCCCCGCGCAATTGCAGGCTGCCGACCGGGACGCCGTTTTCGATGATGCGCTGCACTACGACGATCTGGTTGCCTTCGATCCAGGCGCCCTCACGGTCGTCCCGGGTCGCGGCGGGCGGGTTAGGGCCCCCCCGGCGGTAACTCGCGAATCGTTCGCCATCGGTGTTGTAGAGCGAGGCCGAGAGCACGTCCCGGCGGAATTTCAGCAGGTCCAGGCTGGCCTGCGCGGCCTTGCGGTCGTCGAATGCCAGGGCGGGGGCGGTGGTGCGGGCGACGAGCTCCACCTGGGTCTGCAGGTTGGCGAGCCCGGTCTGGCGGAACGTCCGGGCCTCATAGATGAGCAGGGCGGTGGCGGCCACCACCAGCGCCGCGAACGTGGTGGCCAGGACAACGACAGTTACATTCCTCCGTATCGAATTGGTGTTGGGGAGGAAAATCACTTTCAGCGCCTTGTGCCCGGAGGAATCTTGCGGTTGCAATAATCGAGCGCGAATATATCATGGGCACCCCGGCTGTCCATCGAAAAGCAGTCCCGATCGGAAGAAACGCAGGGCCGAAGTCCACCCTGACGGGTGTTCCGGACGGTCGACCATCACGCAAGGAGCCGCGGCCGGGTAAGGTCAAGACGGTGGAACTCCTGGTTCTTGCGCGGCCCGTGAACCCCGGCCCCGAAGAATTCTCGGCCCCCGAAATTTATGGCAACCAGAAAAAAATCCAGACCTCAGGCTTCGAAATCGAGATCACCGGCTTCGAAATCGAAACCTGCGGCCGCGAAACCTGCGAAGGCCGCAGCCCGGAAGCCCGAACCGGTCAGGGCGAGACCTGCCGCGGCCAAACCGCGCGTTGAACCGCCGCGCGCCGCACCGCCGCGCCAGGCTGCGCCGGTCGCACTCAATCCCGACAACACGCCTCCAGTCATCAACAAACCCAAAAGGCCCGCCATGGCAACGCTCCTCTTCTACCACAAACCCACCGCCCTCAACCGCGAGGCCCATCGCAAGCTCAAGGTTCGCGGCGTTCCCTCGCTCGCCTATGCGGCGCACACCAATTCCGTGCCGCTGACCGGCAACGAATTCGCCCTCGCGGGCCGGCAACTGCCCATCGTGTTCGTGCCGGACGCGAACAAGAACCTCAGCCCGATCGCGCTGCTGGGACTGCGCAAGGACGAGAACCTGTTCGTCGAGGCCGACGGGCGCTGGACCGGCGGCTACATCCCGGCGTTCATCCGCCGCTATCCCTTCGTGCTGATCGACAAGGGGGGCGGTGAATTCATGGTGGGCATCGACGAGGCCTATGCCGGCTTCAATCCCGACGAAGGCGAGCCGATGTTCGCGGAAGACGGCACCGATGGCCCCGCGCTGAAGCGCGCGGTCGAGTTCCTCAACGCCTACCAGATCGAGGCCAAGCGGACCCAGGATTTCCTCGCGCACCTGCAGCGCCTCGACCTGCTCATCCCGCGCGTGATCAACGTCACGCAGAAGGACGGCACCAAGTTCAAGCTGGAAGGCCTGTACGTGGTCGACGAGGCGAAGCTGTCCAAGCTCGACGACAAGGATTCCGGCACCCTGCTGCGCAGCGGCCACATGGGCTGGATCTACATGCACCTGGTGTCGGTCCACAACATCGCCGACCTGTCGGCGCGGATGGAGCCGAGGGTGGAAAAGAAGAGCGCATGAAAGCCGTGACGAACGTGACGGTCGCCGGGGTGCGCTCCGACGATTACGTCAGCTACGGCGAAATCTCCGTCAATCCGCGCCTTGCCGCGATGCCGTGTCTACCTCTCACGGCGTCACGACCGTCACGGCCTTCTAGAACTTGAACACGAGTCCCACCGAAATCAGATCGATATCGCCATCCCCCGTCGTCTCTTCGTCGCCTACCGCGAAGTGGCGTTCGTATTCCGCGCGCAGGGCGATGGTCGGGGTGAAGTTGAAGCTTGCGCCCAAGCCGAGTAACGGCGAGACGCCGCTTTCGCTTTCGGACAAGGTGGCGGTGCCGCCGGGACCGGAAGCGGTGAAATCGAAGTCCAGGTTCCAGACGCTCAGTCCCGCCCGGCCGAACAGCGTGAATTTCTCGCCCAGCGGCAGCATGCCCAGGGCCGCCACGTCGAGGCTGTAGCCGCTCCACTCGCCGTTGGCCGTCCCGCTGCCGCCGGAGGTAATGGTGGAGTTCGACGCGAACTTGCCGAAGCGGCTGTAAGCACCCTCGATGGCCAGGTTGTTGTTGAACTGGTAGCCGCCGAAGATTTTGAATCCGGTGTCCGTATCGTCGACCGTCGTATTCGCTCCCAACCCGATCGATGCCAGCGAGGCGTTGATCTCCCCCTCATCGAGGTCGACCATCGACTGCCCGGCGGCAACCCCGAAATACCCGCCCGAGTCAGCAGCCGAGACTTGCCCGGCGGTCAATCCGGCTGTTACAAGAAATACGGCGGCAACCAAGCGAACCTTCATTTTCATGCTCCATGTGTCAGGTTATTCGCGCCCGTCACGCGTCACGATCGTCACGCCGTCACGGCTCTTACGGGCTGTTCGTCGGCGCCCCTGGCCGGAATTCTGCCCCAGCATTATGGGGGTGTCCACGTTACATATGTCATACGGATAGCAAAGGCGTGACGGGTGACAGAAAGGCGTGACGGGTGACGGGAGAAGAACAGGGCGAAGGTCCGAGGTTCGGGTAGCTCAAAAGCCCACCACGCGCCGCGAGCGACACGAGTGTTCCCATCGTGGTATCGGATAGCGGAACTTACTCTCCCGCCATTCCACCCGATGGGCAAATTCGCCGCTTTCGTTTTTCTTCGTGTCCCTTCGTCCTTTGTGTCTTCGCAGTAGCTTCGTGGTGCGCAGTAGCCTCCGCCGAAGGCTGAACGCGAAGTCCGCGCCGTAACGAGTTGTTTGCTCGAAATCCTTTCCCGCTTTTTCAGTGCGCGCGTTCCCATCGCCGGATGAGGGTCCCGACCGCGCTGTCGAATAATTTTCCGCGCGGACGCCGTCGCGCATTGCGACAGTCGCGACAACCCTTGGTAGGATAGCGACATAAGCGCGATCACAGAGACACACAGCAAAAAAGAACCGTCCCAACGGCCTTGAACATCCAGCAGCGGCGCCTCCTGGCGCTCGTCGACTACACCCAGCAATCGCTGCGCACGCGCAGCCGGGTGGTATCGAACGTTGCCGACCACGGCAGCTTCCTGTTGTTCGATCACCAGGCGCTGGGCATCGACGGCTTGCGCCTCAACGACGGCGGACCGGACGGCGACGACGACATCTGGTTGTCGATTCCGCATCCGCCGCCGCCTGGCGTGCCGCCGCAAGCCGAAAGCCCCTGGCTCACCCCGTGGTTGAACGTCGGCATCGCCATGCTGGTCGCGCCCGAGCTTGCAGCCGAAGTCGAAGGCTCGGCATTGATTGCGGCCGGCACGCACCGCGACGCGGCCCTGGCTGTAACCACGCTCGCCGAAGCGGCCGACCCGGTCGTGGAAGCCCGCGCCCGCGTGCGCCTGGCCGACTACGGGTTTCGCGCCGAGGTCGAATCCCAGTACAGCCGTTACATCGAAACCGTCTGGCGGCCCTGGGCCGAGGGGGAGCGCAAGCGCCGGCGCGTGTCGCAGCTCTATGTCAAGCTGTTCACGTTGCGCCAGGAACTCGCCGGCGCCCTGACCGAAGGCCAGCTCGAGCTGGTCTGGGGCATGGGCCTGGGTGTCGCGCGCAAGGCGGGCGCCGGCTACGGCTACCCGCTCATCACCCGGCTGGTCGATTTGAGCTTCGATCCCGAGACCCAGGCCGCCGAAGTGCGGCCGCGCGACGTCGACCCGCGCCTGGAGCTGGAATTGTTCGCCCAGGCCGACAAGCCCGGCATCGCCGAAGCGGAGAAGGCCGCCGAGGCGTTTCTCGCACAGGCCGGCGATTCATTGTCGCCGTTCGATCCCGCGAGCTACGAGCCTTTGCTCGCCATCGCCCGCGGCTTCCTCGATGCCGCCCCGGCGGCGGTTTCGCCATCGCTGCCGGCCGATGCGGCGGATGAACCGCTGCACATCAGCAATGCCTGGGTGCTGTTCGCCCGGCCGCGCAATGCCAGCGTCGCGCTGCAGGACCTCGAGCGTTTCCGCGAAGTCCTCGGCCGGCTCGACGAAACGGCACGGTTGCCCGGCGCCGTCGCCGCGCTGGTGACGGAGCCCGCCACTGAATCCGTTCCCGTCGAGCTTCCCCGCTACCGCGGCGTCAGCGCGTCGTACCACGAGCGCGGACCGGCCGAAGCGGCGCCGTCGCAGGACCTGTTCTTCCCCAAACCCTTCAACGACGAACAGGCCCACATCGTCCAGCTCCTGGAAACTTCCGACGGGGTGGTGGTGCAGGGCCCGCCGGGCACGGGCAAGACGCACACCATCGCCAACATCATCTGCCACTGGCTGGCCAACGGCCGCCGGGTGCTCGTCA
>DASVNF010000031.1:0-31008 GCA_036384015.1 Burkholderiales bacterium
AAACCAGGTCGAAGAGCAGGATCTCGGCCTTGTCGCCGCCGACGATCTCCACCTTCGGTTCGCGCTCGACCTTGAGCGCATCACCCGAACCCAAGTGCTGGCCGTTGACGATGGCCGACCCGCGGGCTATGTGCACGTAGGCCTTGCGGCTCGGCGCCAGTTCGTGGGTGACCTCTTCGTCGCCGTCCACCAATGTCGCGTACAGGTACGCATCCTGGTGGATCTTCACCGAACCGTCGCGCGCATCCGGCGAAGCCAGCAGGCGCAACTTGCCGCGCTTTTCCTCGGGCCCGAAGTACTTCTGCTCGTAGCTGGGCTTGATCCCGCGCTCCGCCGGTTCGATCCAGATCTGCAGAAAGTGCACCGGCTTGCTCGGGGACGGGTTGTACTCGCTGTGGAACACGCCCGTGCCGGCGCTCATGCGCTGCACGTCGCCGGGCTTGATCACCGAGCCGGTGCCCATGCTGTCCTTGTGTTCCAGCTCGCCGTCCAGCACGTAGCTGATGATTTCCATGTCCCGGTGCGGGTGCTTCCCGAACCCTTCGCCCGGATCCACCCGGTCCTCGTTGATCACGCGCAACGGCCCGAACCCCATGTGCTGGGGGTCGTAGTAGCCGGCAAACGAGAAGGTGTGGAAGCTCCGCAGCCAGCCATGGTCGGCAAACCCGCGTTCGGCGCTTTTCCTCAAGGCATTCATGGTTTTCTCCTGTGGGCGTCAACTGGCAGTCGCCCCGATGGAATCAATATAGGGGCGCCGGCAGGCAATTGATAGCGAGGGTTTTCGAGCCGGACCATCGAATTTTTCGAAGGATATTCGCCCCACGCTCCAGCGCAAGCCGGAGTTTGCTGCCGTTCGGCGAAGATCAGTCCGGGACATCCATCGTGCCCTCGGTCACGTGGACCGAACGCCCGCCCACGCGGACCGCCGTGATGCGCCCCGTCGCTACGTCGGCTTCAAGTTCGATGATCGAGGGACGGCCCATCTCGAAACCCTGCTCGATGCGCCAGCGGCGGACGCCGTCACGGGGATCCGCCGCATGCAGCACGCCGGCAAGGGCGGAGGCCGCGGCACCTGTGGCCGGATCCTCGGACACTCCCAGCCCGGGCGCGAACATCCGGGCATGCACCTGGGCATCACGCGCCTGCGTCTGGGCGGTGTGCAGATACACGCCGCGCGCACCGCCCGGCGCCATGACCTTGTCCCACAGATCCGGGCGCACCTTCGCCTTGCCGATCGCTTCGAGGTCGCGCACCGGCACGAACAGGAACGGCACCCCGCACGACCAGACGGCCGCTTCGGCCGGAATCCCCGCCTCGTCGAGTGACAGCAGTGCCGCGAGATCCTTGCGGGAGGGCGCCATCGATCCGCGTTCGGGCATGCGTGGCACGGACATCTGGGTCGACACCGGCACGCCGTTCTCGAGCAGCACACTCACCGGCACGTCGCCGATGCTCTCCTCCAGCACCAGGCGCGGATCGGCAGCGTCCAGCTTCACCAGGCCCAGGCTTGCAAGCAGGTAGCTGGTGCCCACCGTGGGATGGCCGGCGAACGGCAATTCGGTGTGCGGCGTGAAAATCCTGACCTTCCTGCGCTGCGGCCCGGGCTTTGTGGGTCGTTGCACGAATACGGTCTCGGACAGATTGAACTCGCGCGCTATTGCCTGCATCCGCGGAGTATCGAGGCCGTCGGCGTCGAGCACCACGGCCAGCGGGTTGCCGCCGAACACGCGGTCGGTGAAGACGTCGAGGGTGTGAAAGTGATAGCGCATCGCGCAACGTCAGAGAAGAGACGAGAAAGAGAAAAGAGAAAAGGTAAAAGCGGGAAGCCTCTCGAACAGGAATTTTCTTTCCTCTTTCCTCTTTCCTCTTTCCTCTTTCCTCTTTCCTCTTTTCTCTTTTCTCTTTTCTCTTTTCTCTTTTCTCTTTTCTCTTTTCTCTTTTCTCTCGTCTCTACGCCGCCTTCGCCGCATACGCCTCGATCTCAACCAAAATCTCCGGCTTGACCAACCCGGGCACCACCAGCAGCATCGACGCCGGGCGGGCGTCGCCGAGATAGCGCGCGCGCACCGCGACATAGTCCTTGATGTCCTCGTCGCGTACCAGGTAGTGCGTGACCTTGACAAGGTCCTTCACGCCCATGCCCGCCTCGGCGAGGATCGCCAGGATGTTTTTCCACGCCTGCTCGGCCTGGGCGGTCACGCCCCTGGGATAGGTGCCGTCGGGCAGCAAACCGGGCGTTCCGGCGGTGAACACCCATTTCACATTGCCGGAGACTTCCACGCCGTCGCTGTAAGTTCCGATCTTTTGCGCGACACCGATGTTAAGCATGCGGTTCATGCTTCCCTCCCGTGGTTGTCGGCCGACTATCGCGAAAAAAAACGGCAAGTGCAGGAGCACTTGCCGTTTCTGTTTGGACTTCGCTGTGCCGGTCGCGCTTACAACTCCTTGTGCGGGGCGTGGATCGCGCCGCTGCCGCCGCCCACGGGCGCCACCACGCCATCGCCCTCTTCTTCCATGTGCACCTTGCGCATGAGGACGGAGTAAATGGTCGGGATCACGAACAGCGTAAGCAGGGTGCCGAAGGTCAGGCCACCGACGATGACCCAGCCGATCGCCCGGCGTGATTCCGCGCCGGCGCCGGTCGCGAGGGCCAAAGGCAGCGCGCCGAGCACCATTGCCGCGGAGGTCATCAGGATCGGGCGCAGGCGCAGGGTCGAAGCCTCGATCACCGCCTCGAACTTTTCCATGCCCTTGGCGCGCAGCTGGTTGGAGAACTCCACGATCAGGATCCCGTGCTTGGTGATCAGGCCGACCAGCATCACCAGGCCGATCTGGCTGTACACGTTCAGTGTGCCCCCGTTGCCGCTGACCGCGTTGAGCCACATCACCAGCAGCGCACCGGTCATGGCCAGCGGCACCGTGAACATGATGACCAGCGGGCCGACGAAGCTTTCGAATTGCGCCGCGAGCACCAGGTAGATGAACACCAGCGCCAGCAGGAAGGTCATGTAAAGCTGGCCGCCTGCTTCCCGGAACTCGCGCGCCTGGCCGTCGAGATCGGTGATGACCCCGGGCGCTTCTTCCTTGACGACCGCATCGATATGCTCGAGCGCCTGGCCCAGCGTGGAAGTGGGGCCGACGTTGCCGTTGATGACGGCCGCGCGCAGCTTGTTGAAGTGGTTCAGCTCCTTCGGCGCCACGGCTTCCTGCAATTGCACCAGGTTGGAAAGCTGGTTGAGCTGACCGTCGTTGCCGCGCACATAGATCGACGTCAGGTCGGTCGGCTGCATGCGCTTGCTGTCTTCCATCTGCACGACGACGTCGTACTGCTTGCCCTCATGCTTGTAGCGCGTGACATCGCGGCTGCCGAGCAGGGTCTGCAGCGTATGGCCGATGACTTCCATCGAAACGCCCAGGTCGGCGGCCTTTTCCCGGTTGATGTTCACCGCGAGCTGCGGCTTGTTGAGCTTCAGATCCGTATCCAGCGCGATGATTCCGGGGTACGTCGACAGCTTGCCCATGATCTTGGAAACCTGGCCCTGCAATTCCTCATAGCTGGTGCCGTAGATCACATATTCGATCTGCTTGGTCAGGAACCCCTGCCCGAGCGAAGGCGGATTGAGCGCGAACGACAGCGCACCCGGGAGGCCGCCATAGAGCTTCGGGGTGAGCTCCTTGGTGATCTCCATCTGGCTGCGGGTGCGCTGGCTCCACGGCTGCAGCACCGCGAAGGCCACACCCATGTTCACCGGATTCGGTCGGTCGAGGCCCGGCGCCACCACCGCAAACATGGTGGTGATCTCGGGAATGCCCTTGGTGATTTCCTCGACCGTGCGCATGTACGCATCGGTGTATTGCATAGTCGAGCCCTCCGGCGTGATCACGAAGGCCAGGAACAGGCCGCGGTCCTCGACCGGCGAGAGTTCCGACTTCAGCTGCTTGAACACGAACACCATGCCGCCCAGCACGGCGACGAAGAGCAGGCCGATCACCCAGCGATGCCTGAGGGTCAGGCCCAACGTCTTGCGGTAGCCGTTGTTCATGCCCTCGAAGAAACGTTCGGTATAGGTGTAGAAGCGGCCATGGCCGTGCGTCAGCAGCTTCGAGCACATCATCGGCGTGAGGGTCAGGGCGACGAAGCCCGAAACCAGGACCGAGGTGGCGACCGTAAGCGCGAACTCGGTGAACAGCTTGCCGGTGTTCCCCGTCATGAAGCCCAGGGGCAGGAACACGGCCGCCAGCGTGATGGTCATCGCGATGACGGCAAAACCGATTTCCTTGCTGCCGAGCAGGGCCGCCTTCATCGGCTTCATGCCCTCTTCGATGTGGCGGTGGATGTTCTCCAGCACCACGATGGCGTCGTCCACCACCAGGCCGATGGACAGCACCACACCCAGCAGCACCAGGGTGTTGATGGAAAAACCCAGCGCCTTGAGGAAAAAGAAGTGGCCGATGACCGAGACCGGGATCGCCACCGCGGGAATGAGGGTGGCGCGCCAGCTGCGCAGGAACAGGAAAATCACCAGGACCACCAGCACCAGCGCTTCGGCCATGGTGTGGAACACGGCCCGGATGGACTCCTCGATGAAGATGGAAGTGTCCACCGCGATCCACATTTTCATGTCCGGCGGCAGCGTAGCCTGCAGGCGCGGCAGCACCGCCTTGGCGCCACGCGCGACTTCCAGGGTATTCGCGGTCGACTGCTTGACGATGCCCAGGCCGATGGCGTCATTGCCGCCGACGCGAACCACCTTGCGGTTCTCGTAGGGACCCGGCGCGGCGTGGCCGACGTCCTTCAGGCGCACCGGGTAGCCGGTCGCATTCGAGACGATCATGTTGTTGAAATCTTCGGGCGAACGCAGGTCGGTGCGGGGCTGCACCGTGAATTCGCGCGACGTGCTTTCGATCCGTCCGCCGGGAGATTCGACGTTCTGGCTGTTGAGGGCGTCCTCGACGTCCTGCACCGTCAGGCCCTGCGATGCCAGGCGTTCGCGGTCGAGCCAGACGCGCATGGAGTACTTGCGTTCGCCGCCGATGATGACGGAGGAGACGCCGGGCAGGGCCTTCAACGGATCGGTGAGATAGCGGTCGGCGAAGTCCGTGATCTCCATCGGCGACTTCTTGTCGCTCGACACGGCGATCCAGATGATGGCCTGCGCGTCGGCCTCGATTTTCGAGACGACCGGCTCGTCGATCGCGGCAGGCAGCTGCTTGCGAATCCGGGAGACGCGGTCGCGGACGTCGGCGGCGGCCGCATCGACGTCGCGGCTGGTCAGGAAGGTGACCGTGATCTGGCTCACTTCCTCGCGGCTTTGCGACTTGATGGTCTTGATGCCTTCGATGCCGGAAAGGGAGTCCTCCAGCGGCTGGGTGACCGCGCTTTCGATGACCTGCGCCGTTGCGCCCTTGTAGACCGTCCTTACCGAAACCACCGGCGGATCGATGTTCGGATACTCGCGCACCGCCATCGTCGAGTAGGAAAGGAAGCCGAGCAGCACGATGACAAGACTCATCACCGTGGCCAGGACAGGTCGCTTGATCGAAAGGTCGGAGAGAACCATGACTGTGCTCCCGGTGCGTTGCGGTTGCGGCTAGCTCTTGGCCGGCGGGTTGTTCTGTGCCGGCGCGGCGCCGCCGGATGCGGGTGCGGCAGCGGCCGGAGGCGGCGCGATCACCGTGACCGCGGCGCCATCGCGCAGCTTGATCTGGCCTTCGGTCACGACAACGTCGTTGGCCGCCAGGCCTTTGATGATCTCGACCTTGCCCGGCTGCCGGTTGCCGATATCCACCTTGGTCAGCGCGGCCTTGCCGTCGACCACCTTGAAAACGAAGCTGTCCTTGCCCTGCGGCCAGATCGCCTCTTCGGGCACGACCACGGCGTTCTGGCGGTTCTCCAGGGTCACGGCGACGCGAACGAACATGCCGGGCTTGAGCTTGTTGTCCTTGTTGGGGATGCGGGCGCGCATGGCGACCGTGCGGGTGCGCTCGTCGACCATCGGCTCGACGGCATAGACGCGACCCTTGAATTCCTCGTTGGGATAGGCATCGACGTTGACCAGGATTTCCTGGTTCGACTTGATCTTGGAGAGGAAGGTCTCGGGAATGCGGAAGTCGACCTTCAGCGATCCGATGCTTTCGATGCGGACGATGTCCTGGCCGGCCTTGACGTACGCGCCGGGGCTCACCATGCGCAGCCCGACGGTGCCGGCGAACGGCGCGCGGATGACGGCCTTGGAAAGCTTGGAATCCGCTTCGGCCTGGCGCGCCTTCAGGCGGTCGACGTTGCCGACCTGCACTTCCAGCGCATCCTTGCTGATGAAGTTCTGCTGCTGCAGCTCGCGCGTGCGCACCAGCCGCTGTTCCTCCGTCTTGAGGTCGGCACGCACCGCGGCCGACTGGGCCTCGTATTCGCTGCTGTCGAGGCTGACCAGGCGGGTGCCCGCGGCGACGGCCTGGCCTTCCTGGAAATGCAGGCCGACGATGCGCCCGTCGAGCTCGGGGCGGATCACGACCGATTCTTCCGCGAGCAGCGAACCGACGGCCGTGACGTCATCCGAAATCCTGGCGATCTTGACCGCTTCGGCCTTTACCGGCAGCGCGGGCTTGGCGGCGGGAGCCGGGGCTGGCGCCGCCGCGGACTTGGCGGCGTCGCCTTTCTGCGCGGCGGTGGCATCGCTCTTGGATCCACAGCCGGCGCAAAGCGCGGCAATGACCATCGCGGAGAGAATCGTTACATTACGAAGCTTCGGCGTTTTCACAAACTACCTCTACACTCTCGTCGGCAGTCCACCCCGGGGCTACCCGCGGGCTGCAGACAGTTGAAAAAAATTCGCCAGCGGATGTCATCGCGCTGGCTGTCGGGCCGTCGAACTGGTTTTTTGGATTTGTGCCGCCGGCGGCTTGTTATTGCTGACCGAAGAGTCAGTTATTCTTTTCCATGATAACCGAGTTTATATACCGTCACCATGAGAATTTCGCTCGACGCCCTCCTGGTTCTTGATTCCATCTCCCGTAACGGCAGCTTCGCTGCCGCCGGGGAGGAACTGCACCGCGTGCCCTCGGCCATCACCTACACCATCCAGAAGCTGGAGCAGGACCTGGAGGTGCAGTTGTTCGATCGCAGCGGCCACCGGGCGAAGCTGACGGAAGCCGGCGAGGAATTGCTGCGGGAGGGCCGCCACCTGCTGCGGTCCGCCACCGACCTCGAGTGCCGGGTCAAACGCGCCGCCACCGGGTGGGAAACCGAGCTGCGCATCGCCCTCGACGACATCATCCCGACCGAGCGCCTGTTCCCCCTTCTGAAAGATTTCTACAGGGAAGGTTCCGGCACCCGGGTGCGGCTTACCGCGGAAATCCTCGGCGGGTGCTGGGACGCGCTGCTGAGCGGGCGCGCAGACATGGTGATTGCCGCGCCGGGGGATGCCCCGCCTGAGGGTTCGCTCGCGGTGGAGCCGATGGGAAAATTCGAATTCGTGTTCGTGGTCGCGCCGGATCACCCCCTGGCCGGCGCGCCGGAGCCGCTTTCGGCCCAGGACCTGCTGCCGCACCGGGCCGTTACGGCCGCGGACACCTCGCGCAACCTGCCGCCCCGCAGTTCGGGCACCCTCGACGGCCAGGACCACCTGAGCGTGCCGAGCATGCGGGCCAAGATGGCGGCGCATATTGCCGGATTGGGCGTCGGCTACCTGCCGCAGCTATGGGCGGCGCCGCACATCGCCGCCGGCCGCCTGTTGAGGAAGGAAGTCGAAGGCAGCAAGCCCCTGACCAACGTTTACCTTGCCTGGCACCCACGCCAGGCCGGCAAGGCGTTGAAATGGTTCCTGCAGCGCCTGCGCGACCGCACGGTGCAGAAGTACGTGCTGGGGGAATCGGGCAACTATCCCGGCGCCGACAAATAGGCGCGGGACGGTCAGCTCAGGGCGGAAACTTGCCGCGGCGGGCGGTTGGACAGACCCGATGCGTGGCGAGCGCGGCTCGCGCCGCGCGTTCCCGCTCGATCTCGGCGTGGGCCTGCGCCATGTCCAGCGCAGCAACACGGTCGAGGAGCACGCACATGTTCCCCGCCGCGGGGATGCCGGGCTCGAGATAGACCACCACGCGCTCCCGGAAAATCGCGGTGGCGCTGCCGCTCAAGCCGAACATCTCGAACAGGGCGCGGCTTTCACTGCCGACCGTGGCGAACGCGGCTTGCGGATGGACCGCGATCGCCTGTGCGGCCGCCGCGGAGAAGCTTGCCGCATCCGCGCTACCCGCCTCGATGAAACCCACCATCGCGACTTCGTTGCCGGAAACGAAATCGTTGAAGCTGTCTGCATCCAGGACGGGCGGCGTCATGGCTGTCACGCCGCGATCAGGATTTTCCGGTTTCCACGGGGGCAGCGGCCTTGCTGCTTTCCTGCGCTTCTTCCTCGGCGATCTGGCGATGCACTTCGGCCATGTCGAGTTCCTGCGTTTTGGTCACCACCGAATCCAGTGCCGAGGCCGGCAGCGCGCCGGGTTGCGAGAACAGGATCACCTTCTCGCGAAACACCATCAGCGTGGGAATCGAGCGGATGTTGAAGCTGCCCGCGAGTTCCTGCTCTTCCTCGGTGTTCACCTTGGCGAACACCACGTTCGGGTACTTTTCCGAGGCCGCCTCGAAGGTCGGGGCGAAGCTGCGGCATGGACCGCACCAGGGTGCCCAGAAATCGACGATGACGGTATCGTTGCCCGTCACCACTTGCTCGAAATTGTCCTTGGTCAGGGTTACTGTTGCCATGAAAAAACTCTCCTTGCGGGCCGCCTTAGGCCGGTGAGGTCGCACGCGGCGCGAATCGGCCGAAGTGTAGCAAAATTGCGGGCAAAACCAGCAAATTCAAGAGCGTCGACGTCACCAGTCCGCCGACGATGATGGTGGCCATGGGACCCTCGATTTCCCGCCCCGGTTCGCCGCTGCCCAGGGCCAGCGGCATCAAGCCGAGCGCGGTGACGAGCGCCGTCATCAGGATCGAGGGCAGGCGTTCGCCCGCTCCGCGCAATGCGGTTGCAAGGTTCCAGGGCAGGCGCTCGATTTCCACCAGGTGCTGGTAGTGGGAAACGAGCATGATCGAGTTGCGCAGCGTGATGCCGAACAGGGTGACGAAACCGACCAGCGACCCGAGCGACATCCAGCCGCCGCTGGCGAATACAGCGATCACCCCGCCGATCAGCGCGAACGGCAGGTTCACGAAAGTGATCAGCAGGTTGTTCAGGTTGTTGAAGGCGATGTACAGCAGCAGGAAGATGCCCACGCCGGCGAGCGCCGAATGCACCAGCAGGTCGGTGCGCGCCTTGGCCTGCTCGCGGGCCGTCCCGGCGTACGTCACGTAGTTCCCCTCGGAAAACTTGACCGCCGCGGCGATGCGCGCACGCGCATCGCGTTCGAAGCGGGCAAGGTCGCGGCCTTCCACGCTCGCCGTCACGCTCTGGATGCGGCGGCCTTCGGAATGCAGGATCTTGTAGCGCCCGCCGCCGACCTCGATGTCGGCGACATCGGAGAGCTTGAGCAGGCGGCCATCGGGATTGCGCAGCGGCAACGCGCCGACTTCGGCGACGCGGCCCCGCTGCTTCGGATCGAGCACCACGACCAGGTCCGTCACCTGGCCATTGCGGAAAATCTGGCCGACCTGCGCGCCTTCGTATGCCGCCTGCACGGCTTCGAGCACCGTCAGGGGCTGGAGTCCAAGCGCGGCAACGCGCTCGTGGCGCAGGCGAACCGCCAGTTGCGGCGTGCCGGGCGGCGCCTGGATCTGCACGTCGCGCGCTCCCGGCACCGTGGCGAGCGCCGCGGCAACAGCCAGCGCGTCGCGATCCAGCAGGTCGAGCGACGCGCCATACAGGTTTGCCACAAACGGCGCGGCATAGCCGGTGATGGTTTCCTCGATGCGTTCCGTGAGGAAGGTGTTCACCGCGAACGTCACCCCTGGGTAGGTGCCGCCCCGCTCCCCGGCGAGGGTTTCGCGGATTTCCCGGAGAATGCGGACTTGTTCCCTCCCGGCCAACGCGCCGATCTCCACTTCGAACTCGCTGTAATGCGTGCCGAAAGTATCGGCGCCGTTCTTCGAGCGGCCGACCCATTGCACCACGGATTGAACGCCCTCTATCGATCCCACCGCCGCGGACACCTTGCCGCCGATGCGCAGGGATTCCTCCTCCGAGGTCCCGGGGACGGCGGACATGTGCATGATGTAGTGGCCTTCCCGCAACGCCGGGATGAACTCGCCCGAGAACAGCGGCAGCAGGCCGATGCCGGCGACGATGAGCACGCCGGTGACGCCGATGACCCGGCCCGGGAAGCGTTCGATCCGGCCGAGGACGCCGAGATAGCGGGGCTTGAGCCAGCGCACGAACGGCGGATCCTCCGCCTTCAGTTCCGCGCGCGCAAGCAGCAGGTAGCACAGGGCCGGGGTCAGCGTCACCGCCACGACCAGGGAAGCCAGGATGGCGAAAATGTAGGCATACCCGAGCGGGGCAAACAGCTTCCCGGCCACCCCGCCCAGGGTAAGCAGCGGCACGAACACCAGCGCGACGATGAAGGTCGCGTAGACGACGGAGCTGCGCACTTCCACCGAGGCCCCCAGCACCACGTCCTCCACGGGCAACGGATGCAGCGCGCTGCGGTTCAGGCGCAGGCGGCGGAAGATATTCTCGGTGTCGATGATGGCATCGTCCACCACCTCGCCGAGCGCAATGGCGAGCCCGCCCATGACCATGATGTTCAGACTGGCGCCGAGGTAATCGAGCACCAGTACCGCCGCCAGCAGCGAAACCGGGATTGCAGTGGCGCAGATCAGCGCAGTGCGGCCGTTGAACAGGAACAGGAAGAGGACGACGACGACCAGCACCGAGCCGATGAGGATGTCGCGCTGCACGTTGCGCACCGCGGTTTCGATGAAGTTGGCCGGCCGGAACAGGCTCGGATGCAATTGCACCTGTTCCTTCTCGAGCAGCGGCTTCAGTTCGGCAAGCGCCTCCTCCAGATCCTGGGTCACCGCATGCGTGTTGGAACCAAGCTGGCCCTGCACCATCATGAACACGCCGGGCTTGCCGTTGATCGCCGCCGCGCCGATCGACGGCGCCGCGTCCTCGGTGACAGTCGCAACGTCGCTGATGCGGATGGCGCGGCCCTCGCGGTAGGCCAGCAGTCCGCGCCCCACGTCCTGCGGCGACTGCGGCTGCGCATCGGTCTGCACCAGGATGTGCTGGTTCTGCGTCTTGACGAAGCCGGTCCCCGCCACGCCGGTCACCCTGCGCGCGGCGGCAACGACATCCTCCAGCGCCAGCCCATAGCGGCGCAGCTTCTCGACGTCGGTCTGGATCTGCCATTGCCTGACATCGCCGCCGAAGACGTTCACTTCCGCCACGCCATGCACCGCCAGCAGGTGCGGCCGGATGGTCCAGTCCACCAGCGTGCGCAGTTCCATCTGGCTGCGCTTGGCGGAGGTCACGCCGACGCCGAGCACCGTGCTCGCCGAGGACGTCAGCGGCGTGATGGCCGGCACGATGCCCTTCGGCAACTGGGTGGCGAGCGCCGTCAGCCGCTCCGCGGTGACCTGCCGGTTGCGGTAGACATCCGACCCTTCGGGGAAAAATACGTGTACCACCGAAAGTCCCGGAATGGATTGCGAACGCAGGCTTTCCAGTCCTGGAACGCCGGCGAGCGCATTCTCGATCGGCTGCGATACCTGCGTTTCCACCAGCTCGGCGGAGAGTCCGGGCGCCTCGGTCTGGATCACAACCTGCGCCGGCGAGAACTCGGGGAAAACGTCGAGGTGCGCCCGCGACAGCGTGAACAGGCCGTAGGCGACGATGGTCAGCGCGAGCGCGACGATCACGCCCGGGTAACGGATGGACTGGCGAACGATGAACGAAATCAAAACCTGAATCTTTCCGTTAGCCGCAGAGGCGCGGAGGCGCAGAGGACGCGCAGGGGAAATTCTTCAACGCGAAATTGGAGGCGTCCCGCAGAAGTCAACGGATGGTTTTCTGCCCGGTCATGTTCTTCTCCGCGACCCTCCGCGCCTCTGTGCCTCTGCGGTGAAGGTTTAATCTTCATTCTCGTTGCGGATCTGGTACTTCAGTTCCTCGGAAAGCAGCAGCTGGGCGCCGCTGACCACGACTTCGTCGGCGGCGTCGAAGCCGCCGGCATTGAACCACCCGCCATCCAGTTCCTGCGCGGTGGACACTTCATGGCGGGCGAAGGTCTGTTCGTCAGCCTTCACGTAAACCCAGGCCTTGCCCGCATGCCACACCACCGCGGCGGGCGGGACGATCACGCCGGAGACCACTCCGCCCCCGAGGCCGATGCGGGCCAGCACACGCATGCCGGCGCGCAGGCTGCCGCCGTCGACCATGTAGAAATAAGTTTCGCCCGGCAGGGCGGAATCGACTTGCGGGGAGTCCGCGACGTAACGGGCAGGCCGCGCGTTCTCGCGGGCAACGGCCGGCGCAACGGCGATCTTCCCGCGGATCGCACTGCGCGGCAGATCGTAGGGCAGCACGAGCTGGACGAGAAATGCAGACTGCTGCAGCAATGACCGCATGACCGGCGAATCGGCATCGGCGGCCCAGCCGGTGACGGTGTCGCCCCAGCCGCTGCGGATCGAGTCGCGAAGGCTGGCGGCAAGCTGCTCGGCGGCCTGCTGGCGAGCCTGATCGGAACGGTAGCGTCCCTCCGCCGCCCTCACCGACTGCTCGGAGACATTGCGGTCGTCCTTGAACAACAGCTCCATGCGCCGGTAGTCCGCCTCGGATGCCGCCACCACGGCGCGCAACGCGCGCGCCTCCGCCGCCGCGGTCAGGTAGCGGCCGCGCAACTCGGCCAGCGGTTGCAGGCTCATCACCATTCCGTAGGCCTCGATCGCGGATTCGCTCGTCCCGGCCTTCAGCGCATGGACTGCGATGCCGCTCGCCTTCTGGCTTTCGGGCGACACGCGCACAACGGGCCGCCCGTCTTCGACGCTGGAGGTCGAAGCGGTTTCAATGGCCTCGTCGCGTTCTTCCGGCGCCGCGCCGAATTCGTCGCGCGCGTAGTAAATCAGCGCCCAGAGGAGCACGGCAATGGCGGCGGCCATCGCGCCGACGACGGCATGGGTTCCATTCAGCTTCATCGACGGGTCACTTGACGTATTTCATTTTCATTGTTTCGACGCATCCTCATGCTTTGCCGACCGCATGTCGGGCAGCGCGGAAAAATCGCCGAACAGCGGGCGCTGCACGGCGTCCTCGAGCCGGGCCAGCGACTGCCTCGAATCCGTGTGTGCCAGGCGTACGGCGCCATCCGCGGCGAGGGTTTCGACCCGCGCAGTCACGCGTTGCAGCCGGTCGGCGCCGCCGGCATCGAACTGGCGGACGACGCGGGCCTCCTGCTCCTGCTGCAGGGCCTGCTGGCGCCGCGCCGCAGCCAGGCGCCGGAGCGCCGACCGGTAGCCGGCGGCCGCGGCCTCGGTGGACGCGATTGCGGCCATCTGCGTCGCCAAGAACTGCTGCGCAGCGACTTCACGCTGCGTTTCGCTCTCCCGGACGTGCGCCCGGGCTTGCGCGCCGGATGGAATGGAGAAACCGACCGCGAGCGACCAGATGTTGTCGCCCTGGTCCCACGCGTATCCCGGACCCAGGGTAATGTCCGGGTTCTGCGACGCGACCGCCAGCTTCACTTCCGCGTCCGCCGCGCCGAACTCCAGCAGCTTGCGATGGACATCCAGCCGGTTGCGCAGGGCCAGCCCGCGCAATTCCGCGGCTTCCGTCTGCACGGCCGGCAACTCCGCATCGAAGCGCAACTCCATCGCCGCGGTCATTTCCGGTGGCACGCCCAGCGCCAGGGCAAGTTCCGCGAGCCTGCGCTGCGCCAGCGAGGACTGCTGGTCGCGCGCCACCTCGAGTTGCGAGAGCGCCAGCCGCTCGGTGCCGAGTTCATGGGTCGACAGCATGCCGGCCTGGACCCGGCGTTCCACCAGTCCAAGCATTTCGCGGCGCGCCGCGATCTGGGCTTCGAGGGCGGCCAGCGTGTCGCGGTCGGACTGCAGTTCCACGAGTCGGTCGCGCACGCCGGCGCGAACTGTCCAGGCGGCAGCCGCCACGTCCAGGTCGGCGGCGTCGGCAAGGAATGCGCTGCGTTCGATGCGCGCCTCGCGTTTTCCCTGGGCCGTGAGCGGAATCTCCAGTTCGAGCCCGAGTGTCCACGGACCATTGTCCTCCGGCAGTTCGCGGGCGTGGTACTCGGGCCGGACCCGCGCTCCGAGCCCCGGGCGCAAGGCTGCGCCGTCCCGTTGCGCGCGGGCCAGGTCGGCGCGCGCCCGGGCAATGCGCATTTCCGGATGAAAATACAGCGCGACCAGCGTCAGTTCACGCAAACCCCATTGCCGCGGCGGCCAGTCCGGCTCGGCGTAGCCGTTGGCGATCGCGAAGCGCTTGAGGCCGTCCGTCGTTGCGGACCGCTGCGCGTACTCGGTCAGCGCCGCATCCTGGTCGAGCGGGCGCGCGGCGTAGGGCAGCGGCGAACAGCCGGCCACGACGATGACGGACAGCAGCACGGCACAGCATCGCAGCGGAAGGCGGGACATCATTTCAGTGCAGCTTGATGTGCGGCTCGGTGCGCCGGGTGAGGATGCGCGCGAGGGTATCCAGGAAAACCTTGGTGAAGCCGTGCAGCGCCAGCTCGTGCATCTTGTACAGCGACAGGTACATGAGCTTGGCGAAATAGCCTTCGATCATGATGCTGCCCCGGGTCAGGCCGCCCATCAGGCTGCCGACGGTGCTGAACTTGCCCAGCGACACCAGCGATCCGAAGTCGCGGTAGACGAAGGGCTTGAGCGGCTCGCCTTTCATGCGCCGTTGCATCATCTTCGCCAGGTGCGTGGACTGCTGGTGCGCCGATTGCGCGCGCGGCGGAATCGTCCCGTTCTTCTCCGGCCAGGGACAGCTGGCGCAATCGCCGAAAGCGAAGATGTCCGGATCGCGCGTGGTCTGCAGCGTCTGGGCCACCACCAGCTGGTTGATGCGGCTGGTCTCGAGCCCGTCGAGTTCCCTGAGAAAATCGGGAGCCTTGATGCCGGCTGCCCAGACCACCAGTTCGGCCGGGACGTCGCGCCCGGTCGCGGTCTTGACCCCTTGCGCCGAAACCTCGGTCACCCGCTCGCCGGTCAGCACTTCGACGTTGAGCTTTTGCAGCAGGCCGAGCACCGCGACGGACAAGCGCTCCGGCAACGCGGGCAGGATCTTGGGGGCGGCCTCGATGATGCTGATCTTGATGTCCCGCGCCGGATCGATGCGGTCCAGGCCGAAGGATACGAACTCGCGGATGGTGTTGTGCAGTTCCGCGGCAAGCTCGACGCCCGTGGCGCCGGCGCCGATGATCGCGATATGCAGCTGGCCGCGCTGCAATGGCGCCTGCTGGGCGTTTGCGCGCAGGCAGGCATTCAGCAGCCGGGAGTGGAACAGCGCCGCCTGCTGCGGATTGTCGAGCGAGATCGCATGCTGGGCGGCGCCGGGCGTGCTGAAATCGTTGGTGGTGCTGCCGATGGCCATCACCAGCGTGTCGTAGGGGATGGCATGGCCCGGAATGACTTCGTTGCCGCTCTCGTCCAGCGTCGGTGCCAGGTGGATCTGCTTGTTCGCGCGGTCGAGTCCGTTCATGCTGCCAAGGCGGAAATGGAAGTGGTGCCAGCGCGCCTGATAGAGATAGTCGAGTTCGTGGTCGTTGAGGTCCATGCTGCCGGCGGCGACCTGGTGCAGCAGCGGCTTCCACAGATGCGTGCGCGAACGATCCACCAGGGTAATGTGCGCCTTCCTGCGACGGCCGAGCGTCTTGCCGAGGCGGGTCGCAAGTTCGAGGCCGCCGGCGCCGCCGCCGACGATGACGATGTGATGCAGTCTGTCGTTTCGCTGTTGTTGACTGGTCATGGGCCGGGTTTCCGGGAGGTTTTCCTGATCGATACCGGGAAAATCCCGCCAACGGACGAGTTTAGCGGGATGTTCCCCTGTCTGCCTTAAATCAGTCTGAAAAAAAGCCCGCTCGGCGAGCGGGCTTCGTTGCAATCCGAGGCGGGGTGGCCGTTCAGGCGGCGGCGATGCGCGCCGCCGGCTCTCGGACTTGCAGCAGGCCTTTCTGCACAGCGCGGTTCACCGCCGAAAGCACGGCCTGGAGGGTCGCGGTCACGATGTTGCCGTGCATACCGGCGCCATACAGGGTCTGGTCGCGGCCAATGCGGATCTGCACATAGGCCACCGCCGTCGCGTCCTCGCCGCTGCCAACCGCATGCTCGTGATAGTTCATGACGTGCACGTCCACGCCGCAGCCATCGCAAAGCGCCCGCACGAAGGCGTCCACCGGGCCGTTGCCCTTGCCGGCGATGCTCACTTCCCGGCCGTTCAGCTTCAGGCGGGCTGCGACATGTTCGATCTCGCCATGTCCGGCATCGTGGGTGATGCGATGCTCCACGTAGCCGAGCGGCCGGTCGATCTTCAGGTACTCGCGGTCGAATGCCTCCTTGATCGAGACCGACGACAGCTCCTTGCCGGTGGCGTCGGTGATGGCCTGGATCACCTGGCTGAATTCGATCTGCAGCAGGCGCGGCAGCGACAACCCGAAATCGCGCTCCAGAAGATAGGCGATGCCGCCCTTGCCCGACTGGCTGTTGACGCGGATCACCGCGTCGTAGGCGCGGCCGAGATCGGCGGGATCGATCGGCAGGTAGGGCACTTCCCAGAGGTCGTCCGGCCGGCGCGCGGACAGGCCTTTCTTGATCGCATCCTGGTGGGAACCCGAGAACGCCGTGAACACCAGTTCGCCGCCATAGGGATGGCGGGGATGCACCGGCAGCTGGTTGCAATGCTCGACGGTGCGGATCACTGCATTGATGTCGGAAAAATCGAGGCCGGGATGGACACCCTGGGTGTAGAGGTTGAGCGCCAGCGTGATGAGGTCGACGTTGCCTGTGCGCTCGCCGTTGCCGAACAGGCAGCCTTCGATGCGATCGGCGCCGGCCATGACGGCCAGTTCCGCCGCCGCCACCGCGCAACCGCGGTCGTTGTGAGGATGCACGGACAGCACGATGCTGTCGCGATTCCTGATGTTGCGGCCAAACCATTCGATCTGGTCGGCATAGACGTTCGGCGTGGACATTTCCACGGTGGCCGGCAGGTTCAGGATCACCGGGCGCTGCGGCGTCGGCTTCCAGACGTCATTGACGGCATCGCAGATCTCGACGGCAAAATCCAGCTCGGTGCCGGTGAAGCTCTCCGGCGAATACTGGAAGATCCAGTCGGTGCCGGGTTGCTCCTTCGCGCATTCGAGCACGGCGCGGGCGCCTTCGACCGCGATGGCGACGATGCCGGGCCGGTCGAGGCCGAACACCACGCGGCGCTGCACCGTCGAAGTCGAATTGTAGAGATGCATGATTGCGCGCCTGGCGCCGCGCAGCGATTCGTAGGTGCGGCGGATCAGCGGTTCGCGCGCCTGCGTCAGCACCTGCACCGTGACGTCGTCGGGAATGAGCTGTTCCTCGATCAGCTTGCGCACGAAATCGAAGTCGGTCTGCGAGGCCGCGGGGAAACCGATCTCGATTTCCTTGAAACCGATCTTCAGCAGGTGCATGAACATGCGCAGCTTGCGCTCCGCATCCATCGGCTCGATCAGCGCCTGGTTGCCGTCGCGAAGGTCGACGCTGCACCAGACGGGCGGTTTGGTGATGACCTGGTCGGGCCAGGTCCGGTCGGCCAAGGCGACCGGGGCGAAGGGGCGGTATTTCTGGGACGGAATCCTGTTCATGGTTGCTCTCGCACTGAATGTGTTAAAGCCTCTGCCGCCGGATCGAGCCTGGCGGGCCGGTATTGCTCAGGGTACTGCTGAATGGGGTTTAGGTTATGTGCGCGCGGGGCGCAGCAGCAGGCCGCCCAGCAGGAAGCTGGGGAGAAGAATCGCGATTTGGCCGTGCCGTTGGGATTGCATGTAACCGACTATAAGGCGATTTTCCGGGCTTCGCAACCCCCTCCCGGCCAGCTGGCCGGAAATCAGGGAAAAGGAGAAAGGTTAAAGGTGAAAGTGACAGGCTTCGGAGCGCTTTTACTTTCCTCTTTCCCCTTTTACCTTTCAGCCCGGCCCTCGAGCGCGACGCCAGCCGGCTAGAGGTCCGACCCCGCGGACGGGGTCGGTGGCGGCGCCGGCTTGCGCCGCAGCCGGGTCCAGGCCCACATCGCGTAGCCCGATCCCGCGTAGATGACGAACAAGCTGAACAACAATTCCGGCAAGTTGTTGGCGATCTGCACCAGGACCACCACGCCGAGCGCAATCATGACCACCACGCTGAACGAAACCGACTTGCGCAGGTTGATGTCCTTGCCGCTGTAGAACTTCACGTTGCTGACCATGGTGAAACCCGCGAACAGCGTCAGCGCCCAGGCGAGCCAGGGCACGTCCGCCCGCGCGACGTCGTAGGCTTCCATCGCCCACACCAGGCCGGCAATCAACCCGGCCGCGGCCGGGCTCGGCAGCCCCTGGAAGAAACGCTTGTCGACGACATCGATGTTGGTATTGAAGCGCGCGAGCCGCAAGGCCGCGCAGGCGCAGTACACGAACGCCGCGAACCAGCCCAGCTTGCCCATGCCCTTGAGCGACCATTCGTAAATCACCAGCGCGGGCGCCGCGCCGAACGACACCATGTCGGACAGGCTGTCGTATTCGGCGCCGAATTCACTCTGGGTCCGGGTGAGGCGCGCAACGCGGCCATCGAGGCCGTCGAACACCATCGCCGCGAATATCCCCGCAGCGGCCAGTTCGAAGCGCAGGTTCATTGCCTGCACAATGGCGTAGAACCCCGCGAACAGCGCGCAGGTGGTGATTGCGTTGGGGAGCCAGTAGATCCCGGTGCGGCGGATGCCGGTGCGGGTGAGCCATTGCGGTTTGGGGGCGGGATGGTTCATGCCTTGTTGGACGGAAGCATCGCCAGAATGGTTTGCCCAGCATACACCTTGTCACCCACCGAGGCCCTGGGCGTCGCGCCCGCAGGGAGGTAGACATCCACCCGGGAACCGAAGCGGATGAATCCGAAGCGCTGGCCGCGGGCAAGCCGGTCCTTCGGTTTCACGTAACACAATATGCGCCGGGCGATAAGGCCGGCCACCTGCACGCAGGTCACGTCGGCGCCGGCGTCGGCCTGGATCCACAGCGCGTTGCGTTCGTTCTCGAGCGAGGCCTTGTCGATCGCCGCATTGACGAATTTGCCGGCGTAGTACCAGCCCTTCTTCACCTCGCCATCCACCGGGCTGCGGTTCGAATGCACGTTGAACACGTTCATGAACACGCTGATCTTGAGCGCGTCGCGCTGCAGGTAGGGATCGCGCGTTTTTTCCACGGCGACGATGCGCCCGTCCGCCGGGGAGATGACGGCATCCGAATCCGCAGGCGCGTTGCGCGGCGGATCGCGGAAGAACTGCAGGATGAACAGCGTGATCAGCCAGAACGGCAGCGACCACCAGCCCCAGCCGATGGTCACGACCAGCGATGTCACGACGCCCGCCGCCAGGAAGGGCCAGCCTTCCTTGGCGATGATGGGATGGGGATAGGGCGTCACTGCGTGAAATCCGTAACGCGTGACGGGTGACGAGTGACGAGCAGGCTCACGGATTCTCCTTCATTCTGGCGGCGCCAGAATGCCTGGCACCGGAGGTTTGTAGCCGGACAAGTCCAACCCGTCACTTGTCACCCATCACGCCTTTCCGTACTTTCTAGTTCTTCGTCTTGTCGACCAGCCGGTTGGCCTTGATCCAGGGCATCATCGCGCGCAGCTTTTCGCCGACGACCTCGATCTGGTGCTCGCGGCCGATGCGGCGCATGGCGCCCATCTTGGTCACGCCGGTGCGGTTCTCGAGCAGGAATTCCTGGGCGTACTGGCCGGTCTGGATTTCCTTGAGGATGCGCTTCATCTCCTTCTTCGTTTCCTCGGTGATGATGCGCGGGCCGCGGGTGAAATCGCCGTACTCCGCGTTGTTCGAGATCGAGTAACGCATGTTGGCGATCCCGCCCTCGTAGATCAGGTCCACGATGAGCTTCAGCTCGTGCAGGCATTCGAAGTAGGCCATTTCGGGCGCGTATCCCGCTTCGACGAGGGTTTCGAAACCGGCCTGGATCAGCGCGGTGGTGCCGCCGCAGAGCACGACCTGTTCGCCGAACAGGTCGGTTTCGGTTTCTTCGCGGAAATTGGTTTCGATGATGCCGGCCTTGCCGCCGCCGATGGCTGCCGCGTAGGACAGCGCCAGTTCACGCGCCTTCTTCGACGGGTTCTGGTGGATCGCGATCAGCATCGGCACGCCGCCGCCCTGCGCGAACGTCGAACGCACGGTGTGGCCGGGCGCCTTGGGCGCGACCATCACCACGTCGAGATCGGCGCGCGGCACGACCTGGCCGAAGTGGATGTTGAAGCCGTGCGCGAAAGCCAGTGCCGCACCCTTTTTCAGGCTGGATTCGATTTCCTTGTAGACGGCCCCGATATTCTCGTCAGGCAGCAGGATCATGACGAAGTCGGCGTTCTTCACGGCGTCGGACGGCTCCTTCACGTCGAAGCCGGCCTTCTTGGCCTTGTCCCAGGAAGCGCCGCCCTTGCGCAGGCCGACGGTTACCTTGACGCCGGAATCCTTGAGGTTCAGCGAATGCGCATGCCCCTGCGAGCCGTAGCCGAGGATGGTGACTTTCTTGCCCTTGATCAGACGCAGGTCCGCGTCCTTGTCGTAGAAAACTTTCATGTTCCCCTCTTCATGGATGAGCGTGAAGGGGTGGGAAGCGAAGGGTGAAGGGAAAAAACGCCGCCCCGCACGCCTGGCTTCCGACTCCTCACGTAACTTTCAGGATGCGCTCGCCGCGGCCTATACCCGAGGCGCCTGTCCGCACTGTTTCCAGGATCGTGCCCTGTTCGAGCGCTTCCAGGAAGGCATCGAGCTTGCTGCCGGTGCCGGTGAGCTCGATGGTGTAGGCCTTGTCGGTCACATCCAGGATGCGGCCGCGAAAAATGTCCGCCATGCGTTTCATTTCCTCGCGCTCCTTGCCGGAAGCGCGCACCTTGACCAGCATCAGCTCGCGCTCGATGTGGTCGCCGTCGGAAAGGTCCACGACCTTGACCACGTCCACCAGCTTGTTGAGCTGCTTGGTGATCTGCTCGATGACGTCATCGGAGCCGGCGGTCACCACGGTCATGCGCGACAGCGAGGGATCCTCGGTGGGCGCGACGGTCAGCGACTCGATGTTGTAGCCGCGGGCGGAAAACAGGCCGGCGACGCGCGACAACGCGCCCGGCTCGTTCTCCATGAGTAGGGAGATGATGTGACGCATTGGCCTAAACCAGGATCATTTCCGACAGTCCCTTGCCGCCCGGGACCATCGGGAACACGTTTTCTGTCTGGTCGGTGATGAAGTCCATGAACACGAGGTCGTTCTTGCGGGCGAACGCCTCCACGAGCGCGGGGCGCACATCCTCGGGCTTGTCGATGCGCATGCCGACGTGGCCGTAGGATTCGGCAAGCTTGACGAAGTCGGGAAGCGCGTCCATGTACGACTCGGCATAGCGGTTGCCGTGGAAGAACTCCTGCCACTGCCGCACCATGCCCATGTAGCGGTTGTTGAGGCTGATGACCTTCACGGGCAGCTTGTACTGCTTGGCGGTGGACAGTTCCTGGATGCACATCTGGATGCTGGCTTCGCCGGTGACGCAGGCCACCGTGGCATCCGGATGCGCCAGCTGCACGCCCAGCGCGTAAGGCAGGCCCACACCCATGGTGCCGAGGCCACCGGAGTTGATCCAGCGGCGGGGCTTGTCGAATTTATAGAACTGCGCGGCCCACATCTGGTGCTGGCCGACGTCCGAGGTCACGTAGGTGTCCAGGTCCCTGGTCAGTTCGTAGAGCGTCTCGACCACCAGCTGCGGCTTGATGATCCTGGCGTTGCGGTCGAACTTCAGGCAGTCGCGGCCGCGCCAGGTGGCGATCTGGTCCCACCAGGCCTTCACCGCGACCGGATCCGGGCGCTCCTTGCCGGCGGCCAGCTGGCGGTTCATCTCCTGCAGCACTTCCCTGACGTCGCCGACGATCGGCACGTCCACCCGCACGCGCTTGGAAATCGACGACGGATCGATGTCGACGTGGATGATCTTGCGGTCTTCGCGGAAAAAATGCTTCGGATTGCCGATCACGCGGTCATCGAAGCGCGCGCCGATGGCCAACAGCACGTCGCAGTTCTGCATCGCCATGTTGGCTTCGTAGGTGCCATGCATGCCGAGCATGCCGACGAACTGCGGGTCGGTGGCGGGATAGCCGCCTAGGCCCATGAGCGTGTTGGTGCAGGGAAAACCGAGCGAGCGCACCAGCTGGGTCAGTTCCGGCGCGGCGTTGCCGAGCACGATGCCGCCGCCAGTGTAGATCATCGGCCGTTTGGCTTCCATCAACCGCTGCAGGGCTTTCTTGATCTGGCCGCTGTGGCCCTTCACCACCGGATTGTAGGACCGCAGGGCCACCGACTGCGGATAAAAGAAGGCGCACTTGTCGGTCTGCACGTCCTTGGGGATATCCACCAGCACGGGGCCGGGCCGGCCGGTCGCCGCCAGGTAGAACGCCTTCTTCATCGTGACGGCGAGGTCCTTGATGTCCTTGACCAGGAAGTTGTGCTTTACGCAGGGACGGGTGACGCCGACGGTGTCGACTTCCTGGAATGCGTCCTGGCCGATGGCGTGGGTCGGTACCTGCCCGGTGACGATCACCATGGGGATGGAATCCATGTACGCGGTGGCGATGCCGGTCACCGCATTGGTGACGCCGGGACCGGAAGTCACCAGCACCACGCCCACCTTTTCGGTCGAACGGGCGTACGCATCGGCGGCATGGACGGCGGCCTGCTCGTGGCGTACCAGGATGTGCTTGACCTTTTCCTGCTTGAAAATCTCGTCGTAAAGGGGCAGGACGGCGCCGCCCGGGTAGCCGAACAGGAACTCGACGCCTTCTTCCTGAAGACATCGGATCGTGATTTCAGCGCCGTTCAGCTCGGTCGTAATACCGGCGGTCAATTCCATGGCAACACCCAAAAGAACCTAAGTGGATAAAAAGCCGCGAGAAAATCGGGGCGAACTTGGCAAGATACCGGCAACGGGGAACCCGGTCAAGAATGGCGCCTGCGTCGCAACGCAGGGGCTGCGCGGTGCCGGCAACGGGTCGGCGGACCCTACTGGCGCGCGCGGATCCAGCGCTTCCAGGCGTCGAAGAGGGTGGCGTCGCGGGCGGCGACGGCGGAACGCTGCCAAAGGGTATCCGCCCAGAAATCGTCGTTATGCAGGGTACACATGAGTCCGCCAGCCTCCTGCAGGATCAGCGAGCCGGCGGCGTAGTCCCAGAGCTTCTGGCCGCCGTGCAGATAGACATCGAAGCGGCCCGCGGCGACATAGCACCACTCGAGCGTGCTCGCGCCGAAATTGCGCTGCGACGAATAGGGCGGGGCCGCCACCAGTTCGCGCGCCAGGCGTTCCGGCAGGCGCTTGAAATCCACCTGCGACATGGCATTGCGCAGATGCGGCACGTGTTCCTTGATGGGCAGCGGTTCCCCGTTGAGGAATGCACCGCCGCCCTGTTCCGCGTAGAACACTTCATCGGCCACCGGGTCGTAGACCACGCCCAGCACGCTGCGGCCTCTTTTCATCAGCGCCACAGACACCGCGAAATAGGGCAGGCCATTGACGAAATTGGAGGTCCCGTCGATCGGATCCACGCACCACAGCCCTTCGGTACCGGCGAGCCAGTGCTCGGCTTGCTGCTCAGGCGTCATTTCCTCCCCGACGATGGGGCCGGGATAGATTTCCGGCAGAACGCGGGACAGCGCTTCCTGGGCGGCAAGGTCCGCCGCCGTGAACAGGCTGCCGTCGGATTTGCGGTGATGGGCCACCTTCAGATAACGCGGCATCACTTCCTTGGCCGCCACCTCGCGCACGCAGGCGATGACCTGGTCGAGCATGCCGCTCACGGGCCGGATCACCGCTTCCATTTGATCGAACACCCCATGCTGGCGACCTGCTCGGCGGGACCCGCTCCGGTCTGCGCCACGGCTTTCATGGCCTCGAAAAGGTCGCGCCGCGCATCGGGCACCGGCGCGGTTCGCGAGGCATCGAGGCGGCCGCGATACTGCAGTTCCAGCCGGGCGTTGAAGCCGAAGAAATCGGGCGTGCATACGGCGGCGTAGGCACGCGCGACTTCCTGGCTTTCGTCGAACAGGTAAGGGAACGGGAACTTGAATTCGCGAGCGACCCGCTGCATGTTCTCGAACGAGTCTTCGGGATAGTCGGCGGGATCGTTGGCGCTGATCGCCGCCACGCCGACGCCCAGGGCCTGCAGGTCCGCGCCGTCGCGCACGATGCGGGTCCGGATCGCCTTGACGTAGGGGCAATGGTTGCAGATGAACATGATCAGCAGGCCATTGGGCCCGCTGACGTCGGCCAGCTTGTAATGCTTGCCGTCCGTGCCCGGGAGATCGAAGTCGCGCGCTTTCCAGCCGAAATCGCACACCGGGGTGGCGCCCATGATTCAGGCCCGGAAAACCTTGTCGGCGCCGGCTACGGACGGTCGCGCCGAAAGCCGGGGACAGTGCGGTTGGTGCATGGCAAAATCTTAACATGGCTAAAGACTTAGAGAAAAAATCCACGGCCAGACCCGGGGCTCGCTTCCACTTCGACGGCAAACTCGGCAACGGCTCCGAGGTTCGCCTGGCGCCCGACGCCGCGCATCATGCCGCGCGCGTGCTGCGGCTCGAGGCCGGAGATGCCGTGGTGCTGTTCGACGGGCTCGGAGGGGAATTCGAGGCACGCATCACGCGGATGGAGCGGGGCGACGTGCACGTGAAGACAGGGGCGCACCGCGACGTGGAGCGCGAGTCCCGCATCGAGGTAACGCTGGTACAGGGCCTCTCCAGCGGCGATCGCATGGACTTCACGCTGCAGAAGGCCGTGGAACTGGGTGTCGGCGCGATCCAGCCGGTGGCCACCGAACGGAGCGTGGTCAAGCTCAGGGACGAACGCGCGCAACGGCGCGTCGAGCACTGGCAGAACCTGGTGATTTCGGCCTGCGAGCAATGCGGGCGAAACCGGATTCCAAGCGTCGCGCCGGTGCTCGCTTACGACGCCTGGGCCGCGCAGCTGGTCCATCCCTTGCCTGAAGGGGAAGCCAGGCTGCTGCTTTCCCCGCAGGCGCCCGTTTCGCTGCACGAACTCCGCTCGGTGCCGGCGCGCCTGACCCTCCTGGCCGGGCCGGAAGGCGGGCTCGCGCCGGGCGAATTGCAGATCGCCGGATCGCGCGGCTTCACTCCGGTACGCCTCGGGCCGAGGATTCTGCGGACCGAAACGGCGGCAGTGGCCGCCCTCGCCGCCATCCAGGCGCTGTGGGGCGACTTTTAGGCAAGCCGCGCGGGAGCCGCTGCTATACTTCGCGGCTCCCAACTTCACTGATTCAATCCGCATAAGCATGGAAATCAAGAACAGCACATTCATCGTCACCGGCGGCAGTTCCGGCCTCGGCGCGGCCACCGTCGAAATGATCGTGGCTGCGGGCGGCAACGCAGTCATCGCCGATGTCAACAAGGCCCAGGGCGAGGCCCTCGCCGCGAAGCTGGGCAAGCAGGCCCGCTACGTCGAGTGCGATGTCACGCGCGAGGATCACGGCAGGGCGGCGGTGGACGCCGCGATCAAGGGATTCGGCGGCCTCAGCGGCCTGGTGAATTGCGCCGGCATCGCCATCGGCGAAAAAACCGTCGGCAAGGAAGGCCCGCACTCGCTGGAGAAATTCGCCAGGGTCATCAACATCAACCTGATCGGCAGCTTCAACATGATCCGGCTCGCCGCCGATGCCATGTCGAAGCAGCAGCCCAACGCGTCCGGCGAGCGCGGCGTGATCGTCAATACCGCTTCGGTCGCCGCCTTCGACGGCCAGATCGGCCAGGCGGCTTATGCCGCCTCCAAGGGCGGGATCGTCGGCATGACCCTGCCGATCGCACGCGACCTGTCGCGCAGCGGCATCCGGGTCCTGACCATCGCGCCGGGGATTTTCGAAACGCCGATGCTGCTGGGCATGCCGCAGGAAGTGCAGGACGCACTGGGCAAGATGGTGCCGTTCCCTTCGCGCCTGGGCAAACCGCACGAGTACGCGCAGCTGGTCAGGCACATTGCGGAGAACGAGATGCTCAACGGCGAGGTGATCCGGCTGGATGGAGCGATAAGGATGCAGCCCAAGTAACCGGATAACAGCGATGCATCCTTCCAAGCAAGCCGATTTCGTCCGCTGGTTCCGCGCCGCCGCGCCCTATGTGCACGCGTTCGGCGGGCGCACGTTCGTCATCGCCTTCGGCGGCGAGGTGGTGAAGGACGGATCGTTCGTCGAGCTGACCCACGACCTGAACCTGCTGGCGAGCCTGGGCGTGCGCCTGGTGCTGGTGCACGGCGCGCGTCCGCAGATCGACGCGCAGCTGCGCACGGCGGGCCTGAAAACGAAATATGTGCAGGGCATGCGCGTCACGGACGAGAATGCCATCGACTGCGTGAAGCAGGCGAGCGGCCAGGTGCGCCTGGAAATCGAAGCGCTGCTGTCGATGGGACTGCCCAATTCGCCGATGGCCAACGCCGACATCCGGGTCGCATCGGGAAACTTCGTCATTGCGCGGCCGCGCGGCGTGGTCGACGGCGTGGACATGGGCTACACCGGCGAAGTCCGCAAGGTGCACGCCGACGCCATCAACATCCGGCTGGACGACGGCGAGCTGGTATTGCTCTCGCCATTGGGCTATTCCCCCACCGGCGAAATCTTCAACCTGACGCTGGAAGACGTGGCCGCGGAAACGGCCATCGCGCTGGGCGCGGAGAAACTCATTTTCCTGATGGACGAGCCCGGCCTGAAAGCGAAGGGCGGGCTGCTGCGCGAGTTGACGGTTTCCGACGCGGAAAAACTGTTGCGCAAGGGGAAGCCGCTTTCCGACGATGCCAGGCTGTACCTGCCGCACGCGATCAAGGCCTGCAAGGGCGGCGCCGCGCGGGTGCACCTGATCAGCCGGCACGCGGACGGCGCATTGCTGCTCGAGCTGTTCACGCACGACGGCGTCGGCACCATGGTCAGCCGCGACCCGCTGGAACAGATGCGCGACGCGACCATCGAGGACGTCGGCGGCATCATCCGCCTGATCGAGCCGCTGGAGGCGGACGGCACGCTGGTCAAGCGCTCCCGCGAACTGCTGGAAATGGAGATCAACCGTTTCGCCGTTCTGGAGCACGATCATGTGATCGTCGGCTGTGCGGCGCTCTATCCCTTTGCCGATGAAAAGGCGGCGGAACTGGCCTGCCTCGCGGTGGCGCCGGACTACCAGGATGCCGGAGGCGGCGAGCTGCTGCTGAAGTGGATCGAGGAAAAAGCAAAAAAACTGCGAATCAAGCGCTTGTTTGTGCTCACTACGCGCGCGGCCCACTGGTTCATCGAACACGGCTTCGCCGAAGCCGGCGTCGAAAGCCTGCCGAAGCAGAAGCAGGCGCTCTACAACTATCAGCGGCGCTCCAAGGTCCTGATCAAGAGCCTTTGAATGCCGCGCTGCCGGACCGAATTCCGGCACGAAAGCGTTGTCACATTGCTGTAACCCACGTTGCAGGCAGAATCGTCTAATTTACTGAATCCAATAAAATGGCGAGAACAGTGAAGTGCGTGAAACTCGGCCGGGAAGCCGAAGGACTGGATTTCCCGCCTTTTCCCGGAGACCGGGGCAAGCGCATTTTCGAGAACGTTTCGAAGGAAGCATGGAAGGGCTGGCTCGAGCACCAGAAAATGCTGGTAAACGAGAACCGGCTGAGTCTTGCGGACCCGAAAGCGCGCAAGTACCTGCTCGAGCAGACCGAGAAGTACTTTTTCGGCGAAGGCGCCGACGCCGCATCGGGTTACGTTCCACCCTCGAAAGGTTAGGCACTCCTCGATCCGCGCCGGTTGCAAAGCGGGCGCCGCGTTCCTGTTCGCCGATATTCGCCGGGGAGCTGAAGATTACCAAGGGCACCAACACCAAGGCCGAGGCGGCGGACCGCACGGCCACGCTTGCGCCGGAAAAAGCCGCGCGCAAGCGCGCGGCCCTGGTCGCCGACAAATCGTCGAAGACCAAGCGTTCCAATCCCCAGCTCTACCTGAACCGTGAACTGGCGCAGCTTGAGTTCAACCGGCGCGTGCTCGCGCAGGCCGAGGACCCCGAAGTGCCCCTGCTTGAAAGGCTGCGCTTCCTCTGCATCGTCAGCAACAACCTCGATGAATTCTTCGAGATCCGCGTCGCCGGCCTGAAGGCGCAGATCGAACTGGGCGCTGAAGTCACGGGACCGGACGGCGCGGCGCCCGGGCAGGTGTTCAGGGAAGTATCGGCGCGCACGCACGAACTGGTCGCGCGCCAGTACCAGCTCTGGAACGACGACATCCTGCCGAAGCTCGCGCATGAAGGCATCCGCTTCCTGCGCCGGCGCGACTGGAACGAAGCGCAGAAAGCCTGGATCAAGGCGCATTTCCTGAAGGAGATCATGCCCGTGATGACGCCGATCGGGCTCGACCCGGCGCACCCCTTCCCGCGCATCCTCAACAAGAGCCTGAATTTCGCCGTGCAGCTGTCCGGCAAGGACGCGTTCGGCCGCAACTCCGGTTTCGCCCTGGTGCAGGCCCCGCGCGTGCTGCCCCGCGTCATCAAGCTGCCGCCCGACATCGCGGGATGCGATTTCGGATTCGTATTCCTTTCCTCGATCATCCACGCGCATGTCGGGGAGTTGTTCGCGGGCATGGAAGTGCAGGGTTACTACCAGTTCCGCGTGACCCGCAACAGCGACCTGTTCGTCGACGAGGAGGAAATCAAGAACCTGCGCCTGGCGCTGCAGGGCGAGCTGCCGCAACGCCATTTCGGCGACGCGGTGCGCCTCGAGGTCGACGACCTGTGCTCGCCGGTCATCACCGAATTCCTGCTGCAGCAGTTCAACCTCGGACCGGACGATCTCTACCAGGTGCACGGCCCGGTGAACCTGGTGCGCCTGATGCAGGTCCCGGACTGGGTGGAACGCCCCGACCTCAAGTACCCGCCGTTTACTCCGGGAATCCCGAACGCGCTCACCAAGCGTCCGGACATATTCGCCGCGATGCGCAAGCATGACGTGCTGCTGCATCATCCCTACCAGTCGTTCAAGCCGGTGATCAGCTTCATCCAGCAGGCGTCGATGGATCCCGACGTGGTGGCGATCAAGCAGACCGTCTATCGCACCGGCACCAACTCCGAACTGATGCAGGCGCTGATCGATGCCGCCCGCAGCGGCAAGGAGGTGACCGTGGTGGTGGAGCTGATGGCGCGCTTCGACGAGGAAGCCAACATCAACTGGGCCGCGCGCCTGGAGGAAGTCGGCGCCCACGTGGCTTACGGCGTGGTCGGCCACAAGACCCACGCGAAGATGTCGATGGTGGTGCGCCGCGAAGGCGGCCTGCTGCGCCGTTATGTGCACCTGGGGACGGGCAACTACCATGCGCGCACGGCGATGCTCTATACCGATTTCGGCCTTCTCACCTGCAACGAGGAAATCTGCGCCGACGTCAACGACGTGTTCATGCAGCTTACCGGCCTCGGCAAGGCGGGCAAGCTGAAACACCTGTGGCAATCGCCCTTCTCGCTGCATTCGCAGCTGCTCGGCGCGATCCGCCATGAGGCCGAACAGGCCCGGGCCGGCCACAAGACCGCGATCATCGCCAAGATGAACGCGTTGCTCGAGCCCGATATCATTTCGGCACTGTACGAAGCGTCGATGGCCGGCGTGCAGGTCGACCTCATCGTGCGCGGCGTCTGCGCCCTGCGGCCCGGCATCCCCGGTCTTTCCGAAAACATCCGCGTCCGTTCCATCATCGGCCGCTTCCTCGAACATCACCGCGTGTTCTACTTCAAGAGCGGCGATAAGGTGCTGCTGTCCAGCGCGGACTGGATGGACCGCAATTTCTTCCGCCGCATCGAGGTGTGCTTCCCGGTGCTGGACCCCAAGCTGAAAAAGCGCGTCATCGAGGAGTCGCTGAAGGCCTATCTCGACGACAATGCGCAGGCCTGGGACATGGACGGCGACGGGCGCTACAAGCACAGGAAACCGGCGCGCGGCAAGCGCCTGTCCGCCCAGGCGTCGGTTCTGGAAAAACTGGCAACCCAGCCCGGCCCGGCGAGCTGAGCCTGGCCGTCAGGCGTCCCGGCAACCGATTCCGATGTCCCGAGAAATCGAGTTGAAGCTGTCGATCGCGCCGGAGCAGGCGGCGAATTTCTGGGACACCCTGGCTTCCCGCATCCCGGACCTGAAACCCGCAACCCAGGCGCTGTTCTCCGCTTACTACGACACGCCCGCCGCCCACCTCAGCCAGAACGGCGTGGCCTTGCGCCTGCGGCGCCAGCAAGGGCGCTGGATCCAGACCGTGAAGAGCGCAGGCAGCGCAGTCGGGGGACTGCACCAGCGCATCGAGCACGAGAGCGAAGTCGCCGCGCAACTGCCGAGTTTTCCCGCGATGACCGACGCCGGCATCGGGGATCTGATCGGCGACCGTGACGTTCGCGACGCGTTGGGCGTCGTTTTCACCACCGACTTCGATCGCGATTCCGCGCTGGTGCAAACCGCGCAGGGTGCATCCATCGAAGTCGCCCTCGACCGGGGGATGATTGTCGCGGGTGAACGGCGCGATTCCATCTGCGAGATCGAACTGGAACTGAAATCCGGCGACACCGATGCGTTGTTCGATCTGGCCCGGGTGATCGCCGAAGCCATGCCCGTCCGCCTCGACAATCGCAGCAAGGCCGAGCGCGGTTATGCCCTGGCCGCCAACGTCCGGCCGGCCCCGGTCAAGGCCGGGCCCAGCGCGCTGCAGCCCGGCATGGCGGTCGACGCCGCGTTCGTGGCACAGGCGTTTGCTTGCCTGGCGCACTTGCAGGCCAACGAGCGCGGGGTCATCGGGGGCCGCAAT
>DASVNF010000032.1:0-35337 GCA_036384015.1 Burkholderiales bacterium
GCTGGTGCGGCTTCCGATCATGCAGCAGGAACGCGACCAGGCATCCGGCTACAACACCGCCTGTTATATCTCCGGATACCGGGGCAGCCCGCTGGGGGGCTTCGACCAGCAGCTTTGGGCCGCCAAGCCGCACCTCGAAACGCACAACATCGTATTTCAGCCGGGCGTCAACGAAGACCTTGCTGCAACGGCCTGCTGGGGCACGCAGCAAGCCCACCTGGATGGCGACAACAAGTACGATGGCGTGTTTGCCATCTGGTACGGCAAGGGTCCCGGCGTGGATCGGACCGGCGATGCCTTCCGCCACGGCAACCTGGCCGGATCCGCGGCGCTGGGGGGGGTCCTCTGCCTGATGGGCGACGACCATACCTGCGAATCCTCCACCACGGCGCACCAAAGCGAATTCGCGATGGTGGATGCCATGATGCCCATCCTCAATCCCGCGGGCGTGCAGGAGTTGCTGGACTACGGCCTGTACGGCTGGTCCTTGTCGCGCTATTCCGGCTTGTGGGTCGGGCTCAAGTGCATGAAAGACACGATCGACGCCAGCGCTTCCGTGGACGTCAGCCCGGAACGCGTGAGCATCGTCATCCCCGCCGATTTCAAGATTCCCGAAGGCGGCCTCAACATCCGCTGGCCCGACGCGCCCCTCGAGCAGGAAGCGCGGCTGCATACCTGGAAACTGGAAGCCGCCAAGTCGTTTGCGCGTGCCAACCGGCTGGATCGGGTGGTCGTCGATGCGCCCGAGGCGAAACTCGGCATCGCCACCTGCGGCAAGTCTTACATGGACGTGCGCCAGGCGCTGCAGTATCTCGGCATCGATGACGCCGAAGCGGCGCGCCTCGGGATTCGCATCTACAAGGTCGGCATGACCTGGCCGCTCGAACCGGCGGGTGCCGCGAAGTTCGCCGAAGGTCTCGAGAAGATCATCGTGGTCGAGGAAAAGCGCGGCCTGATCGAACCGCAGCTCAAGGACATTCTGTACGGCATGGCGAACGCGCCGGCCATGGTCGGCAAGCGCGACGAGCTGGGCCGCATCCTGTTCCAGTCCAACGCCGCGCTCGATCCAAACGAGATCGCCGTCGCGATCGGACGCCGCGTCCTCGAGCGCATCAGCGATGCGCAGCTCGCCGCGCGCGTCGCCCAGCAGGAAGCCCTGCAGGCCCGGATGCCGGAAAAGCCGGCGATGGACCGCACGCCGTACTTCTGTTCCGGCTGCCCGCACAATACCGGTACCCGCCTGCCCGAAGGTTCGCGGGCTCTTGCGGGCATCGGCTGCCACTTCATGGCGCAATGGATGAACCGCAATACCGCCGGATACACGCAAATGGGCGGCGAGGGCGCGAGCTGGGTGGGAGAGGCGCCGTTCGTAACGACCCCGCACATGTTCCAGAACATCGGCGACGGTACCTACTATCACTCCGGCCTGCTGGCGGTGCGCGCGGCCAAGGCCTCCGGCGTCAATGTCACCTACAAGATCCTGTACAACGACGCGGTCGCCATGACCGGCGGCCAGCACGTCGACGGCCCGCTCACGGTGCCGCAGATCACGCTGCAGGTGCATGGCGAAGGCGCGGTGAAAATCGCGGTCGTTACGGATGAACCGGAAAAGTATCCGCCGGGAACGGAGTGGGCGCCCGGCGTGACCATCCATCATCGCGACGACTATGAGCAGGTCCAGCGCGATTTCCGCGTGATCCCCGGCCTGTCGGTGATCATTTACGACCAGACCTGCGCGGCGGAAAAACGCCGCCGCCGCAAGCGCGGCCAGTATCCGGACCCCGCCAAGCGCGCGTTCATCAACGACCTGGTCTGCGAGGGCTGCGGCGACTGCGGCGTGAAGTCCAACTGCGTGTCGGTGCTGCCGCTGGAAACGGAGTTCGGCCGCAAGCGCACCATCGACCAGTCAGCCTGCAACAAGGATTACTCCTGCGTAAAGGGCTTCTGCCCGAGTTTCGTGACCGTCCACGGCGGCGGCGTGCGCAAGGGCAGAAGTTCGGCACCGGCGGGGCAGAATGTGGAAACCCTGTTTTCGGCCGTGCCGGAGCCGAAGCTGCCGGCGCTGGACCAACCGTACGGCATGATGGTCACCGGGGTGGGTGGAACCGGTGTGGTGACCATCGGGGCGATCGTCGGCATGGCGGCGCACCTCGAAGGCAAGGGGTTCGGCGGCCTCGACATGGCCGGCCTCGCGCAGAAGGGCGGTTCCGTATGGAGTCATCTGCAGGTCGCTGCGAAGCCCGAAGACATCAAGACCGTGCGCCTGGGTTCCGGCGGCGCGTCCCTGGTGCTGGGGTGCGATCTCGTGGTGTCGGCCAGCCAGAAGACCATGGACACGGCGCATCAGGGCACGCGTGCGGTGGTCAACACGCACCAGCAGATGACCGGGGATTTCACCCGCAATGCGAACGTGCAGTTTCCCGGACAGTCGCTGCAACGGACCATCGTCAAGGGCGTGGGCGAGGGCAACGCGGAATTTGTCGACGCCACCCGCATCGCCACCGCTCTGATCGGCGATTCGATCGCCACCAACATGTTCATGCTGGGTTTCGCATTCCAGCGCGGCCTGGTGCCGATATCCAGCGAGGCCATCAACAAGGCGATCGAACTGAACGGCGCCGCGGTGAAAATGAATCAGGCGGCGTTCCTGTGGGGCCGCCGCGCCGCGGTGGACCTGCCCGCCGTGGAACGTCTGATCGCTCCGAAGGCCGAAACCGTCGCGGCGACGAAGCCATCGCAGACGCTGGACGAAGTGATTGCCCGCCGTGTCGAATTCCTGACCGGCTATCAGGACGCCGCGTATGCGGAAAAATACCGCCAGCTCGTCGAGCGCGTCAGGCAGGCGGAAGCGGCCAAGGCGAAGGGGCTCGGCGGCCTTTCGGAGGCCGTTGCCCGCTATTACTTCAAGCTGCTTGCCTACAAGGACGAGTACGAAGTCGCTCGCCTGTATGCCGATCCGGCCTTCATCGAGAAAATCAGGTCGCAGTTCGACGGCGACTACAAGCTGCATTTCCATCTTGCGCCGCCGCTGTTTTCCAAGCGCGATCCGGTGACCGGCGAACTGCGCAAGGCCGAATACGGCAGCTGGGTGTTCAGCGCATTCAAGGTGCTGGCAAGACTGCGCGGTTTGCGCGGCACCGCATTCGACATTTTCGGCTACACGGCCGAGCGGCGCAGGGAAAGGCAGCTGATTACCGAGTACGAGGCACAGATCGCGGAGCTCGCCGAAAAGCTCACGTCCGGCAACCATGCGCTCGCCGTGAAGATCGCCTCCATTCCGGAGGAAATCCGCGGCTACGGCCATGTAAAGGAAGCAAGCCTGAAGGTCGCGAAAGCAAAGGAGGCGGATCTGCTGGCATCGTTCCGCTCGCCCGAAAAGGTGCGTTCGGCGGCGTAAACTGCCGCCAGTCGTTTGCCCAAGGGCAGCGGCAACGCTGCCCTTTTTCATGATGCTGTAACACTGCGGGGCTAAGCTCGCCGCGATGCGTACCAAAACGGGCACAAACTGAAACAGGCCGATTCCCCCCCCAGGGCAGATTCCGTGCAGAAGGCATTGCTGCGCGTCGGCCCGGGCCTGTTTCCCCTGGCAACGCAGGTCGCGCGTGCCGCCGCCAAAAAGCCGCGGGTGCGATCGATTTTCCTCTCGGATATCCACCTCGGCACCCGCGCCTGCCAGGCCGGACGCCTGCTCTCCTTCCTGCGCCAGTACGACTCGGAGCAACTCTACCTGGTGGGCGACATCATCGATTTCTGGGCGATGAGCCGCGGCATCCACTGGTCACGCCAGCAGAATACTTTCGTGCAGAAAATCCTCAAGCGCGCGCGGCACGGCACGCAGGTCATTTTCGTCCCGGGCAACCACGACGAGGCGCTGCGAGAGTATGTGGGCACGTCGTTCGGCGACATCCAGCTGGTGCAGGAACACGTCCACGTCACGGCGGACGGCAGCCGCTTCGCCGTCCTGCATGGCGACGAGTTCGACCAGGTCACACGTCACCATCGCTGGGTCGCGGTCCTCGGCGACGTGGCATACAACCTCCTGGTGAGACTGAACACCTGGCTTTCCCTGGCACGCCGCACGCTGGGTATTGCCGGCTACTGGTCGCTGGCCGGCTACGCCAAGCGCAAGGTCAAGGGGGCGGTCAGTTTCATCTACGACTTCGAGGATTCGGTGATGCGCGCAGTCCGCGACCGCGGTCTCGACGGCGTGATCTGCGGACACATCCACAGCGCGGCGTTGCGTGACATCGACGGCCTGACCTACATGAACTGCGGGGACTGGGTGGACAGCTGCACCGCAATCGTGGAACACCACGATGGCCGCATGGAGCTGATCAACTGGATAGGCGAGGCGGCCGACGCGGAAGACGATGTGTCAGAGCCCGAAACCGGCATCGAAAGCGCCGCGGCCTGATTCCGTCCATGCCGGCGGAAACTCAGACGAAATTAGGCGTTATGACATCGAGCTGGTCCGTCACCAGCGCATCCACGCCCCATTCCAGCAGGTCGAGCGCCAGCAGGGAGTCGTTGACTGTATAGGCAAGCACGCCGTACCCGGCGTCGTGAATGGCTTTCGCCAGCGCCTCATCCAGGTGGCGGTAGCTTGCGTGCAGTGCGACGCATTGCAGGCGCTGCATCAATGCCTGCCAGTTGGCGGGGATTTCCCTGACCAGCAGGGCGCGCGGCAATTCAGGCGCTTCCACCGCCGCGGCTTCGAGGGCCAGTGGCGAAAACGATGACAACAACGGCGGCAGCTCCGCGCCAGCCCATAACATTCTCGCCATGCGCGCAGCGACCTCTCCGGTTTCGCGCTCGGTTCCCGGCGCGGGCTTGATTTCCACGTTGGCCCACAGGCCCGCCTCCAGGCAAAGCGCGCTCGCGGCCGCGAAGGAAGGCACGGATTCACCGATGTACTCGTTGCCGAACCAGGCTCCGGCGTCCAGATCGGCAACTTCCGCATAGCTGGATTCCGCAACAAGCCCGCTGCCGTCGGTGGTGCGTTCCAGGGTTTCGTCATGCATCAGGATCGGCGTGCCATCTTCGGTGAGCATCACATCGAACTCCACGCCCCTGAAGCCCAGGTTCCGGGCGAGTTTCAAGCCCGCCAGGGTGTTCTCGGGCGCCAGGACGCCGCCGCCGCGATGAGCGATCACGCGGGGATAGGGCCAGAGAAGCTGCGAGTGGGCCATTTGCCTTGAATCCGGTGGTTATGGGCGCCAGATTATAGCGAGGGATGCGCCGGGGACGCGCAGCTCTTGCGCCACAGGCTCGAGGGCCGTATCCGGGCCATGGTTACACGGTATAATTCCATTGTTTTCAGAGGAAAATCATGCCCATCTACGAGTACCGGTGCAGCAGCTGCGGTCACGAAAAGGACATCCTGCAGAAAATGTCGGATGCGCCGGTGACCGAATGTCCGGCGTGCGGCAAAAGCACCTTTCGCAAGCTGATCAGTGCTGCGGGCTTCCAGCTGAAAGGCAGCGGCTGGTACGCGACCGATTTCAAGGGCGGCTCAAAAAAACCCGCCTCGGTCGAGGACAAGGGCAAGTCTGAATCGAAGGAAGACTCCATCTCCAAGGACGAATCCCTTTCCCAGAAGGAATCCAAGGCCAAGGAAGAATCCAAGTCCACGCAGGAATCCAAAGGGGGGGCTCCCGCCTCCGGCGGCGGCGCCAGCGCTGCCTGATAGGGCGACTTCGTGAAGAAATATCTCATTACGGGCCTGCTGGTCTGGGCCCCGCTGGTGGTGACCATCTGGGTATTGAGCGTGCTCGTCGATACGCTCGACCAGACGCTCCTGCTCCTGCCGGTGGCCTGGCATCCACGCACATGGCTCGGCTTCAACATTCCCGGCCTGGGCGTGCTGCTGACGTTCCTGGTGGTGCTGCTGACCGGCATGCTCGCCGCCAACATCATCGGGCAGCGCCTGGTACTGTTCGGGGAAGGCCTGCTGGCTCGCATCCCTGTCGTCAAGTCGCTGTACTCCAGCGTCAAGCAGGTCTCCGACACGCTGTTTTCCTCCTCGGGCCAGGCGTTCCGCAAGGCTTTGCTGGTGCAGTATCCGCACCAGGGTTCGTGGACCATTGCATTTCTGACGGGTCAGCCCGGCGGCGACGTCGCCAACCACCTTGCCGGCGACTATGTCAGCGTCTATGTTCCGACCACGCCCAACCCGACTTCCGGCTTTTTCCTGATGATGCGCAGATCCGACGTGGTCGAGCTCGACATCAGCGTCGATGCCGCGCTCAAGTACATCATCTCGATGGGCGTCGTTCCGCCGGAGAGCAGGCCTCATATAAACAGCGGGACCTGATCCCGCGCATACCGCGAGGCGCGGCTGCGCCCCGCGCCACAAGAATCCGAATACCGATCTTCCAATCCGAACCCATGCGCACCGAATACAGCGGCCTCATCTCCACCAAATTTCTCGATCAGACCGTCGTGTTGCACGGCTGGGTGCATCGCCGCCGCGACCACGGCGGAGTGATATTCATTGATCTGCGCGATCGCGAAGGCCTGGTACAGGTGGTCTGCGATCCGGACAACGCCGCGACGTTTGCCACGGCGGAAAAGATTCGCAGCGAGTACGTGGTCAAGATAACCGGCCTGGTGCGTCACCGGCCGGCCGGTACGGTCAACGCGAACCTCATTTCCGGGGAGATCGAGGTCCTGGCGCGGTCGATCGAGATCCTCAACGCATCGATCACCCCCCCGTTCCAGATGGACGACGACAACCTGTCGGAGAACGTGCGCCTGGAATACCGCTACCTCGACCTGCGCCGGCCGCAAATGCAGAAGAATCTGCGCCTGCGTTACAAGGTGGCAATGGAAGTGCGCCGCTATCTCGACTCCGCGGGGTTCATCGACATCGAGACGCCGATGCTGACCAAGAGCACGCCGGAGGGCGCGCGTGACTATCTGGTGCCTTCGCGCGTGAATCCGGGGATGTTTTTCGCCCTGCCGCAGTCGCCGCAGCTGTTCAAGCAGTTGCTCATGGTTTCGGGATTCGACCGCTATTACCAGATCACCAAATGCTTCCGCGACGAGGATCTGCGCGCGGACCGGCAGCCCGAGTTCACCCAGATCGATTGCGAGACCTCTTTCCTGGGCGAGCAGGAGATCCGCGCGCTGTTCGAGCAGATGATGCGGCACGTGTTCAAGGCCGTCATGAACGTGGATCTGCCCGATCCGTTCCCGGTGATGGATTACGACCAGGCGATCGGTGTCTACGGTTCCGACAAGCCGGACATGCGCGTCAAGCTTCAGCTCAGTGAGCTGACCGACGCCATGAAGGACGTCGACTTCAAGGTGTTCTCCGGCCCTGCCAATGCCAGGGGCGGGCGTGTCGCCGCGTTGCGCATCCCCGGTGGCGGCGCGATGCCGCGCAGCGAGATCGATGCCTACACGCAATTCGTCTCGATCTATGGCGCCAGGGGCCTGGCGTACATCAAGGTCAATGAGTGCGCAAAGGGCCGCGAAGGCCTGCAATCGCCCATCGTCAAGAACCTGCACGACCAGGCGATTGCGGCCATCCTCGAGCGTACCGGCGCCCAGGACGGCGACCTGATTTTCTTCGGCGCCGACAAGGCGAAAATCGTCAACGATGCGCTCGGCGCGCTGCGGGTCAAGATCGGCCACAGCGACTTCGGCCGCCAGAACGGCCTGCTGAAGGGCGACTGGGAAATCCTCTGGGTGGTGGATTTCCCGATGTTCGAGTTCGACGAGGAAGCGCAGCGCTACAACGCCGCGCACCATCCCTTCACCAGCCCCAAGGATGGCGACGAGGACTGGCTGGAAACCGATCCCTCCCGCTGCAGGGCGAAGGCCTATGACATGGTGCTCAACGGCTGGGAGCTGGGCGGGGGGTCGGTTCGCATCCACCGCGAAGAAGTTCAGAGCAAGGTATTCCGGGCGCTCAAAATCGATGCCGAGGAAGCGAAACTCAAATTCGGCTTCCTGCTGGAAGCGCTGCAATTCGGCGCGCCGCCCCACGGCGGCCTGGCCTTCGGACTCGATCGTCTGGTGACGATGATGGCGGGCGCGGAATCCATCCGCGACGTGATCGCCTTCCCCAAGACCCAGCGCGCGCAGGACCTCATGTGCCAGGCGCCGAGCGCGGTCGACGAAAAGCAGCTGCGCGAACTGCACATCCGCCTGCGGCAAAGCGAAGCTCCGAAATCCCCCTGACCGCGGAGGCGCAGAGGTGGCGCAGAGAAAGCGGAACAATGAAGACCTGGGGGTATGTGCGCCGGCAGCAATCGCGCCGTTGGGACCAACTGCAAGTTATGGTTTTTCTCTGCGCGTATTTCTCGGCGCCTCTGCGCCTCTGCGGTGAAAGATCTTGAAATTCAAGATTCCCGTCTCGGTGCTGGTGGTGATCCACACCGCCGATCTGCGGGTGCTGCTCCTGGAGCGCGCAGACCGCCCGGGATTCTGGCAGTCCGTGACCGGCAGCCAGGATGGAGGCGAGACGCTGCGCCAGACCGCGGTTCGGGAGGTTGCGGAAGAAACCGGTCTCGATGCCGACGCCCACGCGCTGGCCGACTGGAACGTGCAGAATGAATATGAAATCTACCCGGAATGGCGCTGGCGCTACGCGCCGGGCGTCACGCGCAACAAGGAGCACGTCTTCAGCCTGCGCCTGGGCGAGGCATTGCCGGTGACGGTGTCGCCGCGGGAGCACCTGCGGTATGTCTGGCTTCCGCATGACCAAGCCGCCGACAAGGTTTTTTCCTGGAGCAACGCCAAGGCGCTGCGGGCGCTCCCGGATTACGCAAGGTGAACAATCGGACCGTTTGTCTGTCCTAGTATGGTAAGGTTTTTCTCTCTACCGATGCCCTGCGACACGGGCAGGGGCAAGGAGCAAGGAAATGTCCGCGACTGCAATCGAATTTGAGCGCTACAGCAAGCTGCAGGACGACGACTGCGAGGCGCGCATCCTCGCCGCCAAAAAGAAGCTCGGCAGCCGGCTGGTCATTCTGGGCCATCACTACCAGCGCGCCGACGTCTACAGGCACGCGGACCTGACCGGCGACTCGCTGAAATTGTCGAAACTGGCATCGCAGACCGATGCGGATTACATCGTTTTCTGCGGCGTGCACTTCATGGCGGAAGTGGCCGACATCCTTTGCAAGCCCGGCCAGATCACCGTATTGCCGGACATGGCTGCCGGCTGTTCCATGGCGGATATGGCGAGCGTGTCGAAAGTCGAGCGCGCCTGGCGCGAGTTGTCGGCAGCGCTCGACCCGGATCAGCATGTGACCCCGGTAACCTATATCAACTCCGCCGCCGACCTGAAGGCGTTCTGCGGCGAGCACGGCGGCATCGTGTGCACGTCTTCGAATGCGCGCCAGATTCTCGACTGGTCGTTCGCGCGCCGCGAAAAAGTCCTGTTCTTTCCCGACCAGCACCTCGGGCGCTGGACCGGGCACCAGATGGGCATCGCGCTGGAAGAAATGCAGGTCTGGGACCCCGATGAACCGATGGGCGGTCTGACTGTGGAGCAGATCAGGGCTGCAAAAATCCTGCTGTGGAAGGGGCATTGCTCGGTGCACCAGATGTTTCAGCCCCAGCACATCCTGAAGTTCCGCAACCAGCATCCGGAAGGCATCGTCATTTCGCATCCGGAATGCCGGTTCGAGGTATGCAAGCTTTCCGACCACGTCGGATCGACCGAGACCATCATCCGGACCATCGCCGCGGCGCCGCCGGATACGCACTGGCTGGTGGGGACGGAGCTGAACCTGGTCAGCCGCATCGCCGAGGAATTCAGGCCGCAGGGCAAGATCATTCAGTTCATGGCGCCGCTGGTCTGTATGTGCTCGACCATGGCGCGCATCGATCCGCAGCATCTGGCCTGGACGCTGGAGAACCTGGCGGAAGGCAATGTGGTGAACCGGATCAAGGTCCCCGCGCGCGACGCGGGACCCGCCAAGGTCGCGCTCGATCGCATGCTCGCGGTTTCCTGAGAACGCCGGTCGCGCCGTTCCGGCGCATCGGGCCCGGATGGCGCCGGCCCAGATTGCGATTCGCCATCAGCAGGGAAACATTGTCTGGCGCCAGTTGAATTCAAGGGCACGCTAACGGATGATAACGACACAGGCGACAAGCAGGTTCATCGCGGGCATGCCAATGCTCCGGTGCGGAACATGGAAACGCTCCACGTAGTCACCTACAACATCCACAAGGGATTTTCGCAGTTCAAGCGCCGCATGTCGGTGCACGACCTGCGCGACAAGCTGCGGATCATCGGCGCGGACCTGGTGTTTCTGCAGGAGGTGCAGGGACTGCACCAACGCCACGCCGAACGCCACATCAACTGGCCGGTGACGCCGCAATACGAGTTCCTGGCCGATTCCATCTGGAGCGCATTTGCGTACGGCAAGAACGCGGTCTACGACAGCGGCCACCACGGCAATGCCATCCTCAGCAAGTATCCCATTGCGAAATGGGACAATGAGGACGTGTCGATGCACGACAGCGAGAATCGCGGATTGCTTCACTGCGAAATCGCGATTCCAGGGTGGAGCCAGCCGCTTCATTGCATCAACGTGCACCTCGGGTTGCTGGGCCACTGGCGCAAAAAACAGGTCCTCGCGCTGAGAAGCCGCATCGAGCGCATGGTGCCGGCCACTGCGCCGCTGGTGATCGCCGGGGACTTCAACGACTGGGGGCAAAGCGCGGGGCGCGCGCTGGTGGATGCGCTGGATTTGTCCGAGGTGTTCGAGTCGACCTCCGGCCGTCTGGCGCGCAGCTATCCCGCATTCCTGCCGATGCTGCACCTCGATCGAATCTACGTGCGCGGATTCTCGATCCGTCTGGCACACGCGCATCGCGGCCGTGCCTGGGCAAAAGTGTCCGACCATATTGCACTCTCGGCCCTGCTCACCCGGAAATCCTGAGGGAGCAGTGCGCTGTGTCTCCGCGGCGCAGCACCGGCTTACAATTCTTAACAACCTCCAGGCACGGGCGCGAGCAATATTGCCTTGCAGACCAAGGACGCAACGCAAGTTCCGTCCCCTGCAGTTCCTAGCCATGTTCTTGCGGGCGCAGCAATGCGCCCGTTTTTTCTTTTACCCGCCGCTCATTGCGCGGCGGCGAGCCAGCCCTCTGCCTTCATCACCGCGCCGTTGCGTTCCAGGTCACCGACGATCAGGCGGGCGAACTCGTCATTTCCCAGCTGGAAATAGCGGGCGTTGAAATCCCGGTAGAGCGGAACCGATGCCAGATAGGCAGGCACCTCGGCTTCCGGCATGCGCCGGCGGTCCATCAGCGAAAAAACGAACATGACCTTGAGCACGTGTCGCGCCATGCGAGTTTCGTCCTCCTCGAAGGCCGCGAGGCGCTGGAAGCTGCGTTCGAGCGCGGCCTCGACATTCGCGAACGGCATTCCATGGCCGGGAATCACGATGCGCGGTTTGAGGGCCGCAACGGTTTCCAGCGTTGCGCGTGTGGCTGCGAGCCGTTCCTTCCGGCCGGCACCTGGCAGGACGATGCCGAAACCGTTTTCCCAGAGCGCATCGCCGGAAATCAGCATTCCCTCGTCCTCGCAATGGAACATGAGCGCACCCATGTCGTGCCCGGGCGCGGCAATCGCGCGCCAGCCCAGGCCACCCCAGGCCAGGCTGTCTCCCGGCGCGATCGTGTCGTCGAATTCGAATCGCTCGCAGCGCTGATCTGCGTACGCAAGCCACAGGGACTTTTCGTCCCAGGCCTCGATCAGCGGAGCCTCGCCAACGGGGATGCTGAGGCGGCAGCCATGCGCCTCACGGACCCGGGCGTTGCCGCCCATGTGATCGGAGTGGCAGTGCGTATTGACCAGCCAGTCCAGCCGGCGGCCCCGCAGGGCGTTGTGCAGTTTTTCCAGAGTAATGCAGGAATCCCGGCCGTAACCGCTGTCGATCAGAACGCTGTGCCGTGGATCCTCGAACACGACGTGATTCGCATTGAGCCAGTCGCGGACGATGACTTGCATGCCCTGCGGCAGGCGGATTTGCGATTCGCGCATTCGCAATCCGGCGCGGAAATACCGACGGCTAGCTCTGGCTCGGCGCCGCAGGCTGCTGCGGTTGCGCCGGCGCGACCGGGGCCGGAGCGCCCTGCGACGGCGGGCCGATCGGCGAGGGATCCTCGATGACTTTGACGTCGACTACGAAATAGGGCGTCTCCGCAAAGCAGTTGGTGGGCACGCCAACGTGTTCTTCATAGATGAGTGCCACGCGCCTGCCCATGGACTGGTTGATGCGCTGGGCAATGGCATCATCGCGGACGCTGAACGTAAATTTCTCGGCGACCGTGCCGGGCATGGTGACCAGCGCGATCTCGCCCTCCCAGGTCTTGCACAGCCAGCCTTTCTTGGAGAGTTTCTGCACGTAGCCCGCGCGTTCCCCCTCCGAATAGCTCCAGCTAAGCACCACCCAGGTATAGACGATGAACAGCAGGATCAGGACGGCGATCACGGTCAGCAACAGGCGTGCGACAGCGCTCATGGCGGAAGACTCCGGGTTTGATTTCGGGTGCCGGTCCGGGGCGCCGGCAAGCAAGCCAATATACAGTATCGGCGGCCCGCTGACCGCCGGGGGGATGGTGGGATGCCGGGCGGACGCGATCCCCTGCGCGTCCCCGCGTCCGGCGTGTTTTTCGGCGTACTATCTTGCTTCCTCTGCCACGCCGGCATGAACATCTTCACCCTGCATCCTTGAGAGACCACGCCTTGCGCCCCGCCGGCGCGCCTTCGTCGCGCCGCAATGACTGGCATGCCATCCGCACCCTGCTGCCTTACCTCTGGGAGTTCAAGTGGAGGGTCGCGGCCGCGCTCGCCTTCCTGACCCTGGCCAAGCTCGCCAATGTCGGCGTGCCCCTGGTAATGAAGGAGATCGTGGATTCGCTGGACCCGCGCCAGGCGGTGCTGGCGCTGCCGTTCGCATTCCTGGTCATGTACGGCCTGCTGCGCCTGTCAACCGTGCTGTTCGCCGAGCTCAGGGACATTGTTTTCGTCCGCGTGGCCAAGCGGGCGATCCGCCGGGTGGCGCTGCAGGTGTTCCGCCATCTGCACACCCTGAGCCTGCGCTTCCACCTCGACCGGCAGACGGGTGGCGTGTCGCGCGATATCGAGCGGGGCACCCGCGGCATATCCACGCTGCTCAGCTACATGCTGTTCTCCATCATTCCCGTGATCATCGAGTTCGGGCTGGTCGCGGCGGTGCTGCTGGCCAAATTCGACTGGCGCTTCATGGCCATCACGGCCGTGGCGGTCGTCGTCTATCTCATTTTCACCATCACGGTGACCGAATGGCGCATGGAAATCCGGCGCCGGGCCAACGAACTCGATTCCAAGGCCAACACCCGCGCCGTCGACAGCCTGCTCAACTACGAAACCGTGAAGTATTTCAATAACGAGGATTTCGAGGCGCGTCGCTATGACGAGAACCTGCAGAAATTCGAAGCCGCGGACGTGCGCAACGAAATTTCCCTTGGCGCCCTGAACATCGGCCAGAGCCTGGTCATCGCCGTTGCGGTCACCCTGCTGATGATCCTGGCCGCGCAGGGCGTGGTCGATCAGAAACTCACGATGGGCGACCTGGTGCTGGTCAACGGGCTGCTGATCCAGCTCTACATCCCGCTGAATTTCCTCGGCATGGTATATCGCGAGATCAAGCAGGCGCTGACCGACATGGACAAGATGTTCAGGCTGCTTTCCGAAAACCGCGAGGTCGAGGACCGTCCCGGCGCGATCCCGCTGCAGACCGAGCGGCCGACCGTCCATTTCGAGAACGTCGACTTCAGTTACGAGCCGCGCCGCCAGATCCTGCACAACGTCAGCTTCGACATCCCGGCGGGACATACCGTTGCGGTGGTGGGCGCGAGCGGTTCGGGAAAATCCACGCTGGCGCGCCTGCTGTTCCGCTTCTACGACGTCAACGGCGGGCGCATTGCGATCGACGGCATCGACATTCGCGATTTCACACAGAAGAGCCTGCGGGCGGCGATCGGCATCGTGCCGCAGGACACGGTGCTGTTCAACGACACCATTTATTACAATATCGCGTACGGCAACCCGCAGGCGCCGCCTGAAGACCTGGTGATGGCCGCGCAGTCGGCGCACATTCACGATCTCATCGAAAGCCTGCCCGACAAATACCAGGCAATGGTCGGGGAACGGGGCCTCAAGCTTTCCGGCGGGGAGAAGCAGCGTGTGGCGATCGCCCGGGCATTGCTCAAGGATCCGCGCATCCTGATTTTCGACGAGGCGACGTCGGCGCTCGATTCCAAGTCGGAAAAAGCAATCCAGGCGGAACTGAAACGGATATCCGCCTCGCGTACCACGCTGATTATCGCGCACCGGCTTTCGACCATCGTCGATGCCGACCAGATCCTGGTCATGGAAGCAGGGCGCATCGTCGAGCGGGGTAGCCACCGGGAGCTTCTGGCGCAGTGCGGCGTTTACGCCCACATGTGGGCCCTGCAGCAGGAGAAAGCGCGTGTCGAGGCAGCCGGCCTGACTTCACCGGTGAAACTGTCTTAAAGATCTCGGCCACCACGCCGTTATAGGGGCGTCAGGCATGACAGTTGCGTAAGGAAATACCCGACGAATGAGTGGTTCAGGCCCTGAAGTTCTCTGGGGTTTTTAGAATCTTCCCTTAGTTATTGATTTTTGATATGTTGTGGCCGGGTTTTACGGGGAGCCACCCGGCAATCTCTGCCGTCGATGGTCGCCCCAGTTTGCTGGCCCAGTCGCTGGAAGCGACATAAATTTAATTAGATCAACCAGTTAAAGTTAATAGAAACGGTCTTGACGAATATGAAAGCGTTCATTGGTGCTTTGAGTTTGGGCCTCCTGGCAGTGGCGCTCCCTTGCTGGGCCGCGGGCGGCATCCAGAAAACGGCCGTCAAGTCCGCGCACTATTCGGCAAAACCCGCCGCTTTACGGCTCCAATCCGGTGCAGTGCTGGTCTTGGACCAGCAGACGGGAATGCCGCTGTTTGCCAAGAATACCGACCAGGTCATGCCCATCGCCTCGATCACCAAGCTGATGACCGCGATGGTGGTGCTCGATTCCGGCCTGCCGTTGCTGGAATCCATCAGCGTCGAGAACTACGACGTCGACCGCAAGAAGGGTTCCCGTTCGAAACTGAAGGTGGGTACCACGCTCATGCGCGCCGAAATGCTCAAACTGGCGCTCATGGCTTCGGAAAATCGCGCCGCGGCGGCACTGGCGCGCAACTACCCGGGCGGTACCGAGGCCTTCGTAACGGCGATGAATGAAAAGGCCGCGGAACTCGGCATGACCAACTCGCACTTCGTGGATGCCACCGGCCTGAATCCCGGCAATGTTTCAACGGCTGACGACCTGGCGAAAATGGTCGAATCGGCGCACAAATATCCGCTGATCCGCGAATACACCACCTCGGACTCCTTCCGCATCGAATCGGAGGAGAAACGCCGCCGCATCCTCTCCTACGTGAATTCCAACAGGCTGATCAAGAGCCATCAGTGGGACATCGGCCTGTCAAAGACCGGTTACATCAGCGAAGCCGGCCGCTGCCTTGTCATGCAGGCCATGATCGCCGACAAGCCGACGATCATCGTGTTGCTCGATTCCTGGGGGAAAATGACCCGGATTGGCGACGCCAACCGCATCAAGCGCTGGATCGAAACGGACATTGTCCGCGTCAGGGGCTGAGGACGGCGCAGCCTTCCTGGCCCGCAGCAAAAGGCAAAATGCCCGCCGCAAGGCGGGCTTTTTGTTTGCTACGCGGTCTTTGCGCCGAGACGGTGCCCGAGCGCACGTGAGATCTGATCCGCCACATCCTTGACCCGCGGCCCCCATGCCTTGTCGATCCGGTTCGATGGCGCCGACAGGGAAAGTCCCGCGATCAACCGGCCCTCGTCGTCGTGGATACCGGCGCCGATGCACGACACGCCTTTCTCCGCCTCCTCGTTGTCGAAGGCGTAGCCGAGCTTGCGCACGCGATCGAGTTCCTTGGTGAGCGCACCCAGGTCGCGAATCGTATTCTTGGTGAAAACCGGCAGCCCGCTCCGGTCTGCATACTCCTTGCACTTCTCGGCGCCGTCCTCGACCAGGAATATTTTTCCCGCGGCCGTGATATGCAGCGGCGCGCTGGCACCGATCAGGTGCACCACGCGCATGGCCGTGCGGTCCGACAGCAGGCGCTCGACGTATACCATTTCATCGCCCTGGCGCACCGACAGGTTCACTGTTTCGTGCAGCTCCTGATGCAGGCGCTGCATGAAGGGCAGGGCTTCCTGGCGCAGGTTGATGCGCGACTTCACCAGATTGCCCAGCTCGAGCAGGCGGATCCCCAGCCGGTAGGTGCCGGGTTCGACACGGTCGACCATGCGGAATTCGACCAGCATGTTGAGGATGCGGTGCGCGGTGGAGGGGTGCAGGCTGGTGGAATTGGCCAGCCGCTTCAGATTGACCGGCTCATTGTTGCGCGCCAGCGCATCGAGCAGATCCATCATGCGCTCGATGACCTGAATGGATGTCTTGCCGTTTGTTTCAGCCACGCGCTCCCTTTCGATTATTTCCGGGGATTGTGCAATGCAGAAATTTTACATTGCGAAACCGGACAGGACAACCAGAGGGAGAGCCCCATAGCCCCATGCTATGATTCGCGCCTTGCTGCGCTGCGCCGCCGCTTTTCAGACCGTTCAGGGACGGCGTCACCACCCCCTCACGCTGCCCCATCGTCCTGATCCGGCGGCCGCATCGGCAGATATGAACTCGGCGCCGCTTCGCCCCATCGCGCACGCCGTCCGCCGGTCCGAACGTACTGGAGAAAAATGAAAGTCGGATTGTTCGTCACCTGTCTGGTCGACCTGATGCGGCCGAACATCGGTTTCGCCGCCCTCAGATTGCTGGAGTCCGCGGGTTGCGAAGTGGTCGTACCGGCAACGCAGACCTGCTGCGGTCAACCCGGATACAACTCCGGCGACCGCAAGGCGGCGCAGGCGCTCGCCAGGAAAGTCATCGAGGAGTTCGACGCCTGCGAGTACGTTGTGGTTCCCTCCGGCTCATGCGGCGGCATGATTCGCGCCCACTATCCCGAACTGCTGGCGGAATTTCCGGATGTGCGGCTGAGGGCGGAAGGGCTCGCCGGCAGGACCTACGAGCTGACGGATTTCCTGCAGAACATGGTGCGTCTGGACCGCGTGCCGGGCCAATTCAGCGGCACCGTTACTTATCACGATTCCTGTTCGGGACTGCGCGAAATGGGCGTCAAGGCCCAGCCGCGGGCGCTCCTTGCCAAGGTGCCCGGCCTCAGCATCAGGGAAATGCAGCAACCCGAGCAATGCTGCGGATTCGGCGGCACGTTCGCCGTCAAGTATGGCGACATTTCCTCCCGTATCGCCGATCTCAAATGCGAGGACGTGCAGGCGACCGGCGCGGACGCACTGGTGCTCGGCGACCTCGGCTGCATGCTCAACATCGAGGGCCGGCTGCGCCGCCGCGGCGACAGCAAGACCCGGGTGCTGCACGTTGCCGAGGTGCTGGCGGGCGACATCCAGCAGGACTGAACGAAACTCGACGATGCAGATCACTTCACAGGATTTCAAGCGCGTATCGAGCCTCAAGCTCGCCGATCCCAAGCTGCAGAAGGCCATGGGCAACGCCAAGGGCAAGCTCGTTGTTACCCGGGCAAAATCGATCCTCGAACTGGACAACTTTGAGGAAATCCGCGAAGCGGCCGCGCGCATCCGCGATTTCGGCATGCAGTACATGGACGTGCTGCTCGAGGAGTGGGAGAGAAACGCCACCGCCGCTGGCACCATCGTGCATTGGGTGGAGTCGCCGGCGGAGGTGAACGCCAAGGTGATCGAAATCGCGCGCCGCCACAAGGTGCGCAAGATCATCAAGTCCAAGTCCATGCTGGGCGAGGAAACCGACCTCAACCACGCCCTGGAGCAGGCGGGCCTCGACGTGCGCGAGACCGACCTCGGCGAATACATCATCCAGCAGTCCGGGGAGACGCCCTCCCACATCATCGCGCCGGCCGTGCACAAATCGAAAGACGACGTCGCCGACCTGTTTGCGGAAAAACACAGGCGGCGCCGGCTTACGGACATCGCGGCGCTGACCCACGAGGCGCGCGAGATCCTGCGTCCGCACTTCCTCGATGCGGACATGGGCATCAGCGGCGCCAATTTCATCGTCGCGGAAACCGGTTCCACCATGATCGTCACCAACGAAGGCAACGGGCGCATGACCACCACCATGCCCCGCGTGCACGTGGCCATCACCGGCATCGAGAAAATCATCCCGACGCTGGAAGACGTTTCCATGATCCTGCGCCTGCTGACGCGTTCGGCCACCGGCCAGTCGATCAGCAATTACCTGTCGTTTACCACCGGTCCGAAGCGGGATGCGGACAAGGACGGCCCCGCGGAATTCCACGTTATCATCGTCGATGCAGGACGCACCAAAGTGCTGGGTTCGGACATGCGCGAAGCCTTGCGTTGCATCCGCTGCGGCGCCTGCATGAATCATTGCCCCGTATACCAGAACATCGGCGGACACGCCTATGGATGGGTCTATCCCGGCCCGATCGGCTCCATCCTGACCCCTGCCTACGTCGGGCTCGAGAATGCGATCGACCTGCCCAACGCCGCGACGCTGTGCAATCAATGCGGCGTGGTGTGCCCGGTCAAGATTCCGTTGCCGGACCTCATGCGCAGGCTGCGCGAGAAACAGGTCGAGCGCGGGCTGCGGCCGTGGCGCGAGCGCGCGGGCCTGCGGATGTGGGCGTGGGCGGCGACGCGGCCAGGCATCTACGCATTGCTGGCCCGCATCGGCGCGCGCATCGGCAGACTGGCCGGCGGACGCACCGGCCTGCTGAAAAAATTGCCGCCGGGCGCGTCCGGCTGGACCGATGGCCGGGATTTTCCCGCCCCCACAGGACAGACCTTCCGTGATCTGTATGCCAAACGGACGGACGCGGGCAGGGGTGGGCGGGCATGAACGCCAGGGAAAACATCCTCAAGCGCATCCGCGCCGCCAACGGCAAGCAGGGCGGCGCAACGACGCAGGAACGCGAGGCCATCGTGGCGCGGCTGCGCGCGCATACGCGCGGTCCCCTGCCGTCCATGAACTGGGACCCGCTGCCGCGCTTCAAGGAGCGCTGCATCGTCATGATGTCCACGGTGGATCAGGTGGACTCACGCACCCAGTTGCCGCAGGCGATTGCGAAGTACCTGCGGGAGAACAGCCTTCCGGTCCGTGGGATCTGCTGGCCGGAGTTCGCCGACCTGGGCTGGGCTGCAGCGGGGCTGGAATTCGAAGCCCGGCCAAGCGGCGGCGACGACAAGGTCGGCGTTACCGGAGCGTTTTGCGCGATCGCCGAGAACGGCACCCTGATGCTGCTCTCGGGCGAGCATACCCACGCGACGACCAGCCTGCTGCCTGAAACCCATATTGCGGTGGTGCCGGCGTCCCGCGTGGTGCGTGCCATGGAAGACGGCTGGGACCTGCTGCGGAATGAACGCGGCGACATGCCGCGGCAGGTGAACTTCGTATCGGGACCGTCGCGTACCGCGGACATCGAAATGACGCTGGTGATGGGTGTGCATGGGCCATTTCGGGTGCACGTCATAGTTGTTGATCAGTAACTCGGCGAGAGGTGGCACGTTTACTTTGGCCTGTCCCGAAATGGCGCCGCTACCCGCTCGAGCGTGACCCGTTAGCGACTTGTCGCCCGTTTGCGGGAACGCGAGACAGGCTCGGCATGCGACTGCGACCACGCTCTCCCTGACTCGACTCCGCCCCAAGCTACGCCCGCGGGAGAGCCGAGTCCGGGCGACTCCGTCGCTAACGAGTCCGCGGCGCCATTCCTTGGTCCACGTGGTAATCATCAACGGCTTGGTACGAGGCTGACGCAAAGTCTCTTGCAATCGCATGTCATAGCCGTTTGGCGATTGACCGTCGCGCACAAAAATCATTGGAGGGGCGTGCAACCTGTTTGCGTTGCCCACGGTCCAATCGGCGTATCAAGAAATGTAAAACACATTGTCCGGGGCCAGGGCGATGCCCCAAAATTCTTTAAACATAATGTTTTAGCCACACCGAACGCCTTGCGGTCCGCCATGCCGGCCCTTCACCCAGTATTGCTCATTCCGGAAATCTTGCCGCATGGATGACGCCAGCTTTTTGCCCGCTTTTCCCTTCGCTGCCGCGAACCTGATGCTGGTGGGCGCCGTCCTGCTCTGCGGCCTCGCGGCGGGACAGGTGTTCGTGCGCTTCCTGCGACTGCCGCGCATCACCGGTTTCGTGGCGGCGGGCCTGCTGCTCGGGCCCGCCGTGCTCAATCTCATCGACCAGACCATGCTGAACGAACTGTCGATCTTCGTCGACATCTCGCTGGGCCTGATCCTGTTCGAGCTCGGCCGGCGACTGGATTTCCGGTGGCTGATGCGCGATCGCTGGCTGCTGGCCAGCAGCGTCGCCGAATCCCTGCTGTCCTTTCTGCTGGTCTTCGCGACATTGCGCCTGTTCAATGTGGGCGGCGTCTATGCGGCGACGGCGGCTGCGATCGCCATGGCCACTTCGCCGGCGGTCCTGCTGATGGTCATCCATGACCGGCGCGCCAAGGGGCCCCTCACCGAGCGCATGCTCGCGCTGACGGCGCTGAACAACGTATTCGCTTTCCTGCTCATCACCCTGCTGTTCGGTTTCGTCCACCTCGAATACAAGGCCAACTGGGTGAAGGCCGTGGCCCATCCGCTTTACATGATCTTCGGCTCCATCGTGCTCGGTTATCTGGCCTTCATGATCGCGCGCTGGCTGGCGCGCTGGCTGGGCAAGCGCGAGGACGCCCAGTTCGCGATGCTGCTGGGCCTGATCGTGACGACGGTGGGTTTCGCGATTTCATTCAAGCTTTCCGTCCTGCTCGCGCTTCTGGCATTCGGCGTGTTCGTGAAAAACCAGGACCGGGATCACGACCTCATGGCCGTCGAATTCGGCCCGGGCGCGCAGTTTTTCTTCGTGGTGCTGTTCGTCATTACCGGCGCCGGCCTGCAGCTTTCCGAGCTGGCGGTGGCGGGCGTCGTCGGCGCCGCGTTCGTGGTGGCGCGTCTTGCCGGCAAGCTGGTCGGACTGATGATGTTCGCGCCGCTGTCGGGCCTTTCGCAAAACAAGGCCGCGCTTCTGGCCGTGGGCATGGTGCCCATGTCGGCGATCGCCGTGGTGATGGTGCAGGGCGCTTCCGCGCTGTATCCGGAGTTTGGTGCCCGGCTTTCCGCCATCGTGCTGTCCGCAGTCGTGATACTGGAGCTGGTCGGTCCCCTGGCCACCCAATGGTCGCTCACCCGGGCCGGGGAGACCGAAGAAGCGGCCAGGCAGCCGGAGCCGAAACAATGAGCCTTGAGTTCACTAACTCCGATGCCTTTACCATGGGCGTGGAGCTGGAGCTGATGATCCTCAGCACCCACGACTGGGACCTCATGCGCGGCGCCGAGGATCTGCTGGCGCTGATCGAAAAGGTCGAGCATCCCGGCGAGATCAAGCCGGAAATCACCGAGAGCATGATCGAGATCAGTACGTCGGTGCATCGTGACTACCGCGAGATGCTGGCGGAGCTGGAAGCCATACGCGACACCGTGCTGACGCAGGCGCAGCGGCTCAACCTTGCCATCTCCGGCGGCGGCGCGCACCCGTTCCAGCATTGGGCCGAACAGAGGATTTTTCCCAAGGAGCGCTTCTTTCATCTGCATGAAATGTACGGCTACCTGGCGAAGCAGTTCACGGTATTCGGCCAGCACATCCACATCGGGGTGTCCTGCGGGGACGATGCGGTTTACCTTACCCATGTCATTTCCCGCTACATCCCGCATTTCATCGCGCTGTCGGCGTCCTCGCCTTTTTCGCAGGGCATCGATACGGCGTTCGACTCTTCCCGCCTCAACAACATCAATGCATTCCCGCTGTCGGGGACCATGCCCTTCGTGAAGGACTGGGCCGACTTCAATGCCTACTTCGACTCCATGCGCGACCTGCAGGTGGTCGAGTCGATGAAGGATTTTTACTGGGACATCCGGCCCAAACCGGAATTCGGCACCATTGAGATCCGCGTATGCGACACGCCATTGACCGTGCGCAAGGCCGCAATGATCGGGGCTTATGCGCAGGCCCTGGCGCGGCACCTGATGCTGGACCGCCCGCACGAACCTTCGCTAGACGTCTACCGGGTTTACAGCTTCAATCGCTTTACTGCCTGCCGCTATGGCCTGGACGCCGGTTTCATCGATGCACATAGCCGGGAGCGGCGGACGCTGAAGGAGGATATCGCCGTCACCCTCAAGACACTAGCGCCGCATGCGGCGGCGCTTGGCTCAGGCGCGGCCCTTGCGGAGATAAGCGGCGGTCTTGAAAGCGCGCAGAACGACAGCAGCTGGTTGCGCGAAACCTACCGGAGCACCGGTGCGCTGAGCGACGTTGTGCGCCTGCAGAGCGGGCGCTGGTCAAACGAATAGCAGGGCATCATTGCCGCTCACCGGACCTGCCTTTATGATTATGCGGTTAGCCTGTCGTGAGACGGACGGCAGGGCGGGTTCCGGCACCCGCCGGGCGAAGCCAGCCCGAAATGTCAGTCCGGAAGATGCGAGAGATCCCCCATGAGAGCACGACGCGCGATCCAGTACGCTGCCGCGGGCTTGCTTGCCTGCTCGTTCCTGAATCTGCTCCTGCCCTCGGCGGCAATGGCTGCAGGCGATTCCGCCGGTCATACAGCACAGCTGTTGCTCTGGATCGCCCTCATACTGATTGCCGCCCGAGTGGGTTGTCTGGTGGACCGCATTGGCCAGCCCATGGTGCTGGGCGAACTGCTGATGGGTATCGTCCTCGGCAACCTCGTATTGGTGGGCGTCGACTGGATGGAACCGGTGAAGACCGATGTGGTGATCGGTTTTCTCGCCGAATTCGGCGTGGTGATCCTGCTGTTCCAGATCGGCCTGGAATCCAGCGTGCAATCGATGATGAAAGTCGGGCTGCGTGCCGTGACGGTTGCGGTAATCGGAGTCGCCGTGCCGTTTGTGCTGGGAACATGGATTGTCGGGCCGTGGCTGATGCCGGGGCTGTCGTTCAATACCTACCTGTTCCTGGGCGCGACTCTCACCGCGACATCGGTCGGAATCACCGGACGCGTGTTCCAGGACCTGGGCCGGTTACAGACGACGGCTGCGCAGATCGTCCTGGGCGCGGCGGTCATCGATGACGTCCTCGGACTGGTGATCCTGGCCGTGGTCGCTGCAATCGTTACCACCGGGTCGCTCGACTTGACGGGCATCGGCATCATCCTGGCCAAGGCCTTCGCGTTCCTCGCGGGAGCCCTGTTGCTGGGGCATTTGCTGGCGTCGCGCGTCAGCAGGGCGTTCGCGGCAATCAACACCGGGGTAGGCATGAAATTTACCCTGGTCATCACGACTTGCCTGGTTTTCGCGTACGTTGCCCAGCAGATGGACCTGGCCCCGATCATTGGGGCCTTTGCCGCCGGACTGGTTCTGGAAGAGGTTCATTTCCGCAACTATGAGCGCCCTGAGTTCGAGCGCGAGATCGCAGGCGCCGTGGAATCGCTCGATCCGGCCGTGCGCCCCCGCGTGGAGGGCGTGCTGGCGCGCTACAACGAAAAGCATATGGAACATCTGATCCAGCCGCTCGGCCTGTTTCTGGTGCCATTTTTCTTCGTCATGACCGGAATGCAGGTCAAACTCGACCTGCTGGCCGATCCGCAGACCGTCGGTATCGCCCTGGGGCTGACTGCCGCAGCCGTTGCGGGAAAAGTGGTGGCGGGGCTTGCTGCGGGCAAGGGCAATGGCTGGCTGGTCGGGTGGGGCATGGTGCCGCGCGGCGAAGTGGGTCTTATTTTTGCCGCTGTCGGCAAGGGTCTGGGGGTCGTCAGCGACGAAGAGTTTTCTATCATCGTAATCATGGTTATCCTGACGACCCTGATGACGCCGCCGATCCTGTCCTTTCTGATGCGGCGCACGGTGAAGGCGGCGTGAGACAGGGGAAATCGGAAGGTTTGAGATGAAAAAGAGCATATTGGTCACCCGTGAAGTGTTCGAGGAAACCATCGCGTTCCTGAAAGACCACTTCGATGTCGCGGCCAACCAGTCGGACCGACTGTATGCCCGCGAGGAACTCATCGTGAATTTGCAGGGCAAGGACGGCGTGCAGTCCTCGTCCAGCGACCGCATCGACGGCGAGTTGCTCGACAGGTGTCCCGGTTTGAAGGCGGTCTGCAACACCGCTGTGGGATACAACAACATCGACGTGGAAGCTTGCACCCGCCGCGGCATCATGGTGACCAATACGCCTGGCGTGCTGACCGACAGCGTCGCCGACTACTCCATGGGCATGATCATCGCCACCTGCCGGCGCATGACAGAGGGCGAGAGCTACCTGCGCACCGGAGAATGGAAAGGCAGCTTCCTGAAACAGTTGCTCGGCCAGGACGTGCACGGCGCCACCCTCGGCATCCTGGGCTTCGGCCGCATCGGCCAGGCCATTGCCAGGCGGGCGCGGGGCTTCGACATGAAAATCCTGTATCACAGCCGTACGCGTGCCGCGGTCGACGCGGAAAAGGAGGCGCAGGCCGAGTATGTCGGCAAGGAAGACCTGCTGCGCCGGGCGGATGTGGTGTTGCTGATCCTGCCCTACGGGCCGGAAACCCATCACTACATCGGCGCGAAGGAACTTGCGACGATGAAGCCCAGCGCGGTCTTGGTGAACATGGCGCGCGGCGGCGTGGTCGACGACGGCGCCCTGGTCGAGGCGCTGAAAAACAAAACCATCTGGGCGGCGGGCCTGGATGTCTACGAAAACGAGCCGACACTCAATCCCGGGTTGATGGGGCTGAGGAACGTGGTGCTGTCTCCGCATATCGCCAGTGCATCGGAACCCACGCGGCAGGCCATGGCAATGACCGCGGCGAAGAACCTGGTCGCCGCGCTCTCTGGCCGCACACCGCCTAACCTGCTCAATCCCGACCACGTGAAATTTGCAAAAGGCTGATGCCGTCCCCGGGCGACGTTCCGGGATCCGCGGCTCCATAGAAGAAAAAACATGACGGAACTCTACAAGCTCGGACTGCGCGAGGCGGCGCAACGCATTCGCGGGGAAAAACTCACCTGTGCCGCGTATGCACGCGACCTGCTGTCGCGAATCAACGCGATGGAAAAAAACGTGCAGGCGTGGCAATGGCTGGACCAGGGCAGGGTGCTCGCTCTTGCGGCCCAGGCCGACAAGGCCGACAGGCCCCTGCGCGTGGCACATCCGCTGCACGGCATTCCCATAGCCGTGAAGGATATTTTTTACACCGCCGGCATTCCCACGGAGATGGGATGTCGCGCATATGCGGGATTCATTCCCGAGGAAACGGCTGACGTGGTGGCGCGGCTCGAATCCGCCGGCGGGATCATGTTTGGCAAGACGGTGACGACAGAAGCGGCTTTCATGCAGCCGCCCAAGACCCGCAATCCCTGGAACACGGCGCACACGCCTGGCGGCTCTTCCAGCGGATCCGCGGCGGCTGTGGCGGCGGGATTCGCACCAGGCGCACTGGGCACCCAGACCAACGGCTCGGTCATCCGGCCGGCGGCCTTTTGCGGGATCGTCGGCTACAAGCCCAGTTTCGGCCAGATGTCGGCACGCGGCCTCATGCCCTTCTCCAGGACGCTGGACCAGCCTGGTGTATTCGCGCGCAATGTCGCCGACGCGGCATTTCTTGCTTCCTGCCTGACTTCGCAACGCAATGCGATCTCACCGCAAGCCCGGCCGGCGCGCAGCGCTCCGAGGCTCGCCGCGATTCGTTCTCCGTCCTGGTATCTGGCGCAACCGGAGCAGCGCCTGCAATTCGAAATGGACGTCCGGCGCTTGCGCGAAGCGGGCGCGTCCGTGGATGTGCTGGAAATTGCAGGTGAGTTCGACGGCGCCCTTAAGGTGCACCGGACCATCATGTTGTTCGAGGCGGCGCGCCTGGCGAAGCCGGCGCGAGAGGTGTCGAGGGAGGGATTTTCCGACCTCCTGAACAAGGCGCTCGACGAGGGCGAGGGGATACGCGACGGCGACTATCGCGAGGCGCTCAAGATGAGGGCCCATCTGCAGCAGAGCCTGGCGCAGTTTTTCGACCGGGGCTATTCGGCGATCATCACACCGCCGGCGACCGGGGAAGCGCCGGCGACGCACGAGAACACGGGCGACCCCCGCTTCTGCAGCCTGTGGACGCTGGTGGGGGCGCCGGCGATTACCATCCCGACCGGAAAGGGCCCGAACGGCCTGCCGCTGGGACTGCAGATCGTGGGTGCCGCGGAAGAGGAAAATTACCTGCTTGCCACTGCGGCATGGTGCGAACTGCATTCGCCTTTCAAAGCGCTGGTCTAGGCCGGAATTTCGCTACTGTTCGTCGGGCTGGTCCAACGGGACTTGTCGGGTATGCAGGGCTTGCTGGTGCTGCAGCCCGAAGCGGGGGACGGCGGCTGGCGGGACGAGGTTGCGATCGTGTCGCGAAAACGCCTGAATGCTTCGGGTCATGCGCATGAAACTCGTGAAGTTGCGAATGACGGGGCGTCGCTCGTTTAGAATTGCTCTGCTGACCTGCTAGCCAGGTTTCCGTCCAGACCCGCCTGAGCTCGCCTGATTTGACCGCCGCCAAACCCAACGCTTTCGACCCCAAGCAACTCCGATCCGCAATCGACCGCGCCATGCTGCGCGATCGCGGTCCGTTGCGGTCGCGCCTGCGCCGGCTCGACGAGGCCGCCCATAAAGGGGCCGACATCGCCGCCGACGGCGCAAGACTGGCCGCCGATGTCACCCGTTCGGTCGAAGCCGCGGAACAGCGCCGTGCCCGCCTGCCCCGGATCAGCTATCCCGAGGAACTGCCGATCAGCGGAAAACGCGAGGACATAGCCGCCGCGATCCGCGGCAACCAGGTCGTGATCGTCTGTGGCGAAACCGGTTCGGGCAAGACGACGCAATTGCCCAAGATCTGCCTCGACCTCGGGCGCGGCGTGCACGGGATGATCGGCCATACCCAGCCGCGGCGCATCGCGGCGCGTTCGGTCGCATCGCGCGTCGCCAGGGAACTGGGAACGCAACTGGGTGATGTCGTCGGTTTCCAGGTGCGCTTCACCGACAAGTCGGGCGCGGGTAACTACGTCAAGGTGATGACCGACGGCATCCTGCTGGCCGAGACCCAGGGCGACCGCTGGTTGTCGCAGTACGACACCCTGATTCTCGACGAGGCCCACGAACGCAGCCTGAACATCGATTTTCTGCTGGGCTATATCAAGCAATTGTTGCCGCGCAGGCCGGAACTGCGGCTGATCATCACCTCCGCGACCATCGATGCGGACCGCTTCTCCGCCCATTTCTCCGGTGCGCCTGTCATTGAAGTGTCTGGCCGGCTTTACCCGGTGGAAGTGCTGTACCGCCCGTTCGACGAGGACGACGAGGACGAGCACGAAATCGATCTGCCAGAGGCCATCGTCAGTGCGGTCGACGAAGTCACTTCGCGGTCATCCACGGGCGACGTACTGGTGTTCCTGCCGGGCGAGCGGGAGATCCGCGATGCGGCCGAGGCACTGCGCAAGCACCATCCGCAAGGGGCGGAGATCCTGCCCCTCTTCGCGCGTCTGTCGGCCCAGGAGCAGGAGCGCATTTTCTCGCCGGGCGGCGGAGTCCGCCGCGTCGTCCTGGCGACCAACGTGGCGGAAACCTCGCTGACGGTCCCGGGTATCCGCTACGTCGTTGATTCGGGCCTGGCCCGGATCAACCGCTACAGTTACCGAAACAAGGTCGAACTGCTTCAGGTGGAGAAAATCTCGCGTGCATCGGCCAACCAGCGCGCGGGCCGCTGCGGCCGGGTAATGAACGGCACCTGCGTCCGGCTCTACGGCGAAGACGATTTCAACGCCCGCAACGAATTCACCGATCCGGAAATACTGCGGTCGTCGCTGGCATCCGTCATCCTGCGGATGGGTGCGCTGAAGCTGGGCGAGGTCGAGGATTTTCCCTTCGTCGACGCGCCGGCGCCCCGCATGATCGCCGACGGCTATCAGCTGCTCCACGAACTGGGCGCCGTGGACGAGTCGCGCAGGCTCACGGCAGTCGGCCAGCAACTGGCGAAGCTGCCCATCGATCCGCGCGTCGCGCGCATGCTGGTCGCCGCCAGGGAGGAGGGTTGCCTCAAGGAAGTGCTTGTCGTCGCTGCCGCGCTTTCGGTTCAGGACCCGCGCGAACGCCCGATGGACAAGCAGGAGGCCGTGACGCAGGCGCATGCGGAGTTCACCGACGAGCGTTCGGATTTCCTTGCCTACCTCGCCATCTGGAAATGGTTCGAGGAGGCGCTGGCCCACAAGAAATCCAACCGCAGGCTGGTCCAGGATTGCCATGAGCGCTTCCTGTCCTACCTGCGCCTGCGAGAATGGCGCGAACTTCACGGCCAGCTGCATTCACTGGTGGCGGAAATGGGCTGGCGCCTGAATGAAAAGGAGGCGCGCTACGAGGATATCCACCGGGCGCTGCTGGCCGGGCTGCTCGGCAACATCGGCTTCAAGTCGGAAGAGGCGGGGATCTATCTCGGCGCGCGCCAGATCAAGTTCGTCCTGAGCCCGGCATCCGGCCTGAAGAAAAAGGGCCCGAAGTGGGTGATGGCGGCGGAGCTCACGGAAACCACCCGGCTGTTCGCGCGCTGTGTGGCCACCATAGAACCGGAGTGGATCGAGCGCCTGGGCGATCACCTGGCCAAACGCAGCTATCGCGAGCCGCACTGGTCCAAGGACAGCGGCTCCGTCGTCGCGTATGAACAGGTTGCCGTGTACGGGCTGGTCGTGGTGCAGAAGCGGCGGGTGCAGTATGGACCGATCAATCCCGCGGAGGCGCGCGAGCTGTTCATCCGCGGTGCGCTGGTCGCCGGACAGTATTCCGGCAAGGCGGAATTCCTCGAGTACAACCGCCGCCTGGTCGAAGACGTGCAGCAACTCGAACACAAATCGCGCCGGCACGATGTGCTGGTGGACGACGAGGCCATCTACGGTTTCTACGCCGAACGCATTCCGCAGGGCATCTGCACCGCGGCCGGCTTCGAGAAATGGCGCCGGGAAGCCGAGCGCGGCGATCCGAGGCTGCTGTTCCTGAGCCGGGAATACCTGATGCGCCACTCGGCGGAACAGGTGACCGAGGAATTGTTCCCGGATGCGATGACCGTCGGCATGCAGACCTTCGATCTGTCCTACCGCTTCGAGCCCGGCCATGCGCTCGACGGCGTGACCATGAGCGTGCCGCTGCACCTTCTCAACCAGGTCGACGAGCGGCGCTGCGAATGGCTGGTGCCCGGACTGCTGCGCGACAAGATCACGCATCTCGTCAAGGGGCTGCCGAAAGGCGTGCGCAAGCATTTCGTGCCGGTGCCGCAGGTGGTGACGGCCTGCATGGATATCCTCGAACCCGATAGCGGCGCTCTGACGGGAGCCCTGTCGCAGGCACTGTTTCGCAAGACCGGCGTGGAGGTGCCGGCCGATGCCTGGGACAGCGCGGACCTGCCGCCGCATCTGCTGATGAATTTCCGCATCGTCGACGAGAAGGGCGCTGAAATTGCCGGCGGCCGCGACCTGCCGGAACTGCGCAACCAGCTCGGGGTGAAAGCGCGGCGCACGTTCAGTGAAACGGCGAGCACCGCCTTCGAACGCAAGGGGCTGACCGCCTGGGATTTCGACGAACTGCCCGAGCAAATCGAGGTCAACCGGGGTGCCGGCAAGCTGATTGGCTACCCTGCAATCACCGATGAGGGCGCGTCGGCAGGCCTGACATTGCTCGACACCGAAGCCGAGGCCGAAGCGACAACGCGGCGGGGCCTGCGCAGGCTGTTCCAGCTGGCACTGCCGGAACAGATGAAATTTCTTGCCCGCAGCCTGCCCGGTTTCAACGAAATGCAGTTGCGCTACGCGTTGCTGGGCGAAGAAGGCACCGGCAGGCCGGACAAGGGCGCGCGCCAGGAAAAAAGGCACGACAAAAGCGAAATCGCCGAGCGCCTGCGCGACGAACTCATCACCGCCATCTGCGATCGCGCGTTTTTCGTCGAACACGAGCGGGTGCGCAGCAGGAAGGCGTTCGAGACCCGGGTTGCCAAAGGCAAGACCCGGCTGATGGACGTGGCCCAGGAGGTGTGCCGCATCGCCGGGGAAATTCTCGCGGAGCATCAGGCGCTGCGCCTGAAACTGAACCAGCCGCAGTACGCGGCATGGCCGCGGGCTATCGCCGACATCCGCGCGCAGTTGCGTGAGCTGATGGGTCCCGGATTCCTGGCGGCGACTCCCTTCGAGCGGCTGAAGCACTATCCGCGGTACCTGCGGGCGATCGGGGTGAGGCTCGACCGGATCGCCTCGAACCCGGAGCGCGATGCCAACTGGCAGCAGCAGCTTTCGCGATACTGGCAGACCTATCAGGCCAAGCTGGTCGCCGATCGCGCGCGCGGCATACGCAATCCCAAACTCGATGAGCTGCGCTGGATGCTGGAGGAGTTGCGGGTCTCCCTGTGGGCACAGCAACTGAAGACGCCTTATCCCGTTTCGTTCAAGCGCTTCGAGAAGACCTGGAACGAGGTTTAATCGGTGTTAGCATCGCAGCAGGAACAGGCAGGCAGCGGGGGACAGGGACCGCCTTAAGCCCGGACATGGAAAAATCCTTCAAAAGCGAGATCGAATTGCTGCGGCTGGGAGACGGGCAGGTCTTCCACGGCGAAGGCATTCTCGCGATCACCAAGGCGCTGCTGCAATCGGGGGTGGCCTATGTCGGCGGCTACCAGGGCGCGCCGGTTTCCCACCTGATCGACGTCATGGTCCAGGCCGAGGATTACCTGGACCAGCTAGGCGTGCATGTCGAAGCCTGTTCCAATGAGGCCTCCGCTGCCGCCATGCTGGGCGCTTCCATCCACTATCCGCTGCGCGGGGCGGTGACCTGGAAGTCCATTGTCGGCACCAATGTCGCGGCCGACGCGCTGTCCAACCTGTCGTCGCCGGGCGTCACCGGCGGCGCGCTGATCGTGGTGGGCGAGGACTACGGCGAAGGCGCCAGCGTCATCCAGGAACGCACTCACGCTTACGCGCTCAAGTCGTCGATGCTCATGCTCGATCCGCGGCCGGAACTTGCCAGCATGGTGCGCATGGTCGAGGAAGGCTTCCGGCTGTCGGAAGCCTCCAACATGCCGGCACTGCTCGAACTGCGCATCCGCGCCTGCCACGTGCGTGGCAGCTTTGTCTGCAAGGACAACGTGGCCCCCGCGGTTTCGACGCGCCACCTGATGGAGGAGCCGGCGAAGTTCGACTACACGCGCCTCGCCCATCCGCCGTTGACTTTCCGCCACGAAAAGTTGAAGGGCGAACAGCGCATTCCCGCTGCGCGCCGCTACATCGCGGAGCACGGTCTCAATGAATTGTTTGCGGGCAGGCGCGACGAGGTCGGCCTGATCGTGCAGGGCGGTTTGTACAACTCGCTGATCCGCGCACTGCAACTGTACGGCCTGGCCGACGCTTTCGGCGATACGGAAATCCCGATATTCGTGCTCAACGTGACCTTCCCGCTGGTGCCGGAGGAGATATCGAAGTTCTGTGCCGGAAAGCGCGCCGTGCTGATCGTCGAGGAAGGCCAGCCCGAATACATCGAGCAGGAGATCCTGGCCACGCTGCGACGGCTCGATGTCAATACGCCGATCCATGGCAAGGACATGTTGATGGCCGCCGGCGAATACACCATTGAAGTCATGGCCGGCGGGCTGGAGAAATTCCTGAAGCGGCATCTGCCGGGCAGCCTCGCGGAATCCGGCAGGAACTGGCTGCGTGGCAACGCACAGCGCCGCCAGCAGGTGGCGCAACAGATGCCGGCGCCGCTGCCGCCCCGCCCCCCCCAATTCTGCGTAGGCTGTCCGGAACGCCCCGTGTTTGCCGCGCTCAAGCTCTCGCAAGCCGACGTCGGCGCAACGCACATCGCCGCGGACATCGGCTGCCACTCGTTTTCCACCTTCGAGCCGTTTTCCTTCGGCCATTCCATACTCGGCTATGGGATGAGCCTGGCAAGCCGCGCCGGCGTCTCGCCGATGATGAAGCGGCGCGTGCTTTCGATCATGGGCGACGGCGGTTTCTGGCACAACGGGCTGCTCACCGGCGTGCAATCGGCGCTGTTCAACGGCGACGACGCGGTGTTGCTCATCTTCAAGAACGGTTACACGTCGGCGACTGGCACCCAGGAGCTGATTTCGACGCCCGATGACGACGTGAAGATTGCGTCGGCGGACAAACAGCAAAGCCTCGTGCACCGTAACCAGGTCATCGAACAAACGCTGACCGGCATGGGTGTGCAATGGATGCGAACGGTACACACCTACCGCGTGGACAAGATGCGCAGGACGCTCGACGAGGCGTTCACCTCCGAGTTCAACGGACTCAAGGTCATCATCGCCGAAGGCGAATGCCAACTGGAGCGGCAGCGCCGCATCCGGCCCTGGATCGCGGGGCTGCTCAAGGCAGGCAAGCGGGTAGTGCGTGTGAAGTATGGCGTCGATGAGGACGTGTGTTCCGGCGACCACGCCTGCATCCGGTTGTCGGGCTGCCCGACGCTGACGCTGAAGGACAGCTCCGATCCGCTGAAAGTCGATCCGGTCGCCACCGTCATCGACGGTTGCGTGGGCTGCGGGCTGTGCGGCGAGAACGCCCATGCGGCGACGCTGTGCCCGTCGTTCTATCGCGCCGAGGTGATCCGCAATCCGCGGTTGCACGAACGCATACTCGATGGCGTGCGCGGCACGGTCGTGCGCTGGCTGCAGGCGGCATGAATCCGGCTGCGCAACGTCCGCTCGGCCTGCTCATCTGCGCGCTTGGCGGCGAGGGCGGCGGCGTGCTGGCCGAATGGCTGGTGGAAACCGCCACGCGCTGCGGCTACAGCGCGCAAAGCACTTCGATTCCCGGCGTAGCCCAGCGCACCGGCTCGACAACCTATTACTTCGAGGTTTTCCCCGTCCCGCTGTCCGGGCTGGCCGGGCGCAGGCCGGTGTTCAGCCTTTATCCGGTCCCCGGGACGCTCGACGTTCTGGTTTCCTCGGAATTGCTGGAGACGGCTCGTCACATCGGCCACGGCATGGCATCGGCGGACCGCACCCTGGTCGTCACCTCCAGTGCCCGCACGCTGACGACGGCGGAGAAAATGCAGCTCGCCGATGGCCGTGCGTCGTCCGCGGAACTGTTGAAAACCGTCGCAGACAACAGCCGCGCAGCGCGGATATTCGACATGGCGGAGGTGGCGCGTGAAACCGGGACGGTACTGAGCGCGGTACTGTTCGGCGCAATAGCGGGCAGCGGCGTCCTGCCCTTCCCGCGCGAAGCCTTCGAGGAAACCATACGCAAGTCGGGCAAGGGCGTCGAGGCGAACCTGCGCGGCTTCGCAAGCGCGCACGCCATCGTCAGCCAGGGCCTGGCCCAGCCATCACCTGACATGCAGCCTGCGTCCGTCACGCCAGAACTGCCTGCCGGCATTGCCGGCGAGTTCCCCGCAGCGACCCACGCGATGCTGGCCGCGGGCTTTGCGCGCATGCTGGAGTATCAGGACGGCGACTACGCGAAAGTTTACGTGCAGCGTCTGCGGCGCATCCTCGACGCCGAACGCGCGGCCGATCCCGCCGGACGCGGAGAATTTTCGACAACCAGCGAAACCGCGCGCTATCTCGCGCTGTGGATGGCCTTCGACGATATCGTGCGCGTCGCAGATCTGAAATGCCGGGCGAGCCGCTTTGCCCGCGTCCGCCGGGAAGTCAAGGCGAACGAGGAGGAACTGGTTCGCGTCTACGACCACTTCAAGCCCGGCGTGCCGGAATTCGCGGCACTGCTGCCGGAACGCGCGGCCGGTCTGCTCCTGCGCTGGGATGCGCGACGGCGCAAGGCCGGCAAGGACCCATTCGCCCTGCCGCTGAAAATCGGGACGCATACGATTTTCGGATTTCTCGCGTTACGCGTTCTTGGCAGCCTCCGGGGACTGCGCCGCCGGGGCAGCCGCTTTGCCCGCGAACAGGCCATGATCGGGCGCTGGCTCGCCGCAGTGGAGCAGGGCACGCGTGCCGACTGGCGGCTCGGACAGGAGATTGCGTTGTGCGGCCGCCTGATCAAGGGTTATGGCACCACCAACGAGCGCGGCAAGGACAATCTGCTCCACGTGCTGGATCATCTTGCCGTCGCGGGCGGATTCGCGACGCCGCTGGCCCGCATCGAGGCGATTCGCGCGGCGCGCGTTGCGGCGCTTGCAGACGACGCCGGCAAGGCGCTGGACCAGGCCCTCGTCAAGCATGGCGCGGCACCCCGCCCCGTCAGGGGGCAGCCCATACGCTGGGTAAAAAAGCAGCGCAGCACGGTAACCTGAGCGCGTCGCCGCAAGCGCGTTCTTCGGATTCTATCGGGTGGGCGCGCGTTGACAAAGGTGGCTGCTGGTCTAAACTGGCCCCTGGAAACCCATAAAAGCAAAAACATGTCATGGCCGGAACGGTTTCCCCGAGGAGAGTCAATGAAAACAGTTCAGCAGCTCCTGGAATCGAAGCGTCATGGCGTCGCATCGGTGGCGCCGGAAACCAGCGTACTGGATGCGTTGAGAGTGATGGCGGAAAAAGAGATCGGCGCGGTGCTCGTGCTCGATGGCGAATCGCTTGCCGGCATATTTTCCGAGCGTGACTATGCGCGCAAGGTCGTGCTGCAGGGCAAGGCGTCGAAAGACACCCCTGTGCGCGAAATCATGACCGAGAAGGTGGTATGCGTGCGGCCGGAGCAGACCATCGAGGACTGCATGGGACTGATGACCGACAAGCGCATCCGTCACCTGCCTGTCCTGCAAAGCCGGAAAGTCATCGGCGTCGTGTCGATCGGCGACGTCGTCAAGGAAATGCTGGTCGAAAAGGAATTCGTGATCAAGCAGCTCGAGAGTTATATCCACAGCTGATTCACCGCCGGGTTGTTCATCCGGCTCCAACCCAAGACCCGTTCACATGTTCAAGGCTTTGTTCGCGGCCGCGCTCGTCGCCGGCCTGCTGTGCGGTTGCAAAACCCAGTCCGCCTTGACCGCGGACGCCATCGGCTGCGGACGCACCCAGGTGGATATTCTCAAGAGCCGCTATTCGCGCGAGGGCACGACCACGGCGTGGTGCGCGAAGTGCAAAGGCAGGATCTATCATTGCGTCTCGAATCCCGGACGCGACCGCGTCGAATGCAAGGAAGGCAATCCGGACAACGTCTGCGACTGACGCTCTCCGCCGCAGCCGTCTTATTGAGCTAGAATCCGGCCGTCATTCGCGGCTT
>DASVNF010000033.1:0-23660 GCA_036384015.1 Burkholderiales bacterium
GGTTGAGATCGATGTCTTCCATGGTCGAATTGAGCTTGGCCGCGTAGTAATAACGCAGCCATTCCGGATTCAGGCCCTGCTGCAGGTAGCTCTCGGCGGTGATGAAGGTTCCGCGCGATTTGGACATCTTCTGGCCGTCGACCGTCAGGAAGCCGTGGGCAAAGACCTTGGTAGGCACCCGGTAGCCGGCGAATTCGAGCATCGCCGGCCAGAACAGGGCATGGAAGTAGAGGATGTCCTTGCCGATGAAATGCATCATCTCGGTGTTGCCGCCCGGCCGCAGGAATTCGTCGATCTCCTTCTGCGACCGGCCCTGCTTCTCGAAGTAGTTGCGGAAGCTGCCGAAGTAGCCTACCGGCGCATCCAGCCAGACATAGAAGAACTTCTGGTTGTCGGTGCCGGGAATCGGGAAGCCGAAGTAGGGCGCGTCGCGGGAGATGTCCCAGTCGGCGAGCTTGTTCTCGCCCGGCTCGCCCAGCCATTCCTTCATCTTGTTCGCCGCTTCCGGCTGCAGCCGTTCGCCGGCCTGGGTGAACTTGCGCAGGAACTCCTCGCAGCGTTTGTCGGAAAGGCTGAAGAAGTGGTGCTCCGAGGCCTTGCGCTCCGGTTTGGCGCCGGAAACGACGGAATACGGGTTGATCAGGTCGGTGGGGCTGTAGGTTTTGCCGCAAACCTCGCAGGAGTCGCCGTACTGGTCCTTCGAATGGCAGTTCGGGCATTCGCCCTTGATGTAGCGGTCCGGCAGGAACATCTGCTTGACCGGGTCGTAGAACTGCTCGACCGATCGCTTGGTGATCAGGTTCTTCCTGTCCAGCTGCCGGTAGATGTCCTCGCAGAAGGCCTGGTTCTCGGGGGAGTTGGTGGTGTAGTAGTTGTCGAAGCCGACCTGGAAGCCGGCGAAGTCGCGCGTATGCTCGCCGTACACCCGGCTGACGAGCTGCTCGGGCGTGATGCCTTCCTTGTCGGCGCGCAGCATGATCGGCGTGCCGTGGGTGTCGTCGGCGCAGACGTAGTGCACTTCGTGGCCCTGCATCTTCTGGAAGCGCACCCAGATATCGGTCTGGATGTACTCCACGAGATGGCCGAGGTGGATGCTGCCGTTGGCGTAGGGCAGCGCCGAGGTGACGAGGATGCGCCGCTTCATTTCTGCTTCAGCTCGTGTCGTGACGGAGGGAAGCCGGGATTCTAGCAAATGGCCTCCCGCAAGGCCCCACAAAGCTCTTTACGCGCGGGGAAATGGGCTTAAAATTCGCCCCTTCAATTCCAGGGCATCAGGCGTGGCGATCAGCGAAGAGCAGGTCAGGGAGGCGCTCCAGACCTTCACCGATCCGGTGACGGGGAAGGACTACGTCGCCGGCAAGGAAGCCCGCAATATCCGGATCGACGGCAATGACGTCTCGCTCGACGTCGTGCTCGGGTACCCCGCGAACAGCGTCATCGAAGACGTGCGCCAGGGCGTAACGGCGAGGCTGAAGGCCTTGCCGGGCATCGGCAAAATCGCCGTCAACGTCCAGTCGAAGGTCGCCGCCCATGCCGTGCAGCGCGGCCTGAAGCTCCTCCCGGGCGTGAAGAACGTCATCGCCGTCGCCTCGGGCAAGGGCGGGGTGGGCAAGTCGACCACTGCCGTAAACCTTGCCCTGGCCCTGGCTGCCGAGGGCGCCTCGGTCGGCCTGCTCGACGCCGACATCTACGGCCCCTCCCAGCAGATGATGATGGGCCTGGAAGGCAAGCCGCAGTCCAGGGACGGCAAGACCCTTGAGCCGATGGTGAATCACGGCATCCAGGTCATGTCCATCGGGGTGCTGGTCGACATGGACACGCCCATGGTCTGGCGCGGCCCGATGGTGACCCAGGCGCTGGAGCAGCTGCTGCGCGATACCCAGTGGAAGGATGTGGACTATCTGGTGGTGGACCTGCCGCCGGGCACGGGTGACATCCAGCTCACGCTTTCCCAAAAGGTTCCGCTGACCGGTGCCGTAATTGTCACCACGCCCCAGGACATCGCCCTGATCGATGCCCGCAAGGGGCTCAAGATGTTCGAGAAAGTGGGCGTGCCCATCCTCGGGCTGGTCGAGAACATGAGCACGCACATTTGCTCGAACTGCGGCCATGAGGAGCACATTTTCGGCAAGGGCGGCGCGGAACTGATGAGCAGGGACTACGGCGTCGACGTCCTGGGCAGCCTGCCGCTGGACATCAAGATCCGCATGCAGGCCGATTCGGGCAAGCCGACCGTGGTGTCCGACCCCGACAGCCGGCCGGCGCAGATTTACCGGGAAATCGCCCGCCGGGTCGCCGCCAAGATCTCCGACTTGGCCAGGGACCACAGCTCGGCGTTTCCCAAGATCGTCATTCAAAATACCTGACCCTTAACCGCGAAGACGCAAAGGCGCAAAGGGACGCAAAGAAATGCCGGAATCCGAGTTCACAGCTTTCCAACTGGCAGCACATGTCGAGTGAGCGCGACGCAGAAGTCCATGACAACGCTCCCGTATGCATCCTTTGTCTCGGGTTTCCTTTGCGGTTTTCCTTTGCCCCTTCGCGCCTTTGCGGTTAAGGGTTGGCCCTATGAGGTTTCGGGATGTCGATAAAGTCCGATAAGTGGATCCGCCGCATGGCGCAGGAACAGGGCATGATCGAGCCGTTCGAGCCGGGGCAGGTGCGCGCGGTCAACGGCCACAGGATCGTTTCCTACGGCACGTCGAGCTACGGTTACGACATCCGCTGCTCGAACGACTTCAAGATTTTCACCAACATCAATTCGACGATCGTCGATCCGAAGAATTTCGATGAAAAATCCTTCGTCGATTTCAGCGGAGACGTCTGCATCATCCCGCCGAACTCCTTTGCGCTGGCAAGGACGGTCGAATACTTCCGCATTCCCCGGAACGTGCTGACGATCTGCCTGGGGAAATCCACTTACGCGCGCTGCGGGATCATCGTCAATGTCACGCCCTTCGAGCCGGAGTGGGAAGGGTTCGTGACGCTGGAGTTTTCCAACACCACGCCGCTGCCGGCGAAGATCTACACCAACGAGGGAGTCGCGCAAGTCGTCTTCTTCGAGTCCGACCCCGATGACGTCTGCGAGACTTCCTACCGCGATCGCGGCGGGAAGTACCAGGGCCAGAAGGGCGTCACGCTTCCCAAGATCTAGAAAAATTCCTTCAGTGGCCGCGCCACATCACGCAAGCATCCGCTCCCGCCGGTGTTCATCGCCGGCGGTTCCCGCAGGGAGACCCGCATGAAGTTTCGTTTTCCGGTCGTCATCATCGACGAGGATTTTCGCTCCGAGAACACCAGCGGCCTCGGCATCCGCGCGCTGGCCAAGGCCCTCGAGGAGGAGGGCATGGAAGTGCTCGGCGTCACCAGCTACGGCGACCTGACCTCTTTCGCCCAGCAGCAAAGCCGGGCGTCGGCTTTCATCCTTTCGATCGACGACGAGGAATTCGCCGATACGGAAGTCGCCGACGAAGCCAGGCCGGTGCTGAAAACCCTGCGCGCGTTTGTCGGGGAAATCCGCTTCCGCAACGCCGAGATTCCGATCTACCTGTACGGCGAGACCCGGACTTCGCGGCACATCCCGAACGACATCCTGCGCGAGCTGCACGGCTTCATCCACATGTTCGAGGACACGCCGGAGTTCGTGGCCCGGCACATCATCCGCGAGGCGCGTTCCTATCTCGACAGCCTGTCCCCCCCGTTCTTCCGGGCGCTGGTCCACTATGCGCAGGACGGCTCCTATTCCTGGCATTGCCCCGGCCATTCCGGCGGCGTCGCGTTCCTGAAAAGCCCGGTGGGGCAGATGTTCCACCAGTTCTTCGGCGAGAACATGCTGCGTGCCGACGTCTGCAATGCGGTGGACGAACTCGGCCAGCTGCTCGACCATACCGGGCCGGTGGCCGCTTCCGAGCGCAATGCGGCGCGCATTTTCAATGCCGACCACTGCTTCTTCGTCACCAACGGCACGTCGACCTCGAACAAGATGGTCTGGCATGCGAACGTTGCGCCCGACGATATCGTCGTGGTGGACCGCAACTGCCACAAGTCCATTCTGCACGCCATCACCATGACCGGCGCGATTCCGGTGTTCCTGACGCCGACGCGCAATCACCTCGGGATCATCGGCCCGATTCCGCTGGAAGAGTTCAAACCGGAGAACATCCAGAAGAAGATCGAGGCAAATCCCTTCGCGCGCAATGCCAAGCGCAAGAAGCCGCGCATCCTGACGATCACCCAGAGCACCTACGATGGCGTGCTCTACAACGTGGAAACGCTGAAGGAGACCCTGAACTCGTCGATCGACACCCTGCACTTCGACGAAGCCTGGCTGCCGCATGCGACCTTCCATGAGTTCTACAAGGACATGCACGCCATCGGCAAGGACCGGCCGCGGCCCAAGGATGCGATCATTTACGCCACGCACTCCACCCACAAGCTGCTGGCCGGCATTTCGCAGGCCTCGCAGATCCTGGTGCAGGAGTCGGAGACCCGCAAGCTCGACCGCCACGTTTTCAACGAGGCCTACCTGATGCATACCTCGACCTCGCCGCAGTACGCGATCATCGCGTCCTGCGACGTGGCCGCCGCCATGATGGAACCCCCGGGCGGCACGGCGCTGGTGGAGGAATCCATCGCCGAAGCCCTGGATTTCCGCCGCGCCATGAAGAAAGTCGACGCGGAATTCGGCAAGGACTGGTGGTTCAAGGTCTGGGGACCGGAGAAGGTGGCGGCGGAAGGCATCGGCTCCCGCGAGGAATGGGTGCTGCGCGCCAACGAGAAATGGCACGGCTTCGGCAACCTCGCGCCCGGCTTCAACATGCTGGATCCGATCAAGTCCACGGTCATCACGCCGGGCCTGGACGTCTCCGGCAAGTTCGCCAAGACCGGGATCCCGGCCTCGATCGTCACCAAATACCTCGCCGAGCATGGCGTCATCGTCGAGAAGACCGGCCTGTATTCGTTCTTCATCATGTTCACCATCGGCATCACCAAAGGCCGCTGGAACACGCTGGTCACCGCCTTGCAGCAGTTCAAGGACGACTACGACAAGAACCAGCCGATGTGGCGCATCCTTCCCGAGTTCAGCCAGGCGTTTCCGCGCTATGAGCGCATGGGCCTGCGCGACCTCTGCGACCAGATCCACGACATGTACAAGGCGAACGACGTCGCCCGGCTGACCACGGAAATGTATCTGTCCGACATGCAGCCGGCGATGAAGCCCTCGGACGCTTTTGCCGCCATGGCTCACCGGGACATCGACCGCGTCGAGATCGACCGCCTCGAAGGGCGGGTGACGAGCGTCCTGCTCACCCCGTATCCGCCGGGCATTCCGTTGCTGGTGCCGGGCGAAATATTCAACAAGACGATCGTCCGTTACCTGCAGTTCGCCCGTGACTTCAACCGCAAGTTCCCCGGCTTCGACACCGACATCCACGGCCTGGTGGAGGGAGAAACCAATGGCGAAGTGCAGTACTACGTGGACTGTGTGCGCCAATCCTGACGGAGGCTCCTGAGGAGCGCGCGCTTCCTCGCGAACCGGCACCAGAAAAGGGCGGAACCCCATGGGGTTTCGCCCTTTTCGCATTGGCGTATGCGGTACGTAATCCCGACCGGCATATCCTGCCGTTTCCCGCGCAAAACGTTTGACGCTGGCCGTCCAGTTAGGTAATGTTCAGCGCGATAAAAAGTCTTTCAAACTCGGGGTTTACGAAAGTAAACACGGCAGGCAGGTCAGTCAGGGGGGGATTCAGATGCTGCAATTCAATCGGTTCGCGCTGCTTTCATCTTTGTTGTTCATTATCTCGCTGTCCGTTTCGGCGGCGGACGACCTCCTGCTCAAGGCCAAGCAGCAGCTGGACAACGGCGATGCGCAGGGCGCCTATAACCTGCTCGTACCCCTTCAATCCGAACGCGCCGGCGATCCCGAATACGATTTCCTGCTGGGCAGCGCCGCATTGGAACTCGGCAAGAACACGGAAGCGGTGTTTGCCCTGGAGCGGGTGCTGGCCGTACAGCCGAACAGTGCTCCCGCCCGCGCCCAGATCGCGCGCGCCTACTTCAACCTGAAAGAGACCGAAACCGCGAAGCGCGAGTTCGAGAACGTCAAGAGGCAGGACCTTCCTGCGGAAGTTTCCGCCACCATCGACCGGTTCCTGGACGCAATCGCCCGAGTTGAAGAATCCGAACGCACGACCATCCGCGGTTTCATCGAGGTCGGCGGCGGCTGGGACAGCAATGTCAACAGCGCAACCGCCGATGGCCAGGTTGCAGTGCCGTCCTTCGGGGGCACGATTTTCAGCCTCGCACCTGCATCCCAGGAGCAGGAGGACGCATTCATCAGCTTCGGTGGCGGGGTGAGCTTCACGCATCCGTTTTCGAAGCGCCTCTCGCTATTCGGCGGCCTCGCCTACCAGAACAAGAACAACGTCAACGAATCCAATTTCTCGACCTACTACTACGACGCCAACCTCGGTTTAGCCTACAGGCGAGACCGGGACACGTTCACACTGGGCGCCCAGTACAACTCGTTTTTTGTCGACGATCCACAACTCTACAGCGAGGCATATCGAAACGCCTCCGGCGTTACCGGCCAGTGGCAGCATGATTTCGATTCACGCAACCAGGTGAGCCTGTTCGTGCAGTACAGCAATCTCGAGTATCCCGGCCAGGACGTCCGTAACGTCGACCGGTACGTAGGTGGCGCGGGATATGCTCATGCATTCGGGCGCGGCACCTTCATCACCTACCTGGGCGTTTACGGTGGCGTGGAGGACGAAAAAGAGGATGGAGTGCCGCAATTCGGCCATGACCTGTATGGCGCGCGCATCGGTTTGCAGTGGAACGTGGTGGAAAAGTTTGCCCTGTTTTTCAACGGCAGCGCGGAACGCCGCGAATACGGCGGACCGGACCCGTTCTTCCTGATCGATCGCGAGGACACGCAGTACAACGCTTCGGCCGGAATGATTTTCGTGCCGAAGAAGGGGTTGCGGATCACCCCGCAGGCAAGCTGGACGAACAACGACTCGAACATCCCGATCAACGAGTTCGACCGGATCGTGTATCAGGTCACGCTGCGCTACGACATGTGACGCCGACGCATCCGCAGAAAATATCGTTTGACGTTGTCAGGCAGGTTCAAGCAGCAAATTGCTTAAGGGAGCAACGAAATGCTTAATCAAACTTTCAAATTGAACGGTCGAGCGCTCCTGCTGGGGCTGATTGCGGCCGCTTATCCGGTCATCGGTCATGCGGCGCCGGCAGCCCGGGTCGATTTCGCAACCGGGAATGTGAAGGCCGTCGGCCCGAACGGCCAGAGCCGGACGCTGGCAAAGGGCGCCCAGATCGAGCAGGGTGAGACGATTTCGACCAACAACGGCCGCGCCCAGTTGAGGTTCACCGACGGCGCCTACGTTTCCCTGCAGCCGGAGTCGGAATTCCGCATCGACCAATATCGATTCGACGGCAAGCAGGACGGCAACGAGAAGGGTTTCTTCAGCCTGGTCAAGGGTGGCCTGAGGACCATTACCGGCCTGGTCGGCCGGAGTAACAAGAACAATTACCAGGTGACGACTTCGGTCGCCACGATCGGCATCCGCGGCACCGAGTACACCATCCAGTACGGGCAGTCGATTGTCGGGACGGTGGGCGAAGGCGAGATTAACGTATGTAACGGCGCCGGGTGCCTGAGCGTGACCAACGGCGAGTCGTATTACGTTCAGAGCGATGCCGTGAAACCCGTGTTGACCAACAAGCGTACGGACCTGCCGCCACCCTCGCCGCAGAATCCGCCTTCCTCCTTCGCTGAAGGTGAGACCGTCAACGAAGCTGGAGATCCCTGTGCTCTTTTCCCGGAGACGTGTCGCATAGAGCCGCCCCTCACGAAAATACTCACCGGGACCATCATCGCCAATTTGGCCACAGTAGATAATTGTGATGGACCCTGTGAGAGCCTGTTCACGCAAACCACGGCCACTCTGGATAGTGCAGGGGTATTGACCAGTTTCGGCACCTCCTTTCCGCAAGTATTCTCGTCTGCCAGCTCCGGCGGAAACGATGGCATCATCGCATGGGGTTCCGCTTCGGCGTCTTCTGGTGGTGAAATTGGTACCACAGACTTTGTTCATTACGTCGTCGGTCTTCCGGTGGACAACATCGCGGCGCTCGGAGGCATGACGGGCACGTACAGTCTGATCAGCCCGACCAATATCATCGGTTTGGACGGTGTTACCGTGGTCGGCGCCCTCAAGAACATGACCATGCAGGCCGATTTCTCTTCTGGCTTCAACTCGGTGAGCATCCAGATGGGCATGACGTTGGGTAGCTTCAACCGGACTGTCTGCGGGTTTGGATGCGGTGGCGCTGAGTCGTTTTCCTTCTTCGCGTCCCAAAGCGTGAACTCCGGCTCGGTCAACGTGAGCGGGAACGGTTTCTTTGCGGGAACGAATGCGGTACGGGCGGGCTTCGTCTACGACGTGAATGAATCCAGTCTTGATCAAAACGTCGAGGGCATGGGCGTGGGCGCGTTGAAGCAAGACTCTCTTGAATTAGTGCCCCCTGCCCAATGAACGGCACGCGCGATTTCTTGCAGTTCATGAGGTAGTGTTTCGCATCAAGTCCACAATTCCCGGCGCAGTCTGGCCGGCTGTGCCTGCATCCGGAGGGGCCGCCATATTGGCGGCCCTTTTTCAACTCGAGCACAGCCAGTGGTGGAAGCCGGCGCAACACTGGGCGCGGCAGCGTGAACAGCTCGGCCTGCTGTTGCGGCATGCCGCAGACACTTGCCCGTATTACACGAATTCTCTCGCTGCCACTGTTTCCGGGTGGCCAGAGGATTTTTCCGAACAGCAATTCAGGACGCTGCCGATACTCAGGCGCGTTGACCTCCAGAACCATTACGACGCCATGGTCAGCGGCAACCCGCCGGGCGGGCACGGGCGTCCCCGAGCTGGCGTGTCTTCCGGATCAACCGGCGAGCCGATCCGGTTCTTGACCACCCAGCTCAGCGCTTTTTTCTGGCAGGCGATCAATTTGCGCGATCACCTCTGGCACCGACGGGATTTCGGTTTGAAGCTCGCCACCATCCGGGCCGGCGCAGAGCGTGTGGAACTGCGCAATTGGTTCGGTGACGTCGGCGAAACGACGTTGGAAACCGGGCCGTGCATCCAGATCCCGATGCATTCTTCGACCGGGGAACAGGCAAGGGAGGTCATCGCAGAAGATCCGGCCTACCTGACTGGCTACCCCAACAACCTCGCTGGCGTTCTGGAGCAAGTGGACAAATTGGGCGGAAAGCTCCCGGGACTGCGTCAGGTGCGGTCCTTCGGCGAAGCGGTCAAGCCGGAGTTCCGGAACTACGTGAAACAGCGCTGGAAGGTGCCGTTGATCGACCTGTACTCGACCCGGGAGGCGGGTTACCTGGCCTTGCAATGCCCGGATACGGAGGATTATCACCTTCAGTCCGAAGTCGCCTACATCGAGGTGCTCGACCAGCAGGGCCGGCCCTGCCGTCCGGGCGAAACCGGGCGAGTGGTGGTTACGCCGCTGCATAATTTTGCTTTTCCCTTGATCCGCTACGATCTGGGGGACTATGCCGAGGTCGGCGCGGTGTGCGCATGCGGACGCGGTTTGCCGGTCATCCGCCGTATCCTTGGCCGCAGCCGCAATTTGATGAAGCTACGCGACGGACGCACGTTCTGGCCCGTGTTTGGTGTTCCGGGATTTCTCGATATTGCGCCGATACGGCAGTTCCAGTTCATCCAACGCAGCTATGACGAACTCGAACTGAAGCTTGTAACCGCGCGCGAGTTGACCGGCGTGGAGCAGGCCCGCTTCGGGGAATACCTCCTTAAGGTTCTTGGGCACCGGTTTCGACTGCTCTGGACTTTTCTTCCCGAGATCCCGCAAGACCCGGGCGGCAAGTTTGAAGATTTTATCTGCGCCTTCGATGACTGAATGAGGGCAAGGTCCCGCGTCATATGCTGAGTGCCACGGAGTACGCGGAGCTGCAAGCCGGGTTTGGCCGGATGGCACCGGACGCAATGGTCCTTCGACTGGAGGATCTTTCGAGCTTGCACGAGGACGATGCTCGAATCTGGTTTCTGCTCGGCGCGGCTCGCCACCGACTGGGGAAGCTGGAATCCGCGCTTGAGGCTTTTGATCGAACACTATCGCTCGCCCCGGCGCATCTGCAGGCCCTTAACGCAAAGAGCGGTTTGCTTGCGGCGCAGAACCGGATGCAGGAAGCGCTCGAGTTGCTGGAGCAGGCGCACGCGCAGTATCCGCGGGACACCAACCTGCTCGTTAACCTGGGCTACCTGCATGAGCAGGTCCCATCGGGCGCCCGACGGGCACTGGACCTCTACGACGCCGCTCTGGCGCTCGATCCCGCCCATCGGGCGGCCCTGATGAACCGTGGCTATCTGTTGTCGCTGATGGGGCGTTTGCCGGAAGCAATTGAAAATAACCGGCTGCTTGTCGCTTTCCATCCGCAGATTGCCGTGGCGCATTACAACCTCGGCGAGACGCTGCTCGCCCTGCGAGCCTATGAAGAGGTTCTGCAGGTCAGTGATCGTGTGTTAGGGATTGACCCTGTATCGGCCAAAGCCCATCTGCAGCGTGCCCTGGCGCTGGCAGCCATGTGCAGGCTGGACGAAGCCTCAGCGAGCCTGCACAAAGTCCGCGAGCTTGAACCCGCCGTGCTGGATGATTTTATTGAGCGGCTGTATAAGGACTCCTGTCAGGTGTTGCCGGAATTGGATGCCAGGAGCCTGTGCCTGTTCATGCAGTACCGCGCGATCGAGGACTGCGACTGGTCGCGCTGGAATGAGTTTGTTGCCACGTTCGAAAGGCTGATCCTCGAAGCTTCGGCCACGGCACGGCCGATCAGGGATTCCGGTTTGCCGTTTCTGTCTCTTGCTTTTCCGATCTCGAGGGAGGCATGTACGCTGCTTGCGCGGGGGATTGGCGCGGCCTTGCGCGAGCGCGAGGCCGCGCGGGTGCCGAACCACACGAAGCGCCCGGGCTCGGAAAAACGCGAACGCCTTCGGATCGGATATGTGTCGGCAGACTTCCGGCGCCATCCGGGCGGGTATCTGACCCGGACCATGTTTGACCTGCATGATAGGTCCCGCTTCGAGGTTTTTGGCTATGCACTCGATCCTGACGATGGCTCCGATGTGCGGCGCGACATCAGGGCGGGCTGCGATGTCTTTCGGGAAACGCACGGAATGACTTTGGACGAAGTGGTCAAATGCATCATGGATGACGGCCTGGATATTGCCGTCGATAGGTCCGGGTTCACTCGCATGACCAGGCCCGAGATCTTTGCGCGCCGGGTGGCCCCGTTGCAGGTGAGCTACCTTGGCTTTCCGGGGACGCTCGGTGCCGATTACATGGATTACGCCATTGTTGACCGAGTGGTCTGCCCCGAGGGCGAGGATCGCTGGTGGAGCGAACAGCTGGTGCGAATGCCCGACAGCTACTTCCTGACCAACAACCGCCAGGCCGTCGACCCGGACACAGCTAGCAGGCCGGACCTGGGCCTGCCGCAGGATGCGTTCGTGTTTTGCTGCTTCAACAGTTCCTACAAGATTGACCCGCAGACTTTCGGCGTCTGGATGCGAATCCTGTCACGGGTACCGGATTCGGTCCTGTGGCTATATGCGTCGCGCCCGGGAGTGGAAGAAAACCTGAGGCGCGAGGCCCAAGCCAGGGGCGTCGATCCGCGCCGGCTGGTTTTCGCCCCCTTCATTGCGCGTCATGAGCAGCACCTTGCCCGGCATCGGGCCGCCGATGTGTTTCTGGATACCCGTTACTACAACGCACACACGACGGCAGCGGATGCGTTGTGGTGCGGTGTCCCCGTGCTGACGGTGCCGGGCGACACAATGCCGTCTCGAGTCGCTGCCAGTCTGCTGAAGGCCGCCGGCCTGGGTGACTTGGCGTTCGCGGACTGGCAGACCTACGAGGATACGGCGGTGCGGTTGGCCACGCATTCCACCCAACTCACGCGATTGCGGCAAAGGGTAAGCAGGTGCCGCGAAGACTCGGCGCTGTTCGACAGCGAACGATTCGTCGGACGCCTCGAGGCGGCCTTCGAGCAGATGTGGCGACGTCACAGCGCCGGCCTTGCTCCAGCGGCCTTCGACGTCCCGGGGTTTTGATGCGCTTCGATTCGCCCGGGGAAGATGAAGCCGCGGTACGGCCGGCAAGGGCGCCGCGATGCCTGCCATGTGACTGCTCGGCGCAGCCATGTTGAGTGCTGCCGAGCTTGCGGGCATTCAGGAAGGCTCGGCGCGCCTGCCGGCGGACGCACTTGCCGACCGGCTGACGGAACTCGCCAAAAAACATCCTGACGACCCTCGGGTCTGGTTTGCGCTGGGAACGGCATGCCAGCGTCTCGACCGACTTGCCGAAGCCGTCCACGCATTCGACCGGGTCCTGGCACTGGAACCGGGCCACCTGAATGCACTCAATGCGAAGGCGGGGATATTGGGCGCGCAAGGCAGGCGCCGGGAAGCCTTGGCGCTGCTCGAAACCGCCCATCGGCGACTCCCCGGCGAACCCACGCTTCTGGTGAACATGGGGTATTTGCTGGAGCAGGAAATGCAATGGCAGCAGGCGCTGGAATTCTATGAGGCGGCGCTGGCCATCGATGCCTCCCATGTGGGGGCGCGCATGAATCGCGGCTACCTGCTGACACTGATGGGTCGCGTACTGGAAGCGGTGGCGAACAATCGGGAATTCGTCGCCTTCCATCCCACTGTCGCCGTAGCGCACTTCAATCTGGCGGAATCGCTGCTGGCGGCGATGCGCACCGAAGACGCGCTTGCGGCATGCGATGCCGCACTGGACCTCGCCCCCGGAATGGCGAATGCGCACCTTACCAGGGCCCTGGCATTGGCAGAACTCGGACGCTGCATGGAATCCGCCGAGGCGCTCGCCCGGGCCCGGTCGCTGGATCCGAAGACGATGGAACGCGCGTCGCATGTATTCGAACCCAACAAGTCGATGCCGCCGCCGCTCCTGGATCCCGAGGCCATCTATTTACATCGCGGCCTGCGCCATCTGGGCGCCTGCGATTGGTCCCGGCGCGAAGCCTTCCTTGCAGACCTCGAGGCCAGCATCATTCGGACCATCGATCGCGGCGAGCCGGTGCGCGACTTCTACTACGCCTACTATGTGCCGGCGACGCCGCTGGCACCCACCGTGCATCGCCGGATCATGGCGAGTTTCGCACAGCAGTTCGAGGCAACGGCACGCTCGCATCGGCCGAACCCTTATGTTTACAGCCCGCGCGCCGGAGGGCGCATTCGCATCGGCTATGTGTCGCCGGATTTCCGCGAGCACCTGAATGCCAGGCTGACCCTGCCCATATTTCGCGGGCACGATCGCCGTCGCTTTGAGGTGTACCTCTATTCGTTGCATGGCGACGATGGCAGCGACATCCGGCGGCAGGTTCAGGCGGCTGCGGATAAGTTCGCCGATGTTTCGAATCTGGACAGCGGAGCGATTGCCGACCTGGTTCACGCCGACGGCATCGATATTCTCGTCGATCTTGCAGGCCTGACCACGGATGCGAGGCCCCATGTGTTCAGCCTGAAACCGGCTCCCGTACAAGTCAGTTACCTCGGGTTCCCGGGCACGCTCGGCGCCGACTACATTCAGTACCGGATCACCGACCGGATGGCGACGCCGCCATCGCAACGGGACTACTGGAGTGAGGCGCTGATATTCCTTCCGGATACCTTCTACATTTACGACGCCGCGGAGCCGCTGGTCGATGTGTCGGTTACGAGGGCAGACTACGGATTGCCGGAAACAGGCATCGTCTTCTGCGCCTTTCACAATCACTACAAGATCGACCCCGGCATTTTCGATTCCTGGATGCGTATCCTGCACAAGGTTCCCGGGAGCGTGATCTGGCTCGCGGGACGCGACCATGTCGCCATGGAGAACCTCAAGCGGGAAGCGACTGTGCGTGGGATCGATGTCGCAAGGCTCTGTTTCGCGCCGATCGAATCCCGCGAGCGCTATCGGGCGCGTTTCCGCCTCGCCGACCTGTATCTGGATACCCGCTACTTCACCGCCATGACCACGGCCTGCGACGCGCTCTGGGCCGGGCTGCCGTTGATCACTTGTCCGGGAGAAGGATTCACGTCCCGCGTTTCTGCGAGCCTGCTCACGGCAATCGGACTCGACGATTGCATCCTTCCCGATCCCGATGCCTACGAAAACACGGCAGTTGAACTCGCGTCCGATCCCATTCGGCTTGCCGGGTTGCGGGAACGCCTGGCGCGCAACCGCCTGACCACTTCTTTATTCGATACCGAAGCGCGGGTGCGTCAACTTGAGGCGGCGTTCGGCGAGATGTGGCGCCGGAATCTTGCGGGATTGCCGCCTGAATCCTTCGATGTGAAGAGGCAGGCGAAACCGGACTTCGGCAACCGCTGGCACTGAAGCGCCGGTGTTCAGTTACGTGCAGCCCGTTCCAGGGTCACGAAACTGTAGGCCAGTCCTTTTGCCGGGTCGTTGCCCTGAAGCCGCTCGGATTCCTTCCATTGGCCCGGCCGTAGAGCGGGGAAAAACGCATCGCCCTCGAAATCCTGTTCGATCTCGGTGAGCAGGATGCGGTCGGCATCAGGCAATGCCAGCGCATAAATCTCGCCGCCTCCGATGACGAAAATCTCGCTGTCATCTCCGCACGCAGAGAAGGCCGCAGCGATGGAGCCGGCAACTTTTGCGCCCGGCACCGCGTAACCCGGACGGCGGCTGACGATGACGTGATGCCGGCCCGGCAGCAGCCGGCCCAGCGATTCCCAGGTCTTGCGCCCCATCACGATGTGATGCCCCATGGTGAACTGCTTGAAGCGCCTCAGGTCTTCGGGTAGGTGCCACGGCAGTGCTCCGTCCCGGCCGATGACCCGATTCTTCGCCATCGCAACGAGGATCGATATACGGGGCCGCTGCCGCTTGGCGTCACTCGTCACTCGTCACCTTTTTCGTCGAAGGCCGGTTATGGGCGAAGCCCGGTACCCCGGGGTCGGGATCCCTTTGTGGGAATCTCCCGGCCGGGGCACGCGCGGTGGTTACACCGCTACAGGCGCCTTGATCGCGGGATGCGGGTCGTACGCCTCCAGCGTGAAGTCCTCGTACTTGAAGTCGAAGATATTCGTGACCGCCGGGTTGAGCTTCATCACCGGCAGCTTGCGCGGCGGGCGCGAGAGCTGCTCGCGGGCCTGGTCGAGGTGGTTCAGATAGAGATGGGTGTCGCCCAGCGCATGGACGAACTCGCCGGGCTTGAGCCCGCAGACCTGCGCCACCATCAGGGTAAGCAGGGCATAAGAGGCGATGTTGAACGGCACGCCAAGGAACAGGTCGGCGCTGCGCTGGTAGAGCTGGCAGGACAATTTTCCGTCGGCCACGTAGAACTGGAAGAAGGCATGGCAGGGCATCAGCGCCATCTTGTCGAGGTCGGATACGTTCCAGGCCGAAACGATCAGGCGCCGCGAGTCGGGGGTGCGTTTGATGTCTTCGATGACCTTCGAAACCTGGTCTATGTGGCGTCCGTCGGGTGCCGGCCAGGAACGCCACTGGTAACCGTAGACAGGCCCGAGTTCGCCGTTCTCGTCCGCCCACTCATCCCAGATCGATACCCCGTTGTCCTTCAGGTAGCGCGTGTTGGTCTCGCCCTTCAGGAACCAGAGCAATTCATGGATGATGGACTTGAGGTGGACTTTCTTGGTGGTCAGCAGCGGAAAGCCGGCGGCAAGGTCAAAACGCAACTGCGGCCCGAAGACGCTCAGAGTCCCGGTTCCCGTGCGGTCGTCCTTGCGGGTACCGTTCTCGAGGATGTGGCGCATCAAGTCAAGATACTGTTGCATCGCTGCTCGCGGAAATCTCCTTCGGAAAAACGGATTTTAAAGCACGCGCCGCCGCCGTGCATGGAATGAAGCGGCATGTCCCTATGATAAACTCGACCCGAAATTTCACTGGTCAACGGCCATGTCCGGCAACACGATCGGCAAGCTCTTCTGCGTCACGTCCTTCGGGGAAAGCCATGGACCGGCAATCGGCTGCGTCGTGGACGGCTGCCCGCCGGGCATGCCGCTCTCGGAAGCCGACATCCAGAGAGACCTCGATCGCCGCAAGCCGGGAACGTCGCGCCATGTGACCCAGCGCCGCGAATCCGACACGGTGGAAATCCTCTCCGGGGTGTTCGAGGGTCGCACTACCGGCACGCCGATTGCGCTGCTGATCCGCAACGAAGACCAGCGCAGCAAGGATTACGGCAATATCGCGCAGACCTTCCGGCCCGGCCATGCCGACTACACCTACTGGCACAAGTACGGCATCCGCGACTATCGCGGTGGCGGGCGCCAGTCGGCCCGTGAAACCGCCGTGCGGGTCGCGGCGGCGGCCGTCGCCCGCAAATGGCTGCGGGAAAATCACGGGATTGTCGTGCGCGGCTATATGTCGCAGCTCGGCCCGATTCCCATTGCATTCAAGACCTGGGAAGCGGTGGGCGGCAATGCCTTTTTTTCGCCGGATCCCGACGTCGTTCCCCAGCTCGAGGAATTCATGGACCGCCTGCGCAAATCGGGCGATTCGTGCGGCGCCAGGATCACGGCGGTCGCGGAGAATGTGCCGGTCGGCTGGGGCGAGCCGGTCTACGACAAGCTGGATGCCGACATCGCTTACGCGATGATGGGGATCAATGCCGTTAAGGGCGTGGAAATCGGTTCGGGTTTTGCGGCCGTTGCGCAGAAGGGGACGGAACACGGCGACGAAATGGCGCCGGAGGGTTTTCTTTCCAACAATGCCGGCGGGATCCTGGGGGGTATTTCCACGGGCCAGGACATCGTCGTCAACATCGCCATCAAGCCCACCTCGAGCATCCGCCTGCCGCGCCGTTCGATCGACAAGGAGGGCGCGCCCACAATCGTCGAGACCACCGGTCGCCACGACCCGTGTGTGGGCATTCGCGCCACGCCGATTGCCGAGGCCATGCTGGCGCTGGTCCTGATGGACCACGCGCTGCGCCACCGCGCGCAGAATGCCGATGTCAGCGTTTCCACGCCGAGGATCCCGGCGCGCGCGCCCGATTCGGCGCAAAAGGGCCGCGCCGCGGGCTCGGCGAACGATCCCGAACCCGACGAGGCCTGACCGGAACCACCGTGTCCTGGTTCGAACGGATCGCCGAAGTCAACCAGCAGGATTGGCGGCGTGTTACGTCACCCGCCTACTGCGCGGCGACGGCGGGCGTGCTGGTTGTCTGTTTTTTCGCCAATACCGGGGACCGCTGGGTCCACCTGCTCGACAGCGCCAACCTCGCGCTCCACGAAGCGGGTCATCCCCTGTTCGGATTGCTGTTCGGCGAGAACTTCACGGTATATGGGGGCACGCTCGGGCAACTGGTATTCCCGGTCGCCATCGCCGCTTCGTTCTGGTGGCGCCGCGAAACCCTCTCCTTTGCGATTTCCCTCGCCTGGCTGTTCGAGAATTTCTGGAACATCTCCCGCTACATGGCCGACGCGCGTGCCCGGGTGCTGCCGCTGGTCGGCGGCGGCGAGCATGACTGGACCGAAATATTCATGCGCTGGAATGTCCTGCAGCGCGATACCGGCATCGCCGGCTTCGTGACTTTTCTCGGCTGGGCGGGCCTGCTGGGCGCCTGGACCTGGTTCACCTGGCGCTGGCGGCAAGATGAATGAGCACAGGGAAAAGGAAAAAGGCAAAAGCCGAAAGAGAGGAGCAAGGTCGGCGCCAGGCCTTGCATCTCTCGTTTTTACTTTTCCCCTTGACCTTTCTCCTTTGCGCTGCTCCTCAAGCTAAATGTTCCGCGGGTCCTTCTACCTCAGGCTTTCCAATTTCTATTTCTGGTATTTCGCATTCATCGGCGCGTTCGCGCCTTATTTCGCGCTTTACCTGAAATCGATCGGCTTTTCCGCATCGCAGATCGGCGTGCTGCTTGCGGTCAATCCGATTGCCCGCATTTTCGGTCCCAGCATCTGGGCCTGGCTCTCCGATCACTACCGCACGCGCGGGCCGCTGATCCGGATCACCGCGGCGGGAACCGCGCTCATATTCGTCGGCGTATTTTTCAGCAGCAAGTTCGGCTGGATGTTCCTCAGCCTGATGCTGCTGAACGTGTTCTGGTGCGGGGTGCTCCCCCTCGTCGAATCCGCGACCCTCAGCCTGGTCGGCTCGAAGGTGGGCGCCTACGGCCGGATCCGCCTCTGGGGTTCCGTCGGATTCGTCGGGGTGGTCATCGCCGGAGGCTACCTGCTCGACTATCTCGGCATCGGGGCGCTCGCCCCCATGATCATGATCCTGCTGGTCCTGATGGCGGCGAGCACGTTCCCGCTGCCGCGGGATCGCGGGATTTCACGCCATACGGAGCATTTCCCGATCCTCAGCATCATCCGGCGTCCCGCGGTACTCGCCTTGCTGGCAGGGTTTTTCCTCATGCAAGTGGCACACGGGCCCTACAACGCCTTCTACTCGATCCACCTGGTGGAGGCCGGCTACTCCAAGAAAGCAGTGGGCTGGCTGTGGGCGCTGGGGGTGGTCTCGGAGATCGTGCTGTTCATCTGGCTGCCGCGCCTGATGCGGGCGTTCAGTTTGAACCAGATCCTGATGGCCAGTTTCGGCTGTGCTTTCGTGCGCTTCCTGCTCATTGCCTGGGGCGTGCAGTCGCTCACGGTCCTGCTGCTTGCACAAGTGATGCACGCCATCACCTTCGGCGCCTATCATTCCGCGGGCGTGGCGCTGATGCACCACATCTTCCGCGGCCGCAACCAGGCCCGCGGCCAGGCCATCTACACCAGCCTCGGCTATGGGCTGGGTGGAACGCTTGGCACCCTGATGGCGGGTTACGTCTGGGAAACGGGCGGCGCGCAGGTGACGTTCACGATTGCCGCCGTCGCCGCCCTGCTGGCCCTGCTGGTAGTCGCCTGGAAACCGGTTTCCCTGCCCTCAAAATAGTCGTTCCTGAGCACAGCCGACCGCCGTCAGCCAAGGCGGATATGTCATAATTTCCGTTCGACTCAACGAGCAGCGCGCGCATTGAAGCGCGGCTCCACTGCATCATGATTACGCAAACGCTCTACGACAAGCTCTGGGCCAGCCATCTGGTCCGCCAGGAGGCGGACGGCACGGCATTGATCTATATCGACCGCCATCTCGTGCACGAAGTCACGAGCCCGCAGGCCTTCGAGGGGCTCAAGCTCGCCGGCCGCAAGCCCTGGCGCATCGGCTCCGTCGTCGCCACGGCCGACCACAACACGCCGACCAAGGACTGGGACCAGGGCATCCGGGACCCGATCTCGCGCCTGCAGGTCGAGACCCTGGACGCGAACATCCGCGAGTTCGGCGCCAAGGTCTATTTTCCGTTCCTGGACAAGCGCCAGGGCATCGTGCACGTGATCGGGCCGGAGCAGGGCGCAACCCTGCCCGGCATGACCGTCGTCTGCGGCGATTCGCATACCAGCACCCATGGTGCGTTCGGTTGCCTGGCGCACGGCATCGGCACCTCGGAGGTGGAGCACGTGCTCGCCACCCAGTGCCTGGTGCAGAAGAAAATGAAAAGCATGCTGATCGAGGTCAGCGGCCCGCTTGGCCGGGGCATTACCGCCAAGGACATCGCGCTGGCGATCATCGGCCGCATCGGCACCGCAGGCGGCACCGGCTATGCGGTCGAATTCGGCGGCAGCGCCATCCGCGCCCTTTCCATGGAGGGCCGCATGACCCTCTGCAACATGGCGATCGAGGCGGGCGCGCGCGCCGGCATGGTCGCCGTGGACGACACCACCATCGAATATCTGCGCGGCCGCCCGTTTGCGCCGAAGGCCGACGCCTGGGACAAGGCCGTTGCTTACTGGCGCACGCTGAAGAGCGACGACAACGCGCGCTTCGACTTCGTGGTGAAGCTCGATGCCCGCGAGATCAAGCCGCAGGTGACCTGGGGCACTTCGCCGGAGATGGTCGTGCCGGTGGACGGCCGCGTTCCCGACCCCGACAAGGAAAGGGACGAGACCAAGCGCGAAGGCATGGAGCGGGCGCTGGTTTACATGGGCCTGGAGCCCAACACCTCGATCACCGACATCCGCATCGACAAGGTGTTCATCGGCTCCTGTACCAACTCGCGCATCGAGGACCTGCGCGCCGCGGCCCATGTGGTGCGCGGCAAGCGCGTCGCATCGAATGTGCGCCTGGCGATGGTGGTGCCGGGCTCGGGGCTGGTAAAGGACCAGGCGGAAAAGGAAGGACTGGACAAGGTGTTCCGCGAGGCGGGATTCGAATGGCGCCAGCCCGGCTGCTCGATGTGCCTGGCGATGAACGACGACAGGCTGGAGCCCGGCGAGCGCTGCGCTTCCACTTCGAACCGCAACTTCGAGGGCCGCCAGGGTACCGGCGGACGCACCCACCTGGTGAGTCCGGCCATGGCCGCGGGCGCGGCGATCGCCGGACACTTCGTCGACGTGCGCGCGGAAGTCTAGGATACGGCCATGCAGAAATTCACCCGACTCGAAGGACTGGTGGCGCCGCTGGACCGGGCGAACGTCGATACCGATGCCATCATTCCGAAGCAGTTCCTGAAGTCCATCAAGCGCTCGGGCTTCGGGGTCAACCTGTTCGACGCCTGGCGGTACATGGACCCGGGCGAGCCCGGCATGGACAACTCGAAGCGCCGGCTCAACCCGGACTTCGTGCTGAATGAACCGCGCTACAAGGGCGCGAACGTGCTCGTGGCGCGCAAGAATTTCGGCTGCGGGTCGTCGCGCGAACACGCCCCCTGGGCGCTGGACGATTACGGTTTCCGCGCCTTGATCGCGCCCAGTTACGCCGACATTTTCTACAACAACTGCTTCAAGAACGGCCTGCTGCCGATCGTGCTGTCCGAGACCCAGGTCGACCGCCTGTTCCACGACGTCGCCGCCTTTCCGGGTTTTCGCGTCATCGTCGACCTCGGCGCGCAGACCGTTTCCTATCCGGACGGCAGCCAGGTGTTCGGCTTCGAGGTGGACCCGTTTCGCAAGCATTGCCTGCTGAACGCGCTGGACGACATCGGGCTTACATTGCAGCATGTGGACGAAATCAAGGCGTTCGAGGCTAAACGGCAACTCGAACAACCCTGGCTGTTTACGTAACGAATCACGATTCGAAACGCAGACCGGGGCAGATGATGCCCCGGTCTTTTTTTGAAAGAGATGAACATGAAAATCGCAGTCCTTCCCGGCGACGGGATCGGTTCCGAGATCGTCAGGCAGGCGGTGAAGGTGCTCACCGCCCTGTCGGCCGACGGCCTGAAGATCGAAATGGAGCAGGCGCCGATCGGCGGAGCCGGCTACGACGCGGCCGGGGACCCGTTGCCGCAGGCGACGCTGGCGCTCGCCAGGGAAGCCGACGCCGTGCTGCTCGGCGCGGTCGGCGGTCCGAAATACGACACGCTGCCGCGCCCCATGCGTCCGGAACAGGGGCTGCTGCGCATCCGCAAGGAACTCGGCCTGTTCGCAAACCTGCGTCCGGCGCTGCTCTATGAAGAACTGGCCAACGCCTCGACACTGAAGAATGAAGTCGTGGCCGGACTGGACATCATGATCCTGCGCGAGCTGACGGGCGACATCTACTTCGGCCAGCCGCGCGGCCAGCGCCGAACCGAAGCGGGCGAGCGCGAGGGCTTCGACACCATGAGATACAGCGAGCCGGAAATACGCCGCATCGCCCATGTCGGATTCGGCATCGCCCGCAAGCGCGCGAAAAAGCTGTGCTCGGTGGACAAGGCCAACGTGCTCGACACCAGCATCCTGTGGCGCGAAGTGGTCGACGAAGTGGCGAAGGAATACCCGGACATCGCGGTGTCGCACATGTATGTGGACAACGCGGCCATGCAACTGGTGCGCGCGCCGAAGCAGTTCGACGTGATGCTCACCGGCAACATGTTCGGCGATATCCTGTCCGACGAAGCCTCGATGCTGACGGGCTCGATCGGCATGCTGCCGTCGGCGTCGCTGGACGCGAACAACAAGGGGCTTTACGAGCCGATCCACGGCTCGGCGCCCGACATTGCCGGAAAGAATGTCGCCAACCCGCTGGCAACGATCCTGTCGCTGTCGATGATGATGCGCTATACGTTCGCGGAAGAGGCGGCGGCGGCGCGCATCGAGGCCGCCGTGAAACGGGTGCTGAAACAGGGCTTGCGGACGGGTGACATTTGCGAGGCTGGCACCAGGAAAGTCGGGACCGAGGAAATGGGCGATGCGGTGGTTGCGGCGCTGCACGCATGAGAGAACGTTGTGATGTCGAGGCGGCCCGAAGCCGCCGGATTCCAGGGATAAGGCAATGAGACGAGTCGGACTGGTGGGTTGGCGCGGCATGGTGGGGTCGGTGCTGATGCAGCGGATGCTGCAGGAGGGGGATTTCGATCACATCGACCCGGCGTTTTTCAGCACGTCGCAGCTCGGCGGCAAGGGGCCGGCGATCGGCAAGGACGTTCCGGCGTTGCAGGACGCGCGCGACCTGCAGGCGCTGAAGGCGATGGAAATCATCATTTCCTGCCAGGGCGGTGATTACACCAATGAGATTTTTCCCCGCTTGCGCGCGCAGGGCTGGAACGGCTACTGGATCGATGCCGCATCGGCGCTGCGCATGCAGAAGGATGCCGTGATCATCCTCGATCCGGTTAACCTCGACGTCATCAAGGGCGCGCTCGACCGGGGCGTGAAGAACTACATCGGCGGCAACTGCACCGTGAGCCTGATGCTGATGGGCATGCACGGCCTGTTCAAGGCCGGACTGGTGGAATGGATCACCGCCATGACCTATCAGGCCGCATCGGGCGCCGGCGCGCAGAACATGCGTGAACTGCTGGCGCAAATGGGCCATGTGCATGGCGTCGCGGGAAAGCTCCTTGAAGATCCGCAGTCCTCGATCCTCGACATCGACCGCAAGGTGTCCGATGCACTGCGCTCCTCTGCCTATCCGACCGAGCATTTCGGCGTCCCGCTCGCGGGCAGCCTGATCCCGTGGATCGACAAGGACCTGGGCAACGGCCAGAGCAAGGAAGAATGGAAGGCGCAGGCCGAGGGCAACAAGATCCTCGGGCGCGAGGGCAATCCGATTCCGATCGACGGCGTTTGCGTGCGCATCGGCGCCATGCGTTGCCACAGCCAGGCGCTTACCATCAAGCTGACGAAGGATGTGCCCGTCGACGAAGTCGAGGGAATGCTGGCGGCTGCGAACCCGTGGGCGAAGGTCGTTCCCAACCAGCGTGAAGCCTCTGTCAGGGAGTTGACTCCCACCGCGGTCACCGGCACCCTCAGCGTACCGATCGGCCGCTTGCGCAAATTGCCGATGGGAGGGAGCTATCTGACGGCGTTTACCGTGGGCGACCAGTTGCTCTGGGGGGCGGCCGAGCCACTGCGCCGCATGCTGCGCATTCTTCTGGAAGGCTGAGAATCCGCGAAAGAAGGACGGAATTAGTTTGAAAAGTCTCGGGTTATCAGGGAATGCAAGACAAAAGTTGAGCTTGCATCCCTAAATCCATGATGTTATTTTATTTACCCTAATAAACTAAACGATCAGGGTGGGCGCCTTGGGGATCTCGTCTCTTCGCGCATGGATACTCGCCGCATCGTTGCTTTCGGTCTCTGCCGTAGCAC
>DASVNF010000034.1:0-27491 GCA_036384015.1 Burkholderiales bacterium
GTGCATGAAAAAACAGCCTGGATGCTGAGGAGTTTGCTTGAAAAATGATCACCCGACATCATGGGGGAACTTGCTACAAGCGCGCCGGGCGATTTTTCAGTGGAGACTTACCTGCGAGAGGCAGGTTAGCCGGAATTGAAAGACGGCCTGCATTTTGCTGAAGTCTGCTGGAAAAATAATTGCACTAGAATGCGGCCTGGACCGGGGAAAGTTCGGCCAGGCCCGCAACAATGCCGCGGACTGTTGAATTCAGCACGCGGCGGTCCTTGATTCCCGCCCGCCGCGCCGGGCGTTTCCCCTCCATCGACCGGTCTGACCCAAGGTGCCCATCTCCAAATCCGATCCGACCAGCATTGTCATCGCCACCCGCGAGAGCGCCCTCGCCATGTGGCAGGCGGAGCACGTCCAGCGGCGCCTCCGATCGCTCTATCCCGCCCTGGAAACCCGCCTGCTTGGGATAACCACCCAGGGCGACCGCATCCTCGATACCTCGCTTTCCAAGATCGGCGGCAAGGGGCTGTTCGTGAAGGAACTGGAGGCCGCCCTCGAAGCGGGCGAGGCGGACATCGCCGTGCATTCGATGAAGGACGTGCCGATGAACCTGCCGCCCGGATTCGCCATCGCCGCAATAACCGAGCGCGAGGATCCGCGCGATGCTTTTGTGTCGAACCGGCATCGCGACCTCGAGAGCCTGCCGCCGGGAAGCCGGGTCGGGACATCCAGCCTGCGGCGCGAAAGCCAGGTGCGCGCGCGGCTTCCGCATCTTCGGGTCGAACCGCTGCGCGGCAATGTGCAGACGCGGTTGCGCAAACTCGATGAAGGCTTGTACGACGCGGTGATTCTGGCGGCGGCGGGGCTCAAGCGGCTGGGCCTTGCCGCCCGCATCACCTGCCTCCTGACACCCGAGCAAAGCCTGCCCGCAGTCGGGCAAGGCGCACTGGGAATCGAGTGCCGCTCGCAGCGCACCGACCTGCTCGAGGCCTTTGCGCCGTTCAACGACCACGAAACGCGCTGCTGCGTCGAGGCCGAACGCGCGCTCAGCCGCGCCCTGGCGGGAAGTTGCCAGGTGCCGCTGGGCGGTTATGCTGACGTCAGCGCAGGCCGCATCCGGCTGCGCGGTTTCGTCGCCAGTCCGGACGGCCGGCAATTCGTTGCGGACGAGTTGCAGGCCGACATTGCCAGTTCTCCGCTGGACCTTGGCGCGGCGCTCGCGAACAGACTGATTGCCAGGGGCGCGCGCGAGATTCTGGCCGCCCTGGAAGGGCCGCCGGCATGAAACCCGCATCTACCCTGCCGCTGGCAGGTGTCGGCATACTGGTGACCCGGCCGGTTCACCAGTCGGACAACCTGACTCAACGCATCCGCGATCTCGGTGGAAATCCGGTATTGTTCCCGGCGCTGCAGATCGAGATGCTGCCGCAGGCGTTCATCGACCGCGAGCGGCTGGCGGATTGCGACTATGCGATTTTCGTCAGCCCGAACGCCGCGCGCATCGGCATGGACCTGATACGGGCGGCCGGCGGGGTGCCGGCGAAACTGCGGCTGGCGGCGATCGGTCCGGCCACCGCCGCCGAGCTGGGGAAAGCCGGGTCGACAAACGCGGGCGGTCGCGAGATCATCACCGGTCCGAGGGGATTCGACAGCGACGCGCTGCTGGCGGTTCTGCCCCGCGAGCTGGTTGCCGGCAGGCGGATCGCGGTATTCCGCGGCGAGGGCGGCCGCGAACTGCTCGGCGAAACCCTGCGCGAGCGCGGCGGCCGGGTCGAATACATCGAGTGCTACCGGCGCGTGCGGCCGGCCGGCGACATGCGGGGCGTGGTGTCGCGCTGGCAACGCGGCGAAATCGGTGCCAGCATCGCGACCAGCGCCGAGATCGTGACAAACCTTTTTGCAATGGCCGGCGCCGAAGGCCTGCGCTGGCTGCGCGACACACCGATGTTCGTGCCGCATCCGCGCGTGGCCGCCGCGGCCTTCCAGCGCGGGGTGCAGGCATTGGTGGTGGCCGGCGCCGGCGATCAGGCGCTGGTTGCCGCCCTGGAAACCTGGTTCGGCCGGTTGCGGCCGGAGCACGCACTGACCCCTGCTACCTGAAGAGCAAGCATGTCTGAACAGATCATCGAACAACCGTCGTTACCGCCGCCTTCGTCGCCGCCCAAAAGGCGCATGGGACTCGCAGCGCTCGCGTTGCTGCTGGCGGTCGCCGCAGGCGGGTTCGCCGCGTGGCAATGGATCGACAACCGCAGCCGGTTCGATGCGCTCCAGCAGGAAGTGGCCAGGCGGCTGGCCGAGACGGAAGCCGCGAACCGCGAAACCCGTCTGATAGCCGGGCAGTCGCGCGACGTAGTGCGCGACGCCGAGGCCCGACTGGGCCAGCTCGAAGCGCGGATGATCGAAACCCAGAACCAGCGTCTTGCGCTCGAGTCGCTGTACAAGGAAATGTCGAGCAGCCGTGACGAGTGGGCCCTGGCGGAAGTCGAGCAAGTGCTGCTGATCGCGAACCAGCAGTTGCAACTGGCCGGCAACGTCAAGGCGGCCCTGATTGCGCTGGAGACTGCGGATGCCCGCCTTGCACGCCTCGATCGGCCGCAGTTGACGCAGTTGCGCCGCGCCATCAACCGGGACATCGAGCGCCTGAAGTCCGCCCCGTATGTCGACGTGACAGGCATGGCGGTGCGCCTGGATCAAGTCGCCAATTCAGTCGATGCGCTAGCGTTGTCGATGGATGCGCGTCCGCCGCGACCCGAAACGGCGGCCGCACAGGTGCCGGCGGGTTTCTGGGCGAATATATGGCGGGAGACAGTCCAGGATTTCCGCGATCTGATCCGCATCCAGAACTCCCAGAAGCCGGAGGCGCCCCTGGTTTCTCCCGGCCAGGCCTTCTTCCTGCGCGAGAATCTGAAAATCCGGCTGCTCGGCGCACGGCTGGCCCTGCTGGCGCGCGATGAAGCCGGATTTCGCGCGGACATGAAGGCTGCCTCCGACTGGCTGACGCGCTACTACGATACGGACGACAAAACCGTGGCGATGGCCCTGGCCGCAATCCGTCAGCTGGCGCAGGCCGAAGTCAGCATCGAGTTGCCGGACATTTCCGCAAGCCTGGATGCCGCCCGCAGCATCCGGCTGGTGCGCGAGCGCACGCTGCGTTGACGTCATGCCCCGGCAAGCCGAAGCGGAGGAAATGAGCCCATGCGCGCACTGATCTGGGTGGTGGGCCTGGCGGCGGTGGCGGTCGCGCTGGTGCTCGCCGCCCGCTACAACCATGGCTACGTCCTGGTGGTGTTGCCGCCGTGGCGCATGGAGCTCTCCTTCAATTTCGCCGTGCTGTTGGCCGCCGCCGCTTTCATCGGCCTGTATGTGGCCGTGCGGGCGGTGATGATTGCCATCACCATGCCCGTCCGGGTGCGGGAATTCCAGAAACGCCGCGCCGCCGCGCGTGCGCGGCAGAGTTTCAACGACGCGCTTGTCAATTTCTTCGAGGGGCGCTTCGGCAGGGCGGAAAAGGCCGCGGCGGCGGCGCTCAAGGCGGACGAATCGCGGGTTTTGTCGGCGGTGCTGGCCGCGCGCGCCGCGCATGGAATGCGGGCGTTCTCGGCGCGCGATAGCTACCTTGCCAAGGCGGCGAGCGCGGACCCCGACGAGAACAGCATGCGGCTCATCGCGCAGGTCGAGATGCTGCTCGACGAGCGCCGCTACCACGACGCCCTGGACGTTCTCAGGCAGCTCCCGGAGAAACATACGGCGGCCCTGCGCCTGGAATTGCGCGCCCAGCAGATGGCAAAGAACTGGGACCGCGTCCTGGCGCTGATCCCGCAGCTGGAAAAGCGCAAGGTGTTCGAGCGGCCGGTCGTGGCCCAGCTGCGCCGCCAGGCCATCATTGAAAGCCTGAAGCACAAGGCGCTGGACACGAAGTCGCTGCGCGAATACTGGGACAGGCTGCCCGATGAGGATAAAACCGAATCGCGCATCGCCGCCGCTGCCGCGGCCGGTTTCGTGGAGCTCGGCGCTTGCGACGACGCCCGGCGCATCATCGAGCAGAGCGTCGAGCGTCTCTGGGACCAGGGCTTGATAGCGCTTTATTCAGAATGCCTCGGCACCGATGTAACGGTGCGGCTGGAGCGCTCCGAGAAATGGCTCGAATCGCATCCGAAGGACGCGGTGTTGCTGCTCACGCTGGGACGCCTGTGCGCGCACCAGGGCCTGTGGGGCAAGGCCCGCAGCTACCTGGATGCCAGCCTGTCGATCGAATCCACCCACTCCGCGCATCTCGAACTCGCGCGCCTGCTGGAGCGCGAAGGCAAAGTCGAACAGGCCACGGCCCACTATCAGAAGGCCCTCGACGTGACGCTTGGCCAACTGCGGCAGCACGCGGGCGGACGCCGCCGTTCGGTGCTCTGAGCGCGCACCAACAGGAAGCGGGTATTCTCCGTGGCGTTGCCGGGCACCAGCCGCGCCAGGCCGCGCCTTCAAGCAAAACAGATAGCTACAATGCCGGGCGCAGGCCTTGCTTGATGGCGTGCGTGGCAGGTCCATTCAACTTTCCGTCTTCAGCCGCCGCCCATTGCCGATGAACGCTCCCGTCCAGAATCCCGCCGCGCCCGACAAGGAACTTCCCCTGCGCGAGGACATCCGCCTCCTCGGGCGCATTCTCGGGGACACCCTGCGCGAACAGGAGGGCGACGGCGTTTTCGACCTGATCGAACGAACCCGCCAGAACGCCATCCGCTTTCGCCGCGACCGGGACCCCGAAGCCAAGCGCGAACTCGAAGCCACGCTCAACAAGCTCGACCCGGTGCGCACGATCGCGGTCGTGCGGGCTTTCAGCTATTTCTCGCAGCTCGCCAACATCGCCGAGGACCAGCACCACAACCGGCGCCGGCGAGCGCACCTGATCGCCGGCTCGCCGCCGCAGGAAGGCAGCGTCGCCCTTGCGCTGGAACGGGCCGGCGCCGAAGGCGTGAAGCCAGACGAGGTGGCCGCATTCTTCCGCAATGCGCTGATATCCCCGGTGCTGACAGCGCACCCGACGGAAGTGCAGCGCAAGAGCATCCTCGATTGCCAACTCGAGATCGCGCGGCTGCTGACCGAACGGGACCGGCTGCAGCTGACACCCGAGGAGCTGGCCCAGAACGAGGACGCGCTGCGGCGGGTGGTTCTGACTTTGTGGCAGACGCGCATCCTGCGCGAACTGCGGCTGAAGGTTTCGGACGAGATCGAGAACGGCCTTTCCTATTCCAGGTATACCTTCCTGCGCCAGTTGCCGCGGCTCTATGCCGAGATCGAAGACCTGCTTGCGGAAAAAGGCATCCGCACCCCCGCGGGCAACTATATTCGCCTGGGTAGCTGGATCGGCGGCGACCGCGATGGCAATCCCTTCGTCACCCACGACGTCATGCGCATGGCGATGAGCCGCCACTCGGCGACGGTGATGGATTTCTACTTCGAGGAAATCCACCGCCTGGGCGGCGAACTATCCCAGTCGATACGCATCGTCGAGACCACTTCCGAGCTGGAAGCGCTGGCGTCGCGTTCCCCGGACACCTCCGATCACCGCCGCGACGAGCCCTATCGCCGCGCCCTCACCGGGATCTACGCGCGCCTGGCGGCGACCTCGCGCAAGCTCGATCACCACGTGCCCGACCGGCGCGCGGTGGCAGAGGCGGCGCCTTATGAAGAAAGCACGGAGTTCGCGCGCGACCTGTCCATCCTGGCGGATTCGCTCGCCGCCAACGGTTCGCGCCGGGTGGCGACCGGAAGGCTGCGCGGCCTGCAGCGCGCCGCGGAGATCTTCGGCTTTCATCTCGCGCCGCTCGACATGCGCCAGCATAGCGGCATTCACGAAAGCGTCGTCAGCGAATTGTTCGCCCTCGGTGCGCGCAAGAACGGCTATGGCGCGTTGGACGAAGCGCTGCGCCGCGCCTGGCTGCTCGAGGAACTGCAGTTGCCGCGACTGCTCCGCTCGCCCTTCCTCACCTACAGCGAGGGAACTCTCAAGGAAATGGCGATCCTCGATGCGGCGGCCGAAATGCAGCATCGCTACGGCAAGCACGCGCTGCCGAACTACATCATTTCCAAGGCCGATTCCGTGAGCGACCTGCTGGAAGTCGCGCTCATGTGCAAGGAAGCCGGCCTGCTGCTGCCGGGCGAGAGACCGCGGCTGGACATCAACATCATTCCGCTGTTCGAGACCATCGCCGATCTGCGCGGCTGCGGCCCGATCATGGACGATCTTTTTTCGGTTCCCTATTATCGTATGCTGCTCTCCAGCAGGGGCAACATCCAGGAAGTGATGCTGGGGTATTCCGACAGCAACAAGGACGGCGGCTTCCTGACGGCAAACTGGGAACTGTACAAGGCGGAAGTGGAACTGGTGAAGGTCTTCTCCCGCCATGGCATCGCGCTGCGCCTGTTTCACGGCCGCGGCGGATCGGTGGGCCGCGGCGGCGGCCCAAGCTATCAGGCCATCCTTGCCCAGCCCCCCGGCAGCGTGGCGGGGCAGATCCGCATCACGGAGCAGGGCGAGGTCATTGCGAGCAAGTACTCGGATCCCGAAATCGGGCGGCGCAACCTGGAGACCCTGGTTGCCGCCACAATGGAAGCGACGTTGCTGAAGACCGGCCGCGGCAATGCGCGTCCCGCCCATCTGGAGGTGATGGAGGAAATGAGCGCCACGGCTTTCGCCGCCTATCGCAACCTGGTGTACGAAACGCCGGGTTTCGTGCAGTTCTTCCGCACCGCCACGCCCATCACCGAAATCGCCGACCTCAACGTCGGCAGCCGGCCGGCGTCGCGCAAGAAATCCGACGCCATTGAAGACCTGCGCGCGATTCCATGGGTGTTTTCGTGGTCGCTATCGCGAATCATGCTGCCGGGCTGGTATGGATTCGGTGCCGCCGTGGAGGAACTGGTCCGCCGCCGCGGCGATGCCGGCATCGACCTGCTGCGCGAGATGTATCGCGAATGGCCTTTCTTCCGCTCGCTGCTGTCCAACATGGACATGCTGCTGGCCAAGAGCGACATCAGCATCGCGTCGCGTTATGCGGAACTGGTAGGCGACACGCAGTTGCGTGACGGGATTTTCCAGCGCATCCAGGAAGAGTGGCACAACACCGTGCGCCATCTGCTGGCCATCACCGGCCAGAGCGAACTGCTGGAATCGAACCCGGCGCTGTCGCGGTCATTGCGCAACCGCTCGCCTTACATCGATCCTCTTAACCACCTGCAGGTCGAACTGCTGCGCCGTTACCGCTCGGGCGAAACCCAGGAGCGCATCAGGCGCGCCATCCTGCTGACCATCAACGGGATCGCTGCCGGGCTCCGCAACAGCGGTTAGATCTTTTCAACGCGGAGGCGCAGAGGGCACGGAGAAAGGCGAAGAAGGAAAGCGGACGGACGGCGGAAACAGCTGGCGGAAAATTTCCGATGTCGAGCGCGCGGGATTTCCCGTCAGATTTGTTTTCCTCTGCGTCCTCTGCGCCGCTGCGGTGACGGCGTAGAAGTTCTTAGACCACAGGTTTGGGATCGACGGAGGGCGTGAAGGCGTCGGAGTAGAACTCTTCCTCCGGCAGCTTCGCCAGGCTGGTGAAATCCTTGTGCGCGGACTCGACCATGATCGGCGCGCCGCAGGCATAGACCTGATAGCCGGACATGTCCGGAAAATCTTCCATTACAGCGCGATGCACGAAGCCGGTACGCCCGGTCCAGTTGTCCTCCGCCTCGGCGTCCGAAATCACCGGGATGAAGCTGAAATTGTCGTGTTCCCGCTGCCAGCGCGCGGCGAGTTCGCCCATGTAGATGTCGAGGGGGCGGCGGCCGCCCCAGTAAAGAACCATCTGCCGCGCGATGCCGATGTGAAAGGCATGCTCGATGATGCTTTTGATCGGCGCAAAGCCGGTGCCGCTGGCGACAAAAATCATCGGCTTGTCGGAGTCTTCGCGCAGGAAGAAGGTGCCCAGCGGACCTTCGAACCGCAGGATGTCTTTTTCCTTCATCCGGTTGAACACGTATTCCGTGAATGCGCCCTGCGCCATGTTGCGTACGTGCAATTCGATGTATTCGTCGTCGTGGGGAGGATTGCCCATGGAGTACGAGCGGCGCTTGCCGTCTTTCATCAGAACGTCGATGTACTGGCCGGCGAGAAACTGCAGGCGCTCGTTCGCGGGCAGTTTGAGTTTCAGCGTCACCACGTCCGGCGCGACCTTGTGGATTTCCTGCACCCGGCACGGCAGCTTGCGGATCTGCAGTTCGCCGACACCGCTGATTTCCCGTGCCTCGATAACCAGGTCCGACAGGGCGCGCGCCTGGCAGAACAGGGCCAGACCGGCCTTCTTTTCGAAGTCCGCCAGAACATGCGGCTGCGAATTGCCGTAGTCCACGCTGCCTTCGATGATCCTGCCTTTGCACGAGCCGCAGGCGCCGTTGCGGCACCCGTAGGGCAGCGTGATCCCCTCGCGCAGGGCCGCGCCAAGAACGGTTTCCCCGTCGTTGGCGGTGAGCACATGGTTGCTGGGCTTGATGGTGATCTGGTGTGACATGGACTTTGCTTACTCTTTCGCGTCCGCCAAGCGGCTCCGGGGTAAAATGCGCGCATGAGACGATTGCTGATTGTCGGCTGCGGCGACATCGGCCTGCGCACTGTCCGTGCGCTCCGCGGTCGCTGGCGCATTTATGCGCTTACCCGTTCTGAAGACCGGCACGCGCTTCTGCGCGCCGATGGAATCATTCCGGTAACCGGAGATCTGGATCATCCCGAAACCCTGGACCGGCTCGCGGGCCTGGCGCAGGACGTTGTGCATTTCGCCCCGCCGCCGAGTGCGGGCATTCGCGATGTCCGCACCGCCAACCTGATCAGGGTGCTTGCAAAGGGCGGCAGTCTACCACAGCGATTGGTGTACATCAGTACCAGCGGCGTCTATGGCGATTGCGGAGGCGCGGTGGTGGATGAGACGCGGCGCGTCAGGCCGTTGAATGATCGCGCCAGGCGGCGGGTCGACGCGGAACGGCTGTTGCGCGCCTGGGGCGTCGAGAACGGCGTGCATGTCAGCATCCTGCGCGTGCCGGGTATTTACGCGGCGGAACGGCTGCCGTTGGCGCGACTGAGGGCAGGTACGCCCGTCCTGAATGCGGAACAGGATCCTTATACCAATCACATTCACGCCGACGATCTGGCCCGCGTCGTGATCGCGGCGCTTAGCCGCTCCCGCGCGGGGCGGGCGTATAACGCATCCGACGACAGCTGGATGAAAATGGGCGATTACTTCGACCTGGTCGCGGACGAGTTCGGCCTGCCCCATCCTCCGCGCATCACCTGGGAAGCCGCGCAGGAAGTCATTCCGGAGAACATGCTGTCATTCATGCGCGAGTCGCGCAGGCTCGCCAATGGCCGGCTGAAGAAGGAATTGCGGGTGAGCCTGCGTTATCCCTCGGTCGCGCAGGGCGTTGCCGCCGCCCGTGCCGGAGGCTGAGCGCGCCGCCCGCGTGGCTCGACGATTCCTAGAGGGGCAATGAATGACCGCAGCAGACTCCGGCATCATCGTAGTGATGACGAACCTCCCCGACCGGGCGGCGGCGCTGAAGCTGGCTGGCGTGCTCATCGATCAGCGGCTGGCGGCATGCGTCAATGTGCTTGCCGAATGCACGTCCGTTTACCGCTGGCAGGACAAGGTCGAAACGGCCTCCGAGGTGCCGGTGGTGATGAAGACCACTGCCGCGTCGTATCCCCGGCCGGAAGCGGCAATTCGCGCCAGCCATCCCTATGAACTTCCCGAAATCATAGGTGTCCCTGTCGTGGCCGGACTGGCGCCCTATCTGGACTGGGTTGCAGCCGAGACCGCCTGACCCGGACGCGCCATTTACTCTTCGATGATTCTTCGTTTTCTCCGCCGCATTTTCTGGATGCTCCTGGCATCGACCATGCTGGGTGCCGCACCGATGTCGCGGGCCGCCGACCTGCTGGCGCCGGAACAGGCGTTTCGCATTTCCGCGCAACTGGTCGAACCCGCCCTCATCGAAGTGCGTTACCGCATCGCGGAAGGCTATTACCTCTACCGCGAAAAGTTCAGCTTCGGCCTGCAGCCCGTTTCGGTAAGGCTGGAACGCCCCAGGCTGCCGCGGGGCGTGGCTCACGAGGACGAATTTTTCGGCAAAGTCGAAACCTATCGCGGCGAGATGGTGATCCGCCTGCCGCTGGCGGCCCCGCTGAGGGCGGGTGCGACGCTCAAAGCGGTGTCCCAGGGCTGCGCCGATGCAGGCATCTGCTATCCACCGCAAACCCACAATGTGGAAATCCTGCCGGTCGTCCAGAGTGGCGCGGAAAGTTTTAACGCCACGACACGCAAGCCGTCCGGGCTGCTGGCCAGTTTGAGCGAGCAGGCGTCGGCCCGGCAGGAGAACGAGGAATTCCTTCCCGTCGACCAGGCTTTCAAGGTGCAGGCCCGCATGCCCGATGCGCAGACCGTGGTGGTGCGGTTTGTGCCGGCGGAAAGCTATTACCTTTATCGCGACAAGACCACGTTCGCCGTCGATGCGGCAAGCAAGGTGGCAATCGAATCCGTGCAACTGCCGCGCGGCGAAATGAAGAAGGATCCGAATTTCGGCGATACCGAAGTTTTCCACCAGGCCTTCCACGCCGTGGTGCGGCTTAAGAAGCCTGCCGACGGCCCGTTCAGCCTCACCGCCGCTTATCAGGGTTGCAGCGAAAAGGGCCTGTGTTATCCACCGGAGAAAAAGGCTTTTCCGCTGGCATTCGCCGCGGGAACATCGGGAATTTCGACCGCGGCAAGCGAAGCGGCCGCCGTCCTGCCGGCGGCGCGGACAGACATGGCGGACGACAGCAGGATCGCCAGCCTGCTGGGGAGCGGCAACTTCCTGCTCATCATCGCCAGCTTTCTTGGCTTCGGGCTGCTGCTGTCGCTGACGCCGTGCATGTGGCCGATGATTCCCATCCTGTCCGGAATCATTGCGGGCCAGGGCGAGGGGATGACGCGCAGCCGTGGCCTTGTCTTGTCGGCGGCCTATGTGCTGGGAATGGCCCTGGCTTACGCGATTGCGGGCGTGGTGGCGGGCGTCACGGGTACGCTGCTGTCGAGCGCATTGCAGAATCCCTGGATACTCGGCGCGTTTGCCCTGGTGTTCGTCCTCCTGGCATTTTCCATGTTCGGCTTTTATGAGCTGCAACTTCCTGCCGCGCTGCAAAGCAGACTGAGCGCTACCAGCAATCGGCTCAAGGGCGGCACGCTGAACGGGGTATTCCTGATGGGGGTGTTGTCCGCTGTCATCGTCGGGCCCTGCGTGGCCGCGCCGCTTGCCGGCGCGTTGCTCTATATCAGTCAGTCGCGTGACATGATCCTGGGCGGCTCCGCCCTGTTCGCCATGGCGCTCGGGATGGGATTGCCCCTGCTGGTGATCGGCGCCTCCGCCGGCGCGCTCCTGCCGAAGGCGGGGGCGTGGATGCAGTCGGTGAAGAACCTGTTCGGCGTTTTCCTGCTCGCAGCAGCCATCTGGATCATTTCCCCCGTCATCCCCGCGGCGGCGCACATGCTGCTGTGGGCGGGGTTGCTGATCGTCGCGGCCATTTTCCTGCACGCCATCGACGCCCTGCCGCCGGACGCAAGCGGCTTCCGCAAACTATGGAAAGGCGTCGGCGTCATCGCGCTGCTGCTCGGGATTGCGCTGCTTGCCGGCGTCCTCTCCGGAGGCCGCGACATTCTGCGGCCGCTTTCCGGATTGCGCGTCGGCAACGCCGCCGTTTCGGTGCATACCCCGTTTGTGCGGGTCGGCTCGCTGGCCGAACTCGATGCGGCAGTGGCCGGCGCCGGACGCCCCGTCATGCTGGATTTCTATGCCGACTGGTGTGTTTCCTGCAAGGAAATGGAACGTTTCACGTTCAGCGATGACGCCGTGCGCAAACGGCTCGATGGGATGCTGCTGCTGCAGGCCGACGTTACCGCGAACACCAGCAACGACAAGGCCCTGCTGGCGCGTTTCGGCCTGTTCGGCCCGCCTGGGATCATATTTTTCGATCGGGAAGGCAAGGAACTCAAGGACACGCGGGTGATCGGTTTTCAGTCCGCGGGCCGCTTTGCAGAGGTCTTGGACGCGGTGGCCGCACGGTGAGCAAGGCCGGGCAGACCGCGTTGTTCGCCGTCGCCGCAATTGCGGCAATGGCATTGGGCTACTACTTCAGGCAGGCTGGGGAACGTAACCCGGTCGACATCAAACCCCTGATGGCGGCCTCGATTCCCGACCTTCAGGGACGGCCTCGTACTCTGGGTGAATGGCGGGGGAAAGTGCTGGTGGTCAATTTCTGGGCAACCTGGTGCCCCCCTTGCCTGAAAGAGATCCCCGATTTCATCCGGATGCAGGAAAAGCTTGGGCCGCGGGGACTTCAGTTTGTCGGAATCGCCGCCGATCAGCCCGGCAAAGTCCGGGAATTTGCCGCCAAATACCAGATGAACTACCCTGTCCTGCTCAGCGACATGGATGTCATCGAAATTGCAAGTCGCGCCGGAAACCGCGCCGGAGGCCTTCCGTTTACGGTGATTTTGGATCGGAAGGGTAACTGGGTGAGATCCGAAAGCGGTGCCCTGGATGAACAAAAGTTGAGCAAGATCGTCGAATCTTTGCTTTGAATGGTTGCGATTATGCAGTTAAAAGGGCTCCATAAGCGCCGAATGCCTTCAAATAAGATGATTGCCTGATTGGTGCTATCGAGTCCGCCGTACTCCGATCGAGAGCACGAATTCCCGCCGCCAGACGGACGGCGGTTTCGCGGCCAAGGCAGGGTCTCGCAGTAATACAAACTGTTAAAAATGCGCTAAATCTGGACAAGTTCGGTGAACTTGCGGCAAACTTGCCGCACTAAAATTCGTCGAAGGACGGGAACATGGCGTCTTCGGCTGTGACAAAGTCCCAGAGCGTTCTGGTACTGCATGGCCCGAACCTCAATCTTCTCGGCAGTCGCGAGCCGAAGATTTACGGTCGGGAGAGCCTCGCCGACATTAACAAGCGTCTGGCGGCACGGGCGGCAAAAGCCGGGGTCAAATTCAGCACTTTCCAAAGCAATTCCGAAGCCGAGCTGATCGACCGGGTGCAGCAGTCAGCGACGGCAGTGGATTTCATCATCATCAATCCTGCCGCCTTCACCCACACCAGCGTGGCATTGCGCGACGCCCTGGCTGCGGTCGCCATTCCGTTCATCGAGGTGCATTTGTCGAACGTTCACGCCCGTGAACCGTTCAGGCGCCATTCCTATTTCAGCGACCAGGCCGTGGGCGTGATCTGCGGCCTGGGCTCGAAGGGTTATGACTATGCACTCGAGTCCGTCCTGACGTCCGCGCCAAAAAAATAACAGCCCTGCAAAAACCGGGAGCGAGATCTATATGGATCTGAGAAAACTGAAGAAACTGATCGACCTCGTCCAGGAGTCGGGAATCGCCGAACTGGAGATTACCGAGGGCGAGGAAAAGGTCCGCATCAACCGCATCGGCAATGCCATGCAGACGACGGTGATGAACATGCCCCAGGGGGCGCAGATGGCGGCAGCGCCGGTCGCGGCGGCGCCGGCGGTGGCAGCGGCACCCGAGGCGCCCGCCGCCCCCGAAGGGCACGTGGTGAAATCGCCGATGGTCGGAACCTTCTATCGTTCCTCCGCCCCCGGCTCCAAGCCCTTCGTGGAACTGGGCCAGTCGGTCAATGCCGGCGAAACCCTCTGCATCATCGAGGCCATGAAGCTGCTGAACGAAATCGAGGCCGACCAGGGTGGCTCGGTCAAGGCGATCCTTGTCGAAAACGGCCAGCCGGTCGAATACGGCCAGCCGCTTTTCATAATCGGCTGATCCTTCGCGGCGGATTCATCCACCGCCGATCGGAAACCCAGATGTTCGAAAAAATACTCATTGCCAATCGCGGCGAAATCGCCCTGCGCGTGCAGCGTGCCTGCCGCGAACTGGGCATCAAGACCGTCGCCGTGCACTCGGTCGCGGATGCCGAAGCCAAGTATGTGCGGCTGGCCGACGAGTCGGTGTGCATCGGACCGCCGGCTTCTGCCGAAAGCTACCTCAACATTCCCGCCATCATCAGCGCGGCGGAAGTGACGGATGCGGAAGCCATCCATCCCGGCTACGGTTTCCTGTCCGAGAACGCGGACTTCGCGGAGCGGGTCGAGAAAAGCGGTTTTGTCTTCATCGGCCCCCGTCCCGAAACCATCCGCATGATGGGCGACAAGGTCAGCGCCAAGAACGCAATGATCAAGGCCGGTGTGCCGGTGGTTCCCGGCAGCGAAGGCGCCCTGCCGGAGGAACCGCAGGAAATCGTCAAGATCGCGCGCAAGATCGGCTACCCGGTGATCATCAAGGCGGCAGGTGGCGGCGGCGGCCGCGGCATGCGGGTGGTGCATACGGAGGCGGCGTTGATCAATGCGGTGACCATGACGCGCCAGGAGGCGAAGACCGCCTTCGGCAATCCGACCGTCTACATGGAGAAGTTTCTGGAAACGCCGCGCCACGTGGAAATCCAGGTCCTGGCCGACGAGCATCGCAATGCTGTCTACCTGGGCGACCGGGACTGCTCGATGCAGCGGCGCCACCAGAAGATCATCGAGGAGGCGCCGGCGCCGCTGATCCCCCTGAAGGAACGCATCCGGGTCGGCGAACGTTGCGCCGAAGCCTGCCGCAAGATCGGCTACCGTGGCGCCGGCACCTTCGAGTTCCTCTACGAGAAAGGCGAGTTCTTTTTCATCGAGATGAACACCCGGGTGCAGGTCGAGCATCCGGTCACCGAGATGATCACCGGCATCGACATTGTCCAGACCCAGATCCGGGTTGCGGCGGGCGAGAAGCTGCCGTTCCGGCAAAAGGACATCAACTTCCGCGGCCACGCGATCGAATGCCGGATCAACGCCGAGCATCCCTACAAGTTCACGCCGTCGCCCGGCCGCATCACGTCCTGGCACGTCCCGGGCGGCCCTGGCATCCGGGTCGATTCGCATGCCTATCACGGCTATTTCGTCCCGCCCTACTACGATTCCCTGATCGGCAAGGTGATTGCCTATGGAGACACCCGCGAACAGGCGATTGCCCGCATGCGCATCGCCCTGTCCGAAATGATCGTCGAGGGCATCCAGACCAACCTGCCGCTGCACCAGGAGCTGATGCTCGATACCTCGTTCATGCGTGGCGGCACCAGCATCCACTACCTGGAAGAGAAACTCTCCAAATACAGCAAGGTCGAGTAACGTCCGGCTTCGCGGAGGAACGCCGTCGTGTGGCTCGCGCTGGAACTGAAAGTCGATGCCGCGCAGGTACTGGCGCTATCGGATGCCCTGCTCGAGGAAGGCGCCCTGTCGGTCGATGTCTCCGACGCGCAGGCGGGAACCGATGCCGAGACCCCGATCTTCCAGGAGCCCGGCCAGGACATCGAGCTTGCCTTCGGCGACAACCGGCTGCTAGCCCTGTTCGATCCGCAGGCCGATGTGGCCCGCACGCTGGAGCGCGCCTGCGCGCTTGCCGGCGTCGCGCCGGTTCCCGCATACCAGATCGCGCAGGTTCAGGAACAGGATTGGGTGCGCCTCACCCAGAACCAGTTTTCCCCGATCCAGGTATCTCCGCGGCTGTGGATCGTTCCCAGCTGGCACAAGGCGCCGGATGCCTCGGCGATCAACATTCTGCTCGACCCCGGGCTGGCGTTCGGCACCGGCAGCCATCCCACCACCCATCTTTGCCTCGACTGGCTGGAGCGATACCTGGTCCCGGGCAGCAGCGTGATCGATTACGGTTGCGGCTCCGGCATTCTCGCCATCGCCGCCGCGCGCCTGGGTGCCAGCACCGTGGTCGGCGTCGACATCGATCCGCAGGCCGTCGTCGCCAGTCGCTACAATGCGCAGAGAAACGGCATCGAGGCGCGATTCTCCGGTGCCGACGACCCCACGCCGGAACCTGCAGACGTGGTTGTTGCCAATATCCTGACCAACCCGCTCAAGGTGCTGGCTCCGTTGCTCGCTGAACTTGCGCTGCCGGGAGGACACATCGTGCTTTCGGGAATTCTCCTTTCGCAGGCGGACGCGGTTGCCGCCGAGTATGTCCGCTGGTTCGAACTGGATTCCTATGCGGAACGCGAGGGCTGGATTCGCGTGACCGGCGTCAGACGCGGGTAAGCGCAAATGGATCTTTTCACCGGTTGTCCCAAATGCCGGACCACCTTCCGGGTGACGACGCAGCAGTTGCAAAGTTCCGGCGGGCAGGTTCGCTGCGGATTCTGCAGCCAGGTGTTCGACGCCTTTGCGACCCTCACCGCGCAAGAGCCCGGACAGGAAACTTTGGTCGCGCCAGCCGTTGCGGAGCCAACGGCGGTGTTTGCTCCAGCGAAAACGCCAGCCGCGACGACGGCTCCTGCGCCTGAAAAAGTTCCTGCGCCGGCTGGCGAGCGCGTCGATCCCGCAGCCGGCCTTTACGAGTGGGAGTTCCGCATGCCGGCGACGCCGCAGCGCACCGGCATGTGGCTGGCTTTGTCGGTGTCGTTGCTGGTCCTGCTGGCCGGGCAGATGGCATATGTCTTCCGCACGGATCTGTCGGTTGCGCTGCCGCAGACCCGCCCGATCTATGACAAGGCGTGCGCCGTGATCGGATGCAGCATGGCCTCGCCGGCGCTATCCAGCTTCCTGCACATCGAAGCTTCCGACCTCAAGGCCGTCGACGCAGGCGTGCCCAATGAAATCGAGTTGACCTTGTCCATCCGCAGCAGGGCGCCCGTCGAACTCGCCCATCCGGCGTTCGAACTTACCCTGACAGACGCGCAGGACCAGGCCATCGCCCGGCGCGTCTTCGTGCCGCGCGACTATCTGCCCGGCGGGGCTGCCGGCACCCTGATCAAGCCCGGCGCGGAACTGCCGGTGCATCTGTTCCTCAACACCGGCGAACTGCGCGCCGCCGGCTACCGGCTGTACCTGTTCTATCCGTGAACCTGAAATCCACGCCGCTGAACGCGGCGCACCGTGCCTTGAATGCGAAGCTGGTCGACTTCGGCGGCTGGGAGATGCCGTTGCACTACGGCTCGCAGATCGCGGAGCACCAGAAAGTGCGCAGGGATGCCGGCATGTTCGACGTGTCGCACATGCTGGCCGTGGACGTGGTCGGCGAAGGCGCCCGCGATTTTCTGCTGAAGCTGCTGGCGAACAACGTGGATCGCCTGCAGAAGCCGGGAAAGGCGCTTTACTCCTGCATGCTCAACCAGAACGGCGGCGTGCTGGACGACTTGATCGTCTACTTCCTGGATCCGCGCCGGTACCGCGTCGTGGTGAATGCGGCCACCGCGGACAAGGACATTGCATGGATGGGGCAACAGTCCGGCACGTCCGGCGAATTGGCGATCCGTCCGCGGCGCGACCTGGCGATGATCGCCGTGCAGGGACCCTCCGCCCGGGAAAAAGTCTGGCGCGCGTTACCGGAAATCAAAACGGCAAGCGAACGGATCGGGACTTTTTTCGCTGTGGAGGCGGCAGATTTTCTGGTCGCCCGTACCGGCTACACCGGCGAGGACGGGTTCGAGCTGATGCTGCCCGCCGGCAAGGCCGAGCGGGCGTGGAATGCCCTGCTCGGGGCAGGCGTTGCGCCCGCCGGCCTGGGCGCCAGGGACACCCTGCGGCTGGAAGCGGGAATGAATCTCTACGGTGAAGACATGGACGAAACCGTGACGCCCCTCGAGTGCGGGCTGGAATGGACGGTGGATCTCCAGAGTCCGCGAGACTTCATCGGCAAGCGGGCGCTGGTTTCCGGCCCGCCACGCGCGCGGATGCTGGGACTGGTTCTGCTTGAGCGGGGCATACTGCGTTCGCACCAGCCAGTGGAGACGCCCGACGGACGGGGGACAACCACCAGCGGCAGTTTTTCCCCCACGCTGCAGGCTTCCATCGCGCTGGCCCGCCTTCCCACCGCAACCTTGCCGGAGCAGCGGGTGAAAGTGAACGTCCGGGACAAGTGGCTGGCGGCGAGGACGGTAAAATGCCCCTTCGTCCGCCGCGGACGCAGCCTGCTGGCGGATTTTCCCGCTGTCGACGAATCACGCTGAAAACCGAGGAGCGAATCATGTCCATCCCCGCCGATCTGAAGTACACCGACAGCCACGAATGGGTTAGGCTGGATGCGGATGCCAATGCCGTAATCGGCATCACCCACCATGCCCAGGATCTGCTGGGGGACCTGGTGTTCGTGGAGAATCCAAAGGTCGGCCGCAAATTGCGCAAAGGCGAGGAATGCGGCGTGGTGGAATCGGTGAAAGCCGCGTCGGATATCTATGCGCCGATCGGCGGCGAGGTCGTCGCGGTGAACGCGGAGCTGGAAACCGGACCGGAAAAAATCAACCAGGACGCCTATCAGGCCTGGATGTTCAAGCTTAAGCCGACCGATGCCGCGGAGCTTGCCTCCCTGCTCGATGCAGCCGCTTACCAGAAGCTGGTCGAAGCCGAGTCGAAGTAGGGTTGTGACGGCCTCCCCAGGAAGCCGGCTCCGTTAGAAAACAGACACTAGCCACGAGCCACTGCTCATGCCCTTCATTCCCCATACCGAGGAAGATGTCAGCGAAATGCTCGCGGCCATCGGGGTCGGTGACATCGAGGCGTTGTTCGACGAGATACCCGAAGCGCTGAAGACCGGGGCGCCGGCGGGCATTCCGCCCGGCATGAAGGAAATGGAAGTCGCCCGGCTGATGGGCGAGAGGGCGCGCCTCGATGGCGAGTTCCTGAACTTCATCGGCGCAGGAGCATACGAACACCATATTCCATCGGCAGTCTGGCAGATTGCCACGCGCGGGGAATTCTATTCGGCATACACGCCCTATCAGGCCGAGGCCAGCCAGGGCACGCTGCAACTGCTCTACGAATACCAGAGCATGATTGCAGCGCTGACCGCGCTCGATGTCACGAACGCCAGCCTGTACGACGGGGCATCGGCGCTCGCTGAAGCGGTATTGATGGCCGTGCGTTTGCACAAGTCTTCGCGCCGGGTGCTGATTCCTCGCAGCATCAATCCGCGCTATCGCCAGGTGGTGCGAACCATTGTCACCAGCCAGGGGATCGATATCGTGGAAATCCCGTTCGATGCGCGCGACGGGCGTCTTTCAGTCGAATCGGTCGAGGCGCACGCCGGCGCCGGATTTGCCGCCCTGGTCGTGCCGCAGCCGAACTTCTTCGGCAATCTTGAAGACGTGGATGCGCTGGCCGACTGGACCCGGTCGCGCGGCGCGCTCGCCATCGCCTGTGTCAATCCCACGGCGCTTGCGCTGCTGAAGCCGCCGGGCGACTGGGGATCAGCCGGCGCCGATGTCGCGGTGGGTGAAGGCCAACCGTTGGGCGTGCCGCTTGCGAACGGCGGTCCCTATTTCGGGTTCATGGCCTGCAAACAGGCGGTGGTCCGCCAGATGCCCGGTCGCATCGTCGGGCGCACGGTGGATCTGGACGGGCAATCCGGCTTTGCCCTGACGCTGCAGGCGCGTGAACAGCACATCCGCCGCTCCAAGGCGACCTCCAATATCTGCACCAACCAGGGCCTGGCCGTCACGGCGGCGACGATCTACATGGCAATGCTGGGAGCGGCCGGATTGAGGAATGTTGCCGCGCAATCCCACGCCGGGATCGAGTCGCTGATGCGAGGGGTGGCCCGCATCCCCGGAGTGAAGAGGATTTTCGCCGGCCCGGTGTTCCATGAAGCCGTGCTTTCCCTGCCGCGGCCTGCCGCTGAAATCCTCGCGCACATGCGCCGCAAGGGCATCCTCGGCGGCCACGATATTTCCAAAGATTACCCCGAGCTCGGCCATGCCCTGCTGGTCTGCGTTACCGAGACCAGGACAGCGGCCGATCTCGATGCTTATGCTTCGGCGCTCGCGGATGCGCTTCAGGCCTGAGAATGCCGGCAATTCGCCACCAGGATCAGCAGTTCCAACCAAGGAGACAGCAATGGCAACCGTAACGCTCAAGGGCAATCCCGTCACCGTCGCAGGCAACCTGCCGAAGAAAGGCGACGCGGCCTCCGACTTCAGCCTGACCGGCAAGGATCTGGGAGACGTTTCCCTGAAAACTTACGCCGGCAAGCGCAAGGTGCTGAACATCGTTCCCAGCCTGGACACGCCGACCTGCGCGCAATCCACCCGCGTGTTCAACCAGAAGGCTTCCGGCATGACCAACACGGTGGTGCTCGTCATTTCCGCGGACCTGCCGTTTGCCATGTCACGCTTCTGCAGCGCCGAGGGGCTCAACAATGTCGTGACGCTTTCGACTTTCCGGGGCCGCGATTTCCACGGCAGGTACGGGGTCGACGTCGCCGACGGGCCGCTCAAGGGACTCACCGCCCGCGCCGTGATCGTGCTCGATGAAAACAACAAGGTGCTGCACGCGGAACTGGTGCCCGAGATCGCCAACGAGCCCAATTACGACGCCGCGCTGTCCGCATTGAAATGATGCGGTAGCAATTGGCGGTTAGGTTGCGCGCCTTGTCGACAATGGAAAAGCAGAGTCCGGACCCGCTCATATTCGAGCTTTCCCGCAGCGGGCGCCGTGCCCGACTGCAGGCCCCTGACGCTCCGTCCCCGGCGGACCTTCCGCCCCGCCTGTTGCGGGAACATCCGCCGGTCCTGCCGGAAGTGTCGGAACTGGACGCGCTGCGCCACTACACGCGGCTGTCGCAGCGCAATTTCTCCATCGATACGCATTTCTATCCCCTCGGGTCATGCACCATGAAATACAATCCGCGCGCCTGCAACCAGCTGGCGATGCTGACGGGTTTCGTGTCCCGACACCCGCTCGCACCCGAGGAAACAGGGCAGGGGTTCCTCGCCTGCATGCACGAATTGCAGGAAATGCTGCGCGAAGTCACCGGTATGGCCGGCGTCAGCCTGGCGCCGATGGCCGGGGCCCAGGGGGAACTGGCCGGCGTGGCCATGATCCGCGCCTATCATCGCTCCCGCGCCGATGCAGGGCGCAGCGAGATCATCGTTCCCGATGCGGCGCACGGCACCAATCCGGCGACGGCGACGATGTGCGGCTATGCCGTGAAAGAGATTCCGACGCAACGCGACGGCAACGTGGATCTCGCCGCGTTGCGCGCCGCGGTTGGTCCGCACACGGCCGGATTGATGCTGACCAATCCATCGACGCTCGGCGTTTTCGAACGCAGCATCGAAGACATCCGCGACATCGTGCACGGGGCCGGCGGGCTGCTCTATTACGACGGCGCCAACCTCAACGCCATCCTCGGCAGGGTCAAGCCCGGCGACATGGGCTTCGACGTGATCCACATGAATCTGCACAAGACCTTCGCCACGCCTCACGGCGGCGGGGGTCCCGGCGCCGGCCCGGTCGGCGTGTCACGCCGGCTGCTGCCGTTCCTGCCGCTGCCCGTCGTGGCCAAGGCGGGTGCGCGCTACCACTGGCTGGAAGAGGATGAACTGCCCGGTTCGATCGGCAGACTCTCCGCTTTCAACGGCAACGCCGGAGTCCTGCTGCGCGCTTATGTCTATGCCCGCATGCTCGGAGCGGAAGGCATGCGCCGCGTGGCGGAGTTTGCGACCTTGAACGCCAATTACCTGATGGCGCGCCTGCGCGCCGCCGGTTTCGAACTGGCGTTTCCGCAGCGGCGGGCAAGCCATGAATTCATCGTCAGCCTGAAGGAGCTCAGGGATGCCACCGGCGTTACCGCGATGGATGTGGCCAAGCGCCTTCTCGACAAGGGATTCCACGCGCCGACCACGTACTTTCCGCTGCTGGTTCCGGAATGCCTGTTGATCGAACCCACGGAAACGGAATCGAAGCAGACGCTCGACGAATTTGTCACAGCCATGAGCGAAATTCGCGCGGAAGCGCGCGATAATCCGGAGCTGGTGAGGTCCGCGCCGCACAACATGCCCGTGCGCCGGCTGGACGACGTCAGGGCCGCACGGGAACTGGATCTCAAATGGACACCGCATCCGAATGGATAATGGCCACCTGGAAAGTCCCCACAAAGGCAAGACCGGACTGCGCCGCATCTGGAACGCGATGTTCTATTCGTACGAGGGGCTGAAGGCGGCGTACCGCCACGAGGACGCGTTCAGGCAGGAGTTTTGGCTGGCCGTCGTACTTATCCCCACTGCGCTGTTCCTGCCGGCACCTGCAACGGGGAAGGCGCTGATGATTGCTTCAGTGTTCCTGGTGCTGATCGTCGAATTGCTGAACTCCGCAATCGAAGCCACCGTGGATCGCGTTTCCCTCGAGAACCACCGCCTGGCCAAGCGCGCCAAGGACATCGGCAGCGCCGCGGTGATGCTCTCCCTGCTCAACGTTGTCATCGTCTGGCTGCTGGTCCTGCTGGGCTAGCGATGGGTTCGCCCGCAATAAAACGGTAAACGGAACGTCATCGCAGTTTCGCCGAAGGCGGGCACAGTGCCGCCTGCATGATCGATGAAGACTTCGTCCTTCGGGAACTTCCGGAAACACAATCCTCACTGCGGGTGACCGTGGTCACCGAGACCTATCCGCCGGAGGTAAACGGCGTAGCCATGACGCTCGGCCGCATGGTGGAAGGCCTGCAGCGGCGGCGTCACCGGGTGCAGCTGATCCGTCCGCGCCAGAGCCCCGCCGAAAACCCCGCCAGCAGCTACCGGTTCGAGGAAGTGCTCAAACCGGGCATTTCCATTCCCCGTTATGAAGGGCTGAAAATGGGATTGCCCGCGAAGCATGCCTTGTTCCGGCTGTGGTCCCTGCGGCGTCCGGACGTGGTCCATATCGCCACCGAAGGTCCGCTGGGCTGGTCGGCGCTGGCTGCTGCGTGCAAACTCAAGCTGCCGGTGTCCACCGGCTTCCATACCAACTTCCACAGCTACAGCCGGCACTACGGCATCGGTTTCATGAAGAAGCCCATCGCCGCATATCTGCGCAAATTTCACAATCGCGCGCTGGCCACCCTGGTGCCGACCGAAGATCTTCGCCGCGAACTCGGCGCGCAAGGCTTCGAGAACCTTCACGTCGTTTCCCGCGGCGTCGATACGCGGCTATTTGCGCCCGCGCGCCGCAGCCAGGCACTGCGCGACGGGTGGGGCGTGCGAAAGGACGGGTTGGTCGCGCTCTGCGTCGGCCGGCTGGCCCCGGAAAAGAATCTGGCGCTGGGGGTCCAGGCATTCGATGCGATGCGAATTGGCACGCCGGCGGCAAGGCTCGTCATGGTTGGAGACGGACCCGCGCGCAAAGACCTGCAAAACCGCCATCCCGACGTCCTGTTCGCCGGTGCGCGCACCGGCGAGGACCTGGCGGCGCATTACGCTTCCGCCGACATCTTTCTTTTCCCGAGCATGACGGAGACTTTCGGCAATGTAACGCTGGAGGCCATGGCCAGCGGCCTGGCGGTGATTGCATACGACTATGCAGCCGCGCAGCAGCATCTCCGCCACGAGGTCAGCGGCCTGCTGGTCCCATTCGGCGACGCCGCCACATTCATCCGTCTGGCGGCCGCCCTTGCCCCGGACCGTGCGCGCATCGCGATGCTGCGCACCCGCGCGCGAACGATCGCCGAAAGCATCGACTGGGAACAAGTGTTCAGGGATTTCGAGACCGTCCTGGTCGATGTGATGCGCCGGCAGGAGTTCGCGCACGCCTGAGCGTTCACCGTTTGCTCCAAACGGCTTTCCCGCCGCGTTTGCGCCACTGTTCCGCAAACTCGGGCAGCAGGCATGACTGTTGGCCCGCCCCGGCTTTATTGTGACAATGTGGTATCGCGCCCGCGCGTTGCCAAGGCGGGTCGAGCGTAAAAAACGTGCGCCTAAAAGCGGCAGCCAGAGTCAAGCTGTGCGGCAATGCACCTGCCTCTGCTGCGAGGGGGCTGCCAATTGGAATTTCAGCCGCTCCCCATGCCCTAGAGTTTAAAAAAATCATATACTTTTGGCCGGAATATCGTAAAATCTCGAGCTCTAGAGGCTTAACTTACTAAAATCAAAGCCTTCAGGCATCCAACAGGGTGGGTGGCATGAAGAAAACGGCTTTTTGGAAAGCCGATTGGTTTCTCGGCCTCGTTGTTGCGCTGGTGTTGTTCACCGCGTCCAACAGCGTTCTGATTCAGGGCCTGGAACGCCAGGCATACGATCTGGGCGTTCGGGCATCGAACCTCGCGCCATCGGAGCGCGTGGCGGTCATTGCCATCGACGACCAGAGCATCGCCAATATCGGGCGATGGCCCTGGCCGCGCGAAATCCATGCGCAGATGATCGCCAAGCTGAAAAACGCCGGCGCCAAAGTGGTCGGCTACGCTTCGTTCTTCTTCGAACCGCAGGTGGATCCGGGCCTCACCTACATCCACAAGCTAGCGGAACTCTATCAGGGGCTTCCTCCGCCCCAGCAGCAAAGCATGGCTGAATTCGGTTCAGTCCTTGCCGAGGCCGACGACGCCCTCAACAGCGACCGCAAGCTGGCCGCCTCCGTCGCCGAGACCGGCAACGTCGTATTGCCGATGCTGTTCGTCGTCGGCGAGCCGCGCGGCAATCCAGACAGTCCGCTGCCCGAATTCGTTCTCAAGAACCAGATCAGCAAGGTGGTCGACAATGTCGGCGCCGCCCAGAACAACATCTTCCCGTTGCCCACGTTGCAGGCCGTAGTGCCCCTGGAGCAGATTGCAGCCGGAACCGGTGCGATCGGGCATCTCAATGCGCTGCCCGACGTGGACGGCAGCACCCGCACCGAGCCGCTGGTCCTGCGTTACTACGACCGTTATTTCCCGTCCTTCTCGATGATGCTGGCCGCCCGGAGCCTGAATCTCGGTCCGGCCGACGTCGAGATGCGCCTGGGCGAAGGCGTGAAGATCGGCAATCTCAACATCCGCACCGATCCGTACCTGCAGATGTACAGCTACTTCTACAAGGACCGGGAAGGCAAGCCGGCATTTCCGCTGGATTCGTTCTACGACGTCATCACCGACAAGATTCCCGCCGACAAGTACCGCGACAAGATCGTGCTGATCGGCGCAACCGCCGCCGGCGTGGGCACCTACCAGGTCACGCCGGTTTCGCCCGCCATGCCGCCGGTCGTGACGCTGGCCCATTCGGTGTCCAGCATCCTCGAGGAAGACTTTTTCGTCGCGCCGACCTGGGGCGTGTGGGTCGAGAAACTCGCCTTCCTGCTGGTCGCGCTGTACCTGATCCTGCTGCTGCCGCGGCTGAAGGCCGGGATGGGATTTGCCATCACCGCCGGGCTGCTGATCGCGCTGGTCGCCGCGCATTTCGTGCTGATGACCAGCCAGCTGATGTGGATCCAGTTGATGGCTTCGGCGGTGCTGCTGGTCGTAGGGCACGTGCTCCTGACCACCAAGCGCTTCCTGGTGACCGAACGCGGCAAGGCGAAGTCGGACCTCGAAGGGGCAGAATCCAACCGCATGCTCGGCCTCGCCTTCCAGGGCCAGGGGCAACTGGACATGGCTTTCGACAAGTTCAAGAAGGTGCCTCTTGACGACGCCGTCATGGACAACATGTACAACCTTGCGCTCGATTTCGAGCGCAAGCGCCAGTTCAACAAGGCGCAGGCGGTGTACGAGCACATGGCCACCTACAACCCGAAGTTCCGCGACCTCGATCAGAAGCTCAACCGCGCCAAGCAGATGTCCGAGACGGTCATTCTCGGCGGCGGCGGCGGGCGCACCAACGCCAGCACGCTGGTGCTGGAAGGCGGCGCGGTGGAAAAGCCCATGCTCGGCCGCTATCAGGTGGAGAAGGAACTCGGCAAGGGCGCCATGGGCGTGGTCTACCTGGGCAGGGATCCGAAGATCGGCCGCGTGGTGGCGATCAAGACCATGGCCCTGTCGCAGGAGTTCGAGCCCGACGAGCTCGAGGACGTCAAGCAGCGCTTTTTCCGGGAAGCCGAGACGGCGGGACGCCTCAACCATCCGAACATCGTCACCATTTACGACGCCGGCGAGGAACACGATCTTGCCTATATCGCAATGGAGTTCCTGAAGGGCAAGGACCTGGTGCCGCAGACCAAGCCGGCCGCCTTGCTGCCGCTCCCGAAGACCCTCTCGATCATTGCCCGCGTTGCCGAGGCCTTGTCCTATGCGCATCTGCAGAGCGTGGTCCATCGCGACATCAAGCCGGCCAACATCATGTACGACCCCGCCGCGGACTCGGTCAAGGTCACGGACTTCGGCATTGCACGTATCACCGATTCGTCGAAAACCAAGACAGGCATGGTGCTCGGCACGCCGTCCTACATGTCGCCGGAACAGCTCGCCGGCAAGAAGATCGACGGCCAGTCGGACCTGTTTTCCCTGGGCGTGACCCTCTACCAGCTGGCGTGCGGCAGCCTGCCGTTCCAGGGTGACTCAATGACCCAGCTGATGTTCAAGATCGCCAGCGAGCCGCCGGTCGACATCCTCGGCGTCAATCCGGCGATTCCCGAATGCCTGGTGGCCGTCATCAACAAGGCGCTGGCGAAAGACGTCACGCAGCGCTACAAGACCGGAGATGAATTCGCCAAGGCGATCCGGGAATGCGCTGCGCAGTTCGGCGACGTGGACGTGGCACTCTGATGGAAAACGATAAATGAGCCTCAGCGCCTCGATACAGATGATAAAAGCCACCCACACGGGAATGGTGCGTTCGCATAACGAGGACAGCATCGCCACCGATCCGGAGATCGGCCTGGCGGTGCTCGCCGACGGCATGGGCGGATACAACGCCGGCGAGGTTGCCAGCGGCATCGCCACCGCGCTGATTTCCAGCGAAACCCGTGAAGCCATGGTGCGCAACGCCCCGCACCACATAGAAAAGGCCACCGGGGCGCCGCTGGCGGCGCGGTTGCTGCGCGACATCATTGCCAAGGCGAATACCTCGATCTACCAGTCGGCGAACAGCCAGCCTCAATACGCGGGAATGGGGACCACCCTGGTGGTGACTTTGCTGTGCGACAACCAGATTACGATCGCGCACATCGGCGACTCGCGGGGCTATCGCTACCGCGGCGAAAAGCTGGAACAGATCACCCGGGACCACTCGCTGCTCCAGGAACAGATCGACAGCGGCTTGCTCACCAAGGAGGCGGCGCGCCGTTCCCAGAACAAGAACCTGGTCACCCGGGCCCTGGGCATAGAGCCGCAGGTCGAGGCCGAAATCAACACCTTTCCGGTGCAGAATGGCGACATCTACCTGCTCTGCTCGGACGGCCTCAACGACATGGTCGAGGACGACGACATCGAAATGACCCTGGGCGCGCTCGGGGCGAACCTGCAGCTGGCTGCGGATCAGCTGGTGCAGATGGCGAACGACAACGGCGGGCGCGATAATGTGTCCGTCATCCTGATTAAGGTGAAGAAGGAATTTCCTGCCGACGACGGCTGGATGACGAAGTTCCTTGGGTGGTTCAAATAAGAGGAAGCAGCCATGGCGAAGTTGATATTGAGTCTCGATGGACAGGTGATCAAGGAGTTCACGCTCTCGAAGGAGCGCACCACCATCGGCCGTAAGCCCCACAACGACATCCAGATCGACAATCTGGCGGT
>DASVNF010000035.1:0-5367 GCA_036384015.1 Burkholderiales bacterium
GATGATTATAGAAGCCAGTCCCGACTACGATTCTGCCGGCAACAATACCTTGCTCGATAACAAAGTCGAAACTTTCGATTTGGCGGCCCTGGTCTCGGCCTTTGACGCAGGCGGCCAAATGAACAACTGGGCTTTAACCAACGCTTTGTTGGATGCGCATCTGTCTGGCAGCGATACGGCGGCAATCGGAGGCGATCTGGCTTATCAGTATGGGATCAACGGCAGCCTGGCTGGCATCGGTATTGCCGCGGCGCGGGATGTGCTGAATGCACCTCAATTTGCAACCTCTACACAGACGCTACAATCGCTGCAGGATCTGAAGCAGGGGCAGATTCGTTTGCAGTGAGCCGCTACGAAATCGCATCCTGGGCCACTACTGTCTTCGCAACGCCTTCGCAATAAGTTGGCAGGCCGACCTTTCCATCCGGTCGAATGAGCGAGCTGCCCTTCGGGATCTTGATGAGATGATGGCGGCGCCCGGAAGGACGAGGATAAAGCCCGGCACGGCGGGCGGAATCGAGAGAATCGCCCCGCTTATTAGAACGATTCCGAGCGCAATATAGGCGCCGCGATGTTTTGACTTGTGCCGCTCGTACGCGCGTGCATAGTGCTCCTCGAAACGGAAGCCGGCCTTGTCGGATCTGACCGGATGCCAGATCCGTTTTACGTGTTCCAGCGTCTCGAAATCGTCGAGCAGGTGGCCTGGCCGAGCTTTCGATCTGGCAATCTACCTGGTGCGTACTCTTTCGGGCCAGAACACCGGCCATAGCGCCCAAACCAGGAGGAACAGCTGCAAAGGGATTCGTATCCACAGGTAATCAGGGCCAAGCTTGTGGTCCCCGACGCCGATATAGTTTGTCGCCGCATAGATATTGGCGGGAAGGAACGTTACAAGCAGAACGGCCGCAGCGATCGATGCCGCGTCACGCCAGCGCCTTGTAAGCAATCCAAAGGCCACAACGGCCTCCGCGACGCCCGTGGCATAGATGACCAGCTTTCGCTCGGGGATAAAGGAAGGAAGCATTTCGACCAGTTCGTTCGTCACGACGAAATGGGCGAGGGCGAAGTAGCAGAACGCGAGACCCAGGCCGATGCTGCCGAAGCGCCCCTTTTCTTCTCCTTTGCCCCTGGTGCAGATGAGATAGACGCCGAGCGGCGCAATGCACGCCAAAACGATAAGGAGATCAGCCATCCCTTTTGGGCCGCAAGGATGGTCGCTAGTTCCAGAGAGCAGTGGAACTTGAACTAGACGTGCGCGCTAAAGACGGCTGGGCAAATTTCGCGCCGCGACCGAAAATACCTACGCCGCCTTCTGAACTTCCGCAGGCAATTCGACGCGCACTTCCAGGCCGCCGCCATCGCGCTTGAGCAGCCTGACGTTGCCGCCGTGCAGTTTTGCGGCACGCTCCACGATTGCGAGGCCGAGTCCCGATCCCTTGCCGCCGGCGCGGGAGGCTTCCAGGCGCGTGAACGGCTGCATCACCCGCGACACTTCCGCTTCGGGTATGCCCGGGCCACGATCGAGCACGCGCACGATGGCGTGGTCGCCGTCGCGCTCGGTGCGCACTTCGACTTCTCCGCCGCCGTGGCGCAGGGCGTTGTCCACGAGGTTGGTCACCATGCGCTGCGTCGCGGTCGGCTTCAGCGTCAGGGGCGGAAGGTTGCCGAAGTCTGTCTTTATTTGTCGGCCGGTACGGGAGAAACGCTCGCAGACGCTGGCGACGATCTGGTTGAGGTCCTCGCCGCTGCGCGACAGCTCATTGGTGCTTTCCCGGGCGAAGTCGAGGAACTGGTTGATGATGGCATCCATGTCCTCGATGTCCTGGATCATGCCTTCGCGGAGCGCCTGGTCCGGGGAATCGCCGACCATCTCGACACCCAGCCGCAGACGCGAGAGCGGGGTGCGCAGGTCGTGGGAGATGCCCGCGAGCAGCACGGCGCGGTCGGTGTCGAGCTGCTTCAGGTTCGAGGTCATGCGATTGAACGCGTGGGACAGGGTGCTGATTTCCACCGGCCCGTTTTCGGGCAGCGGGGAGGGCATGCGCCCGGCGCCGATCTGCTCGGCGGCCTGGGTCAATGCGCGCAGCGGGCGGTTTACGCGCAGCATCAGCAGGCATCCCCCGGCGATCGCCAAGGCGAGCCCAAAAATACTCCAGCCGGTCCAGGCCCAGATCGAGGCGGAGCCCCGCGTGCCCGGCGGGAAGACCACCCAGTAGGCCTGGTTGCCCACCTTGATCTTGATCCAGAGCGCATGGGTGGCGTCCTCGAGCATGACCAGCGCCTGTGCATCGCCGGAGAAGTCGCGGGCCAGGTGTTCGCTGATGGCGCGCAGCAGGGGCGTTTCGGGCAGGGGCACTTCCTGGTCATCCCAGGCGGTGCCCGGGAGCAGGCGGATGTTCTGGTGCGCGGGCAGCTTTTCGCTGAAGCGGCGGCGTGCCGAGTCGGGCATGGACTCCAGCGCGACGCTCACCGTGCTGATGGTGCTCGCTATCTGGGTGGCGAGGTATTCGGACTGGGTGCGGACGTTGTAGGTGCGGTAGAGGCCCAGCCAGATCAGCTGGCTCAGCACCAGCAATGCGGATATCAGCAGGACCGAACGCGACAGCAGGGACCGCGGAATCCAGTGCATCGCCTGCCTCGCGCGCTATCTGGTGTCGTCGGGGACGAAAACGTAACCCACGCCCCACACGGTCTGGATGTAGCGCGGCTTGGCGGGATCTTCCTCGAGCAGGCGCCGCAGCCGGGAGACCTGCACGTCGATGCTGCGGTCGAACACCCCATATTCCCTGCCGCGGGCCAGTTCCATCAGGCGGTCGCGCGACAGCGGCGTGCGCGGATGCGTGACCAGCGCCTTGAGCATGGCGAATTCGCCGGTGGTCAGGCCCAGTTGCTTGCCGGCCTTGGTGAGCGTGCGCGTGGCGAGATTGATCTCGAAGCTGCCGAATTTCACCGGCGCCTTGGTGTCGTCCGGTGCGCCGGGCAGCGATGCAGCCGGGGATTGCCGGCGCAGCACGGCATTGATGCGCGCGACCAGTTCGCGCGGATTGAAAGGCTTCGGCAGATAGTCGTCGGCGCCGACATCGAGCCCGGCGATGCGATCCGCTTCGTCGCCTTTTGCCGTGAGCATGATGATGGGCGTGCGCTTGCCGGACGCACGCAGGCGCCGGCAGATGCTCATGCCGTCCTCGCCGGGAAGCATCAGGTCGAGGATGATCATGTCCACGCTTTCCTTGCCGATGACTTTCTCCATGGCGCTGCCGTTGGCAACGGACTGGACGCCGAAGCCCTGCTCTGCGAGGTAGCGATTGAGAAGGTCGCGCAAGCGCTGGTCGTCGTCGACGACGAGTATGTTTGCGGCGGCGGCGGGAAGCGGGGCTCGGGCTGTTTGCATCATGGCTCAATTATGAGGCAGTTGTGGGAGGTATGCTTGCCCCTCCATGGCCAGAAACGCGTCGGAACGCCTCCGGATCATCCAGGGCGACATCACGGTGCAGCAGACGACGCCATCGTCAATGCCGCCAATCCACGCTGCTGGGTGGAGGTGGCGGGGACGGCGCGATCCATCGCGCGGCGGGCCCGCAACTCCTTGAATATTGTCGCACGTTGGGCGGCTGTCCACGGGCGAAGCGCGGCTTTCCCGAAGCTTTCGCCTGACTGCCCGATGGGTGATCCATACCGTCGGTCCCGTCTGACAGGGCGGCGGCGCGGACGAAGACCGCCTGCTGTCCGGCTGCTATCGAAATAGTTTGTTACTTGCCGCGCAGCACCAGTTGCACACCATTGCGTTTCTGCAGATCAGCACCGGTATCTACGGATTCCCGATGCGCAGGGCCGCATCGATCGCCATTGGCGAGATCCACGCGTTTCTCTCGAGACCTTCCAGCATCGAGGAAGTCCGCTGCGTGGTGTTCAGCGACGCGGCGCGATCTGCCGTCGGCGAAGCGCTGGCCGCGGCGGGCACGGATGAGGAAAGAAGAAAGAGGAAAGAGGAAGGAGCGGCCGCCGGCTCAGGCCAGCAGGACGGCGAAGCGCTCGGCTTCCATCGGCCTGCCGCCGAGATATCCCTGGTAGGCCTCGCAGCCAAGGGCGCGCAGGAAATCCAGCTGGGCCTTGGTCTCCACGCCTTCGGCCACCACCGTCATGCGCAGGCTTTTAGAGAGGTTGATGATGGCCTGGACGATGGCGGAGTCGTTGAGGTCGTAGGGCAGGTCCTCGACGAAGCTGCGGTCGATCTTCAGCTTGTCGATCGGAAAGCGCTTGAGGTAGTTCAGGCTTGAATAGCCGGTGCCGAAATCGTCGATCGACATGCCCACGCCCATTTCGTGCAACCGGTCGAGGATGCTGGCGGCTTCCTTCGGGTCCTGCATGATCGCGTTCTCCGTCAGTTCGATCTCCAGGTTGCGCGGCTGCAGGCCGTGCCGGGCCAGCGCGGAGGCCACGCCCTGCACGAGGTTGGCGCGGCGGAATTGCAGCGCGGAAAAATTGATCGCCACGGGCACGATCTTGCGGCCCTCGTTCTGCCAGGCGTTGACCTGGCGGCAGGCTTCGCCCAGCACCCATTCGCCGATCAGATGGATGATGTCGGATTCTTCCGCCAGCGGGATGAAGCTGTCCGGCGTCATCAGCCCGTGCTCGTTGTGGTTCCACCGCACCAGCGCCTCCGCCGCGATCAGCTTGTTGCTGACAGTCTCATACTGGGGCTGGTAGTGCAGGACCAGTTCGTTGCGCTCGACGGCGCGGCGCAGCTGGTTCGCCAGCACCAGCCGTTCGGCGACCGGCGCCGTAAGTTCGGCGGTGAAGAATTCGTAGCGGTTGCGGCCGTTTTTCTTGGAGTGATACATCGCCGCATCGGCGTTGCGGATCAGGTCCTCGGTGGTCTGCCCGTCATCCGGGTAGACGCTGATGCCGACGCTGGCGGAGATCTGGATCTCCTGACCCTCGAGATCGAAGGGTTCCTCGAACGTCGTGAGGACCTTGCTGGCGACCAGCGCGGCCTCCGTCGGGTCGCGCAATGCGGAAAGCACGATCAGGTACTCGTCGCCGGCGTGTCGGCAGACCGTGTCGGTTTCGCGCACGCAGCCGCGCAGCCTCGCGGCCACGGTCTGCAGCAGGATGTCGCCTGCCCGGTGCCCGAAGGAGTCGTTCACGTACTTGAAGCGGTCGAGATCGATGAACAGCAATGCGACGCGCGATTCCATGCGTTTCGCGGCGGCCAGCGCCTGCTGCAGCCGGTCCTGGAACAGCGTGCGGTTGGGCAGCCCGGTGAGCAGGTCGTGGTGGGCAAGGAAGCGCACGCGCGCGTCCATGTCCTTGCGCTGGGACACGTCTTCCGTGACCCAGAGAATCTTGATCGGTTCTCCCTCCAGG
>DASVNF010000036.1:0-39032 GCA_036384015.1 Burkholderiales bacterium
AGCGCGCCGCATCGCGGGGCCTCAGTTTCGGGGCGCCCACCGAGGCCGAACTGGAAATGGCCGAGCTGCTGATCCGCCTGCTGCCTTCGATGCAGAAGGTGCGCCTGGTAAGTTCGGGCACCGAGGCGACGATGAGTGCGATCCGGCTCGCGCGCGGCTATACGAGTCGCCCGAAGATCGTGAAATTCGAAGGCTGTTATCACGGCCATGCGGACTCGCTTCTGGTCAAAGCAGGTTCCGGTGCCCTTACCTTCGGCCAGCCGAGCTCGGCCGGAGTGCCGGCGGAAATAACGGCGCATACGCTGGTCCTCGACTACAACGATACGACGATGCTGGAAAGCGCCTTCAAGGCTCAGGGAGACCGGATTGCCGCAGTCATCCTCGAGCCCGTGGCCGGCAACATGAACCTCGTCAGGCCGCAACCGGAATTCCTGCGCGCACTGCGCGACCTGTGCACGCGTTACGGGGCCGTCCTGATTTTCGATGAGGTGATGACCGGATTTCGGGTCGGGCTGCACGGCGCGCAGGGTTTGTTCGACATCACCCCGGACCTGACCACCCTGGGCAAGGTGATCGGCGGGGGCATGCCGGTCGGCGCATTCGGCGGGCGCCGCGACATCATGCAGTGCATCGCTCCGCTCGGGCCGGTCTACCAGGCGGGCACGCTGTCGGGAAATCCGGTTGCCGTTGCCGCCGGCCTGGCGACGTTGAAGCTGGTGCAGGCGGCGGGTTTTTACGACCGCCTTGCGGCGTCGACGTCGAAACTGGCGGAGGGACTGGAAAAAGCGGGACGAAATGCCGGCCATGCGTTCCGCGCGCAAAGTGTCGGCGGCATGTTCGGGCTGTATTTCCGGGATGAGGTCCCGGACTCCTATGCCCAGGTGATGGAATGCGACAAGGATGCCTTCAACCGGTTCTTTCACGCCATGCTGAAGGGCGGGGTTTATCTGGCGCCCTCGGCGTTCGAGGCGGGCTTTGTATCAGCCGCTCACACGCCGGCGGAAATCGCCGCGACCATCGATGCGGCCAAGGCCGCCTTCAGTGAAATTGCGCAGTAAAGCGGCCGGTCCTCAGTGCAGGCCGGAGATGTATTCGGCGAGTGCTGCCATGTCCTTGTCGGAAAGTTTCGCCGACACGGCGCGCATCATCTTGTTCGGATCGTTGGCGCGTTCGTCCGCGCGGAAGGCCTTCAACTGGGCAAGGACGTAGTCCGGATGCTGGCCCGCCAGCCGCGGATACTGCGCCGGAATCCCGGCCCCGTTCGGGGAATGGCAGCCGGAACAGGCGGCAACGTTTTTTTCCGGGCTGCCGCCGCGATAAAGCTTCGCGCCTTGCGCGGCGAGGTCCTTGTCTTTCGCCGCCATGGGGCGTGCCGGTTGCGAGGCATAGTACGCAGCCAGGCTGCGCATGTCGTCATCGGAAAGATTTGCCACCATGCCCATCATCACCGGATTGCTGCGGGCGCCCGACTTGAATTCCTTCAACTGTTTGAGCAGATATCCGGCATGCTGTCCGGCAAGACTCGGATTCATGGCCAGCGGGCTGTTGCCGTCCGCACCGTGACAGGCTGCGCAGACCTGACCGGCAAGGCTCTGCGCCTTGGCGGAATCGCCCGCATCGGCGGCCAGCGCCGGCCCGAACGAAAAAAATGCGACCAGAGTCGCTGCGACAATGCGTTCCATGAATGCTCCTTGCGAATTCCACGCCGGTCCCGGGCCTGCACGCATCCGGACCGCGCCAACGCCGGCATTTTAGCGTAACTCATGAGCCAGCCCGGATTGTTTCAGGATATCGCCTTCTTCACGACGGTCGCCGCGGAGGCGGAACTGCCCGGCGGTGCTGCGGCCGAGGTCGCATTCGCGGGTCGCTCCAATGCGGGCAAGTCGAGCGCGATCAATGCGCTGGCCAACCGCAATCGCCTGGCTTTCGTCAGCAAGACGCCCGGCCGCACGCAGCACATCAACTATTTCAGCATGGGGAGCGGCAGGTACCTGGTGGATCTGCCGGGATACGGCTATGCGAAGGTGCCGCGCGACATGAAACTCTATTGGGAGACGCTCATAGCCGGTTACCTGCGCAATCGCGGACAGTTGCGCGGACTGGTCGTGGTCATGGATATCAGGCATCCGCTGACCGAACTCGACATCCGGCTGATCGAGTGGTTCGCTCCCAGCGGCAAGCCGATCCATGTCCTCCTGACCAAGGCCGACAAGCTCAACAGGCAGCAGGCAAACGAACAGTTGGGAAAAGTCCGTGAGGCGCTGGCGGACATCCCGGCCGCCAGCGCCCAGCTGTTCTCGGCCCCGTCGAGGATGGGCGCCGCGGAAGCCGAGTTGCGCCTGGCGGGCTGGTTCCAGCCCGTCGCAACGCCGACGGGCGGGTAGAATAAAAAACCCCCGGTTAAAGGGGATTAAAACCGGGGGTAAAACAAAGCCTCAATTGGATTAAGGCACCCGCTCAGGGAGGAGAAGCGGGAGACATCACTGTCTGCAACATAAGATCGTATGCCGAGGAAAAAGTTCCGCTCTGCAGCAAGTCCCATCAATCCTTTTAATTTCAATAATCTGCGCTTGCCCGAAGGACAATCCCTGCTCGGGCAAGTCGTCGAGGAACCCTCATGCAGGTACTTGGTAAGTTTCCCCGCCGCCGCCCGCGCAGGCTGCGCCGCGACGATTTCTCCCGCCGCCTGGTGCGGGAGAACCGGCTGTCCGCTGACGATCTGATTTACCCGGTTTTCGTGATCGACGGCCAGAACCGCCGCGAAGCCGTGACGTCGATGCCCGGCGTCGAGCGCATGTCGATCGATCTGCTGCTGCGGCAGGCGGAGCATTGCGTGCAGCTGGGTGTGCCGGCAATTGCGCTGTTCCCCGTGGTCGACAACAAGCTCAGAACCGCAGATGCGGCTGAAGCCTGGAACCCGGATGGCCTGGCGCCTAAAACCATACGGGCGCTGAAAAGCCGCTTTCCGCAACTCGGCGTGATTACCGACATCGCCCTCGATCCCTATACCAGCCATGGACAGGACGGACTGATCGACGGCAGCGGCTATGTGCTAAACGACGAAACCATCGAGGTTCTGGTCCACCAGGCGTTGTCTCATGCCGAGGCCGGCGTCGACATCGTGGCCCCATCGGACATGATGGACGGGCGCGTCGGCGCCCTGCGAGAAGCCCTGGATGCGCGCAAATTCATCCACACCCGGATCATGGCGTATGCCGCCAAATATGCTTCGAGCTTCTACGGTCCGTTCCGCGATGCCGTGGGCTCGGCCGCCACGCTCGGCAAGGGTGACAAATACACCTACCAGATCGACCCCGCCAACAGCAACGAGGCTCTGTGGGAGGTCGGGATGGACCTGCAGGAGGGTGCGGACATGGTCATGGTCAAGCCGGGCCTGCCGTACCTCGACATCGTGCGACGCGTGAAGGACGAGTTCGGCGCGCCCACAATGGTCTATCAGGTCAGCGGCGAATACGCGATGCTGAAGGCTGCGGGACAGAACGGCTGGATCGACGAACGCAAATGCGTGCTGGAAGCGCTGCTTGCATTCAAACGCGCCGGCGCCGACGCAATCCTGACGTATTTCGCCCTCGATGCGGCGCGCTGGCTGAAGGAAGGTGCCGGCTGAATTGCGCCGGACGCTGAGACCCGCTGCGGGATCAGGATCCCACCGGAGTGTCGGTCAGCACGCTGTCGAGCCAGTCGATGCCGGCGCGTTCGAAGGGACGTCCCTCCGGGGAAGCGCGCAGCTGCATGCGCAGGTCGCGCGGCGAGAAAACACTGACCTCGAAATCCGCTTCGTTCGTGCTGATGCTGAAACCCGGGACCCCCGCCGGCTCGTCGCCGATGAATACCCGGTGTTCCTTGCTGCGGTAGGCGATCTGCCGATTGATCAGGAACATTTCGACATCCTTCACGCTGTCGGTGAACAGATGGAGGTTGATGTCGGAATACTTGCCCGCACTGCCCGACAGCACCGATCCCGAAAGATACGGATTGAAATGCCCGAGCAGATGCATCATGTCGCGCGCGCTGCGGCGAAGATGGTGCAGGCGGGCCTTCTGCTCGTCGGCCTGGTACAACTGCTGATAGGCGCGTAGCGCCTGCTCGACCTCGTCGTTGTTCGGCAAGTGGCGGGTATCGGGCGCGCCGATCTGGCGTGCCGCCTTGCGTTTGGCGAGCGCGTAGTCGTCGATGCCGTCCACTGCCATCAGACGAGCCGCAAGATGCGCGATCCTGCTGCGCATTTCCCTGCTGTTGCCGTTATCTCTCGGCATCGTTTCTCAATAGAGCTGGTCTTTCACTTCCTCCGGCGCCCTGCCTGCTTCGCCGCCCTCGTCGCCCGCCGGGCCTTCCTGCTCGGGCGGAATATTCTCATGATAAAAGTATTCGATCATCGGTGCCGGCGCATGCTTGTCGCGCAGCCCGGTTTCCGGGTTGATCGCCACGGCGGTCACCCCTTCCGGTGCAATCGGCAGTTCCTCGCGCAGGCCCTTGAGCACCGTGCCCATGTAGGACATCCAGACCGGCAACGCCGCAACCGCGCCGGTTTCCCTGTCGCCGAGCGTGCGCGGGATGTCGTAGCCCATCCAGGCAACGGCGGCGAGATGGCGTTGATAGCCGGCGAACCAGGCATCCATCTGTTCGTTAGTCGTTCCGGTCTTGCCGGCGAGGTCGACCCGACCCAGCGCCATCGCCCTCGCGCCGGTGCCGCCGCGGATCACGTCCTGCATCATGTTCGACATCAGGAACGCGTTGCGGGCGTCGATGACCCGCTCGGCATTCCTGCCTACGGTTACCGGATTCGCCTTGCCCAGCACGGTGCCCTGCGCGTCCTCGATGCGTTCGATGAAGTAAGGCGTCACGCGATAGCCGCCGTTGGCGAACACCGAGTAGCCCATCACCATCTCCAGCGGGGTGGCGGATCCTGCGCCCAGCGCCATGGTCAGATAGGGAGGATGCTGCTTGGGATCGAATCCGAAGCGGCTGATGTAGTCCTGCGCGTAGAGCGGCGTAATGGCCTGCAGGATGCGGATGGACACCAGATTCTTGGATTTGGTGAGCGCCGTGCGCATGCGGATCGGCCCGTCGAATGCCCCATCGAAGTTTCTCGGCTCCCAGTTGACCGAGCCGGTTTCGCTGGCATCGATGGTAATGGGCGCATCATTGATGATGGTCGCCGGAGTAAAGCCCTTTTCCAGCGCGGCGGAATAGATGAACGGCTTGAAACTCGAACCGGGCTGGCGGCGTGCCTGCGTCACGTGGTTGTATTTGTTGCGATAGAAATCGAAGCCGCCGACCAGCGCGCGAATCGCGCCGTCGTCGGTGTCCACCGACACCAGCGCCGACTCGACCTGCGGCATTTGCACGATCTGCCAGCCGCTTTTCGGTTCCGGCTGCACGCGGATCAGCGCGCCTCGGCGCAGCCGCGTCTTTGCGGGGGCCCGGTTGCCGATCATCTTGGATGCGAACTTCAGTCCCTCGCCGGTGATCGTCAGGGTCTCGCCGCCCTTGCGATAGGCTTTGACCGCCTTGGCGTCCGCCTCGAGAACGATGGCAGGATAAATGTCGTCGCTTTCAAATTCCTCCTGCAGCGCGTCCTCCAGCGATTCCTCGCCGACTTCCTCCTTGGGCAGGTTGAAGAAGCCTTCGGCGCCGCGATAGGCCTGGCGTTTGTCGTAATCAAGGACGCCCTGACGCACTGCCCGGTAGGCCGCGTCCTGGTGGACCTTCGACAAGGTGGTGTAGACCCTGAAGCCGCGGGTATAGGCTTCGTCCTTGTACGCGTCATAGATCGCCTGCCGGACCATTTCGGCAAAATGGTCCGCGCGGGTGGCGAATTCCTGGATCTGGCGCGTCAGGATGATGGGCTGGCCCTCGGCTTTCTTGAGTTCTTCGTCGTCGATGTAGCCGAGCTCCTGCATGCGGCGCAGGACATAGCGTTGCCGCAGCTTCGCCCGGCCCATGTTGACCACGGGGTTGTACCGCGAAGGCGCCTTGGGCAGCCCGGCAAGCATCGCAATTTCCGCGAGGTTCAACTGATCCAGCGGCTTGCCGAAATAGACCTGGCCAGCCGCGCCGAATCCGTAGGCTCGCTGACCCAGGTAGATCTGGTTGATGTAGAGCTGAAGGATCTCGTCCTTGGTCAGGCTGTGTTCGATCTTGAAGGCAAGCAGGGCTTCGTTGAACTTGCGGCTGAAGGTCTTCTCGGTGCTGAGGAAGAAGTTGCGCGCAACCTGCATCGTGATGGTGCTGGCGCCCTGGCGGGCGCTGGCAGAGGCGAAATTCGACAAGGCGGCCCGGATGACACCTATATAGTCAACGCCCCCATGTTCGTAGAAGCGTTCGTCCTCGGCCGCGATGATCGCCTTGCGCAGGACTTCTGGAGTCTGTTCGATTTTGACGAAGGCCCTTTTTTCTTCCCCGAATTCGCCGATAAGGTCTCCTTCGACACTGAAAATCTGCAGCGGAATCTTCGGCTGATACGACGTAAGTGCTTCAAGAGAGGGAAGATTCGGGTATGCGACCACCGCGGCATAGCCCACGACCAGAGCGATGGCCGCAAGGAATGTCCCCAGTCCGAGCAGGACGTAGAACCACCAGCGGGAAAACATGGCTAGATTTGAGATGAAACGGGGGAAGGAAAAACGCCGGGCATTATATAAGGTGTAGCGAGGTCGCAACAAAGCATTGCTTAAAACGCTTTACATGCAAAATAGTTGTTGCTAGCATTTAATGTAGATTATACGTATCGCGCCTAAACGGCCAATGTTCAAGGGAAAATTCGAGTTTAACGCCGACGCGCTCAGCAACCTGCTGAAGCCGAAATCGCCACCGCTCATTGGTGTCGACATCAGCTCGTCGTCCGTGAAGATGGTCGAGCTCGGCGGTTCCGGCAGGGGGCGCTATCGTCTCGAGCGCTACACGATCGAGCCCCTGCCCAAGGATGCGGTCGTCGACGGCAACATCATGAACCTCGAAGAGGTTGGCGACGCCGTGCGGCGTGGCTGGAAACGCATGGGTACCCGGGTGCGCAACCTGGCGATGGCCCTGCCTTCCGCGGCTGTGATCACCAAGAAGATCACCGTCCCCGCTGGCCAGACCGACGACCAGCTCGAAGCGCAGGTCGAGACCGAAGCCAACCAGTACATCCCGTTCGCGCTCGAGGAGGTCAACCTCGACTTCCAGACACTCGGTCCCGCGCCCAACAGCACGGAGGACATGGAAGTGCTGATCGCGGCCTCGCGCAAGGAAAAGGTCGAGGACCGGGTGGCCGTGGCCGAATCGGTCGGACTCAAGGCCCTGGTGATGGACATCGACTCCTTTGCCTCCCAGAACGCCTTCGAGCTCATGCAAAGCCAGCTGCAGGATGGCGGCCGCGACCAGACCATAGCCCTGGTGGACATCGGCGCGTCGATGATGAACATCAACGTGCTGCGCAACAACCAGTCGGTTTACATGCGCGAGCAGCCTTTCGGCGGCAACCAGCTCACCCAGGAAATCATGCGCCACTACAACCTCTCCACCGAAGAGGCGGAAGCGGCAAAGCGCAACGGCGGCCTGCCCGATACCTATGAAGGGGAAGTTCTGGCCCCGTACATGGACACCCTTGCGCTCGAAGTCGCTCGCGCGCTGCAGTTCTTTTTCACTTCCACCCAGTACAACCAGGCGCATCATATTTTTCTGTCCGGCGGCTCCGCGACGATTCCCGGCCTGCCGGAAGTGGTTGCGGAACGGACCCAGGTCAATTCGCTGTTGGCCAATCCCTTCGTTGGAATGGAAATCTCGGGCAAGGTTCGCCAGGCCCAGCTCGCCATTGACGCGCCGGCGCTGCTGGTCGCATGCGGACTGGCCTTGCGGAGATTCGACGAATGATCCCAATCAACCTACTGCCCCACCGCGCGGCGCGGCGCAAGGCGGCGCAAAAGCAGTTCGCCATCCTCGCCGTCATGACCGTGGTCCTCGCGGGGGTCATCGTGGGCGCGGTGCACACCATCTTCGCGGAGCGCATCGAGAACCAGATGGAGCGCAACCGGTACCTCGAGACCGAGATTGCCTCGCTCGACAAGCAGATCGACGAAATCAAGAAACTCAAGGAACAGACGTCAGCGCTGCTGGCCCGCAAACGCGTCGTGGAATCGCTGCAGACCAACCGCACCGAGACCGTGCGCCTGCTCGATCAACTGGTCAGGCAACTCCCCGACGGGATTTATCTGAAGTCGATAAAGCAGACCGGGAAGACCGTAAACGTGGTCGGCTATGCGACTTCCAATGCACGGGTTTCGACGCTCATGCGCAACTTCGAGGCCTCGCCCTGGCTGGAAGCTCCGGCGCTGGTCGAAATCCACGCAACCAAAGTCGGCAAGGAAAACGTCAACCTGAACGAGTTCATCCTGAACGTAACCATTTCGCGGCCCAAGGAAGAAGCCGCTCCGGCCGCCAAGCCGGCGCCTGCCGCCGCCGCCCAGGGCGCCGCCCCCAAGACCTGACGCCATGACGCTTGACGACCTGAGAAACCTCAATCCGCGGGATATCGGCAACTGGCCGGTGCTGCCCAAGCTGGGCGCGCTGCTGGTCCTGCTGGTGCTGCTGGTGTTCGCCGGCTACTGGTTCGACTGGAAGGGTCAACTGGAAACGCTCGCCGCTGCCAGGGCCAAGGAGCAGGAATTGCGGACCGCTTTTCTGGACAAGAAGAAGCAGGCGGTCAATCTGGAGGCCTACCGCAGGCAGCTGGCCGAAATCGAGGAGTCCTTCGGCGAAATGCTCAAGCAATTGCCGAACAAGTCCGAAATGGAAGCGCTGCTGACCGATATCAACCAGGCCGGCCTGGGCCGCGGCCTGGCGTTCGAATTGTTCCGTCCCGCCAAAAGCGAAACGCGGTCCGAGTTCTATGCCGAGCTGCCGATCACCATCAGGCTGACCGGCACTTACCATGACATCGGCGCGTTCGCGAGCGACGTCTCGCAGCTCTCCAGAATCGTCACGCTGAACGATGTCGGGTTGTCGACCGACAAGGATGGCGGCCTCGTACTCGATGCGGTAGCGAAGACATTCCGCTACCTCGACGACAGCGAAGTCGCGGCACAGCGCAAGGCCGCCCGCGATGCTACCAAAGGCGCAGCCAAGGGCGCCAAGAAATGATGCGCCCGGCGATCGTCATGCTGGCACTGGCGGCAGTCCTCAACGGCTGCGGCGGAGACCAGTTCTCCGATCTGAAACAGTTTGTCGAAGAGTCCGGACAGGGGCTGCGCGGCCGGGTGGAACCCATACCCGAGGTCAAGCAGTTCGAGCCATTTGCCTACAATGCCTTCGACCTGCCCGATCCCTTCAAGCCGCGCGAACTGACGCTTGCGAATCGCGGCGGCGGCGGCGGACCGCAACCGGACCTGAACCGGCGCAAGGAAGCGCTGGAATCGTTCGCGCTGGAAAGCCTGCAGATGGTCGGTACCCTCGAGCAGAAGCAGGTGCGTTACGCACTCATCAAGACTCCGGACAACAACCTGTACCGCGTCAAGACCGGCAACTACGTCGGACAGAACTTCGGCGTGATCACGGCGATCAGCGAATCGGCGGTGACCCTCAAGGAAGTCATCCAGGACTCGTCATCGGGTGCCTGGAACGAGCGCACCAGCAATCTGCAGTTGCTCGAGAATTGAAAAGGAGCACGCGTACATGAAATGCATCGGACATTTGATCAACATGGTTGTCGCCCCTCTGGGGCTGGCGCTGCTGATAGGCGGCGCCCACGCCCAGGACGAAGCCAAATCGGGCGCCGGGACGGCTAATGTCATCCAGTCGGTGGACGTTTCCGCCCAGGGCGGCGCGGTGACCATCAAGCTTGTTCTGAAGGAGGCGCTTTCGGCTCCGCCGGCCGCATTCACCGTGAACAACCCGCCGCGCATCGCGCTCGATTTTCCGAATACCGCCAACGGCCTTGGCAAGAGCACGCAGGACGTCAATCAGGGGGATTTGCGCAACATCAGGCTGGGGCAGTCCGGTGGGCGTACCCGCGTGGTGCTGAACCTTGCCAAGATGGCCAAGTACGAGTCCCGCACCGAAGGCAACACGGTCATCGTCACCTTGCAGGGGGCCGGCGTCACCGCAGCCGATTCCGGCACGACCACGACGCAGTTCGCGGAAGCCAGCAAGTCGGCCGCGGAAGCGCATCATATCCAGGACATCGACTTCCGCCGGGGCAAGAATGGCGAAGCGCAAATCATCGTCGATCTTTCCGACACGGGGACCGGCATCGACCTCAGGCAGCAGGGCCGCAGCATCATCGTCGATTTCCTGCAGACGGGACTGTCGCCGGCGCTCGAACGGCGCTTCGACGTGACGGATTTCGGGACCCAGGTGGATTCCTTCGAGGTGATGAAACAGGGCGCCAATACGCGCATCACGCTGATGCCCAAGGGGCGCTGGGAGCAGTCCGCCTACCAGACCGACAAGCGCTTCATCATCGAGGTCAAGCCGATCGTCGAGGACGCGGCGAGCAAGCAGAAGTTCGGCAAGGGCTACACCGGCGACAAGTTGTCGCTCAACTTCCAGAACATCGAGGTCCGGGCGGTCCTGCAGGTGATCGCGGACTTCACGAACCTCAACATCATTACCAGCGATACCGTAACCGGAAACCTCACATTGCGCCTGAAGGACGTGCCCTGGGACCAGGCGCTCGACATCATCCTGCAGGCCAAGGGGCTGGATATGCGCAAGACCGGCAACGTGGTCTGGATAGCGCCGCGCGACGAACTGGCCACCAAGGAGAAACTCGCCCTGGAAGCCCAGGCCCAGATCCAGGATCTGGAGCCCTTGCGCACCGAATCCTTCCAGTTGAATTACCAGAAGGCCGAGGCCTTCCAGAAGATCCTGAGCGATTCCACGCAGAAGATCCTGTCCAAGCGCGGCAGCGCCGTGATCGATCCGCGCACCAACATCATTTTCGTCCAGGACGTTGCGTCCAAACTCGATGAGGTGCGCGAGCTGCTCAAGACCGTGGACATCGCCTCGCGGCAGGTTCTGATTGAAGCGCGCATCGTCGAAGCCAGTGACACGTTCAGTCGAAATCTCGGCGCGCGGCTCGGGTACAACGAGTTCACCGCGCACAAGGTGGGGGATGCGAGGGCGACGTTTGGCGGGGGACTGGCCTCGACGGGTTTCATCACGGGGCAGATCGAACCGGAGCCGGACTTCTTCACGGACTCATTGTCATCAAATATGGGGGCGCCCGGTCTTGGCGGGGTGGGTCCGGGACAGTTTTCGATGATCCTGATGAATCAGGGACTGTCGAAGTTCCTCAACTTGGAAATCTCCGCGCTGCAGGCGGACGGCAAGGGAAAAATCATCTCGAGTCCGCGCGTCGTCACCGCCGACAACGTCGAGGCCATCATCGAGCAGGGCACGGAAATACCGTACCAGCAGGCCACCAGCAGCGGCGCCACCAGCGTGTCCTTTCGCAAGGCCACGCTGAGCCTGAAGGTAAAGCCCCAGATCACGCCGGACGACAATATCATCATGAAGTTGAACGTCAACAAGGACAGCGTGGGCGCCAACACCAGCGCCGGTCCGGCGATCGACACGAAACAGGTTTCCACCGAAGTTCTGGTGGAAAACGGCGGCACCGTCGGCTTGGGCGGCATCTACACGCAGGACGAATCCAGCACGGTCACGAAGATCCCGATGCTCGGGGACATTCCGTTCCTCGGCCTGCTGTTTCGCCAGGATCTCAAGCGCAACGACAAGCGCGAACTGCTGATTTTCGTGACGCCCAAGGTGGTCAAGGAAACGCCCGGAATGCGTTGAGCTTCCGGCAAGGCAAGGGTCCCGACGGCCGCGGCAAACGCCGCGGCCGTTTTGTTTGCGGCCCGCCGCGGCTGGTTTCGCTAGAATGTCCGCATGCAGGAATTGTCCGTTCAATCCTCCCCCCGTTCCGACGAACCGCTGGCCGGCAGCATATTTCTGGTGGGCATGATGGGCGCGGGCAAGACTTCCGTCGGACGGGTGCTCGCCAAGCGCCTGGGCAAGGTCTTCCACGATTCGGACCACGTCATCGAGGAGCGCACCGGGGTGAAAATACCGGTGATCTTCGAGATCGAGGGCGAAGCGGGCTTTCGCATCCGCGAAACGTCGGTGATCGACGAACTGACCACCTTGCCGGACATCGTGCTTGCAACCGGAGGCGGGGCGATATTGAGCGAAAGCAACCGGACCAGCCTCAGATCGCGGGGCATGGTCGTGTATCTGCGCGCGACCGTAAGGGACCTGCTCAATCGCACCCGCCACGACCGCAACCGGCCACTGCTGCAGACCGCCGATCCGCGCGCGCGCCTCACGGAGCTGTATGAGCTGCGCGACCCCCTTTACCGGGAAACCGCGCATGTGATCATCGAGACAGGCAGCCAGAGCCTGACCTCGCTGGTCAACCGCCTGCATCAGATGCTGCTGGAAGCGCAAGCCCGCACGATGGGACAGGACTGAACGCCATGCGAACCGTCACCGTCGGGCTCGGAGCGCGGTCCTATCCCATCCACGTGGGCCGCGGCTTGCTGGCCCAGTCCGAGCTTCTGCTGCCGCATCTGGCGCAGCCCAGGGTTGCGATCGTCACCAACCGCACGATCGCCCCGCTCTATCTCGCCCCGCTGGTCAAGGCGCTGGAAAAGGCCGGCGTCCAGATCGTGCAGGCCATCGTGCAGGACGGTGAAGAGCACAAGAACTGGCAAACCCTCAATGTCATATTCGATGTTCTGCTCGCGCAGCGCGTGGAACGCAAGACGACGATCCTGGCGCTGGGCGGCGGCGTGGTCGGCGACCTGGCGGGATTCGCCGCGGCCAGCTATCAGCGCGGCGTGCCGTTCATCCAGCTGCCGACGACGCTGCTTGCCCAGGTCGACTCTTCCGTGGGCGGCAAGACGGCAATCAATCATCCCCTCGGCAAGAACATGATCGGCGCCTTTCACCAGCCGCAACTGGTGCTCGGCGACATTTCCACCCTGGACACATTGCCGGAGCGCGAACTTTCGGCGGGCCTTGCGGAAGTGATCAAGTACGGCCTGATCATGGACCTTCCCTTCCTCGACTGGCTCGACGCCAACATGGAGAAGCTGCGCGCCCGCGATCCCGGGGCGCTCATCCATGCGGTGGTACGCTCCTGCGAGAACAAGGCGGCCGTCGTGGCGGCGGACGAAAGGGAAACAGGCGAGCGCGCGCTGCTGAACCTGGGACATACCTTCGGCCATGCCATCGAGGCCGGGCTGGGATTCGGCACCTGGTTGCATGGTGAGGCGGTGGCCGCGGGAACGCTGCTGGCGGCGCAACTATCCCGGCGGATGGGAATGCTGGACGCCGCGGAAGTGAGTCGCATCGAGAGCCTCATGCGACGCGCCGGCCTACCGACCGAGGCGCCAGACCTGGGGCGCGATCGCTACCTGGAACTGATGGGACACGACAAGAAAGTGGAAAACGGCAAATTGCGGCTGATCCTGCTCGAGACCCTGGGCAAAGCCGTGGTGAGCGCAGATTTTTCCCGCGAAGACCTGCACCAGGTGCTGGCAGGCGCGAGGTCCCATGCCTGAACCGGCGGGCTACGCCGCCGATCCCGGCACCTCAGCCGGACGGCAGGTCGCGGAACCGTCTCCCGCGGGTCGCACCGAGTTTCAGCGCGACCGCGACCGCATCATCCATTCGACCGCTTTCCGCCGTCTCGAATACAAGACGCAAGTCTTCGTCAATCACGAGGGCGATCTGTTCCGCACGCGGCTCACGCACAGCCTCGAGGTTGCGCAGATCGGCCGCTCGATCGCCCGCAACCTGGGCCTCAACGAAGACCTGGTCGAGGCGATTTCCCTGGCCCACGACCTTGGCCACACCCCGTTCGGCCATGCCGGCCAGGATGCCCTGAACGAATGCATGAAGGAGTTCGGCGGATTCGAGCACAACCTGCAGTCGCTGCGGGTGGTGGACCTGCTGGAGCAGCGTTACGGTGCCTTTGACGGGCTGAATCTGAGCTTTGAAACCCGCGAGGGCATCCTCAAGCACTGCTCCATCGAAAACGCCAGAAAGCTGGGCGCGATCGGCGAGCGCTTCTTGAAAAAGCAGCAGCCTTCGCTCGAGGCGCAGATCGCCAACCTGGCGGATGAAATTGCCTATAACAACCATGACGTGGATGACGGCCTGCGGTCCGAACTGATTTCGCTCGAGCAGCTTTCCGCCATCGGCATTTTCTCGCGGCACCGGCAGCAGGCGCAGAAACAGTTTCCCGCCCTGCATGACCGCCGGTTGATCCATGAGACCGTGCGCCGCATGATCAATACGCTGGTCTCGGACCTGACCGAGCAGAGCCGCCGCCTGATCGCCGAGCATCGTCCCGCCAGCGTCGACGATGTCCGCCGCGCGCCGGCGCTCATCGGCTTCAGCGCCGCCGTCCGGGAGCAGCAGCACGAACTCAAGGTGTTCCTGCGCCGGCATCTGTATCAGCACTACCGGGTGGCGCGCATGAGCAACAAGGCCAAGCGCATCGTCCGCGACCTGTTCCAGGCCTTCCTCGCGGATTCCCGCCTGCTGCCGCCGGAATTCCAGGTTCGGGCGGAATCCGACCTGCCCCGGGCCATTGCCGACTACGTGGCCGGCATGACCGACCGCTACGCCATCCGTGAACACCGCCGGCTGTTTTCCGTCGAGGAATCCTGAGCTTTCCGGGCGGCGCCGGACGGCGTTCGGCCGTGCTTTATTGAAAGGCCGCCGCCACTCGCGGTACCATTAAAGGCTTCGCTCGAAATCCCGCATTTCGAAGCGGAACTGGCACAAAACCGGCTTCGAACGGTGGCTCCAGGCCCGAAAACCCCACGTAAGCGCTAGAGGTAGCAAATGGCTCACTCGACATTACCGGCACGGCAGGGGTTGTACGACCCGGCCAATGAACACGACGCATGCGGCGTGGGGTTCATCGCACACATCAAAGGCGCCAAAAGCCACGCCATTGTCGAGCAGGGCCTGCTGATCCTGAAGAATCTGACCCACCGCGGCGCGGTCGGGGCCGATCCGCTGGCCGGTGACGGCGCAGGCATCCTGATCCAGATCCCGGACCAGTTCTTCCGCGAGGAAATGGCCAAACAGGGGGTCAAGCTGCCCACTCCCGGTGAGTATGGGGTCGGTATGGTGTTCCTGCCGCAGGAACCGGCTTCCCGCCTGGCCTGCGAATACGAGATCGAGCGGGCCATCAAGGATGAGGGTCAGGTGCTGTTGGGCTGGCGCGACGTCCCCCGCGACAATGCCAGCCTCGGCGAGTCGGTCAAGGTCATCGAGCCTGTTATCCGCCAGGTCTTCATCGGCCGCGGCGCGGGCGTGACGGTCACCGATGCGCTGGAGCGCAAGCTGTACATCATCCGCAAGGTATCGGGCCACGCGATCCAGGCGCTCAAGCTCGAACACGGCAAGGAGTTCTACGTGCCGTCGATGTCGGCGCGCACGGTCGTCTACAAGGGCATGCTGCTCGCCGGACAGGTCGGGGCCTATTACAAGGACCTGCAGGATTCGCGCATGGTCTCGGCGCTGGCGCTGGTTCACCAGCGCTTCTCGACCAACACCTTCCCGACCTGGGACCTGTCGCATCCGTTCCGGATGATCGCCCACAACGGCGAAATCAACACCCTGCGCGGCAACGTCAACTGGCTGCGCGCGCGTCAAGGTTCGATCTCCAGCCCGATCATCGGCAAGGATCTGGACAAGGTCTGGCCGCTGATCTATGACGGCCAGTCCGATTCGGCATCGTTCGACAATGCGCTCGAGTTGCTGACCATGAGCGGCTACTCCCTGGCGCACGCCATGATGCTGCTGATTCCGGAGGCCTGGGAGAAGCACACTCTCATGGACCCCAGCCGCCGCGCCTTTTACGAGTATCACGCGGCGATGATGGAGCCGTGGGACGGTCCGGCGGCGGTGGCGTTCACCGATGGCCGCCAGATCGGCGCCACCCTCGACCGCAACGGCCTGCGTCCGGCCCGCTACATCGTGACCAGCGACGACATGGTGGTGATGGCCTCTGAAACCGGCGTGCTGCCGATCCCGGAAGAAAAGATCATCAAGAAATGGCGCCTGCAGCCGGGCAAGATGTTCCTGATCGACGTCGAAGCCGGGCGCATCATCGACGACAAGGAACTCAAGGACACGCTGGCCCAGGTGAAGCCCTACAAGGCGTGGATCGACCGCATCCGCATCAAGCTGGACGACCTCCCGGCCTCCACCAAGATCGCGGAACGCAGCAAGGTGCCGATGCTCGACCGCCAGCAGGCGTTCGGCTACACCCAGGAAGACCTCAAGTTCATCCTCGGGCCCATGGCGCAGCAGGGCGAGGAATCGATCGGGTCGATGGGCAACGATTCGCCGCTCGCCGTGTTGTCGAACAAGGACAAGACGCTGTACAGCTACTTCAAGCAGCTGTTCGCCCAGGTGACCAATCCACCGATCGATCCGATCCGCGAGGACCTGGTGATGTCGCTGGTGTCCTTCATCGGGCCGAAGCCCAATTTGCTGGGCATCGACGAAACCAATCCGCCGATGCGGCTCGAAGTGAGCCAGCCCGTGCTCGATTTCAACCAGATGGACACCATCCGCCATGTCGATTACTACACGGGCGGCAAGTTCAAGTCGTTCGAGATCGACATCACCTATCCGGTGGCCTGGGGCAAACAGGCAATCGAGGCGCGGCTTGCCAGTCTGTGCGCGCAGGCCGAGGATGCCGTGCGCTCGGGCTACAACATCCTGATCGTATCCGACCGCAAGGTCGACGCGACGCACGTTCCCATCCCGGCGCTGCTGGCCCTGTCAGGAATCCACCAGCACCTCGTCGGCAAGGGCCTGCGCACCAGCGCCGGCCTGGTCGTGGAAACCGGCTCGGCGCGCGAAGTCCATCATTTCGCGCTGCTCGCCGGTTATGGCGCCGAAGCCATTCACCCGTGCCTGGCCCTGGAGACCATCCTCCACGCGGACGAGTCGATTCCCGCCGACTACCGCGGCGAGAAGGGCGTGAAGAACTACGTCAAGGCGATCGGCAAGGGCCTCATGAAGGTCATGTCGAAGATGGGCATCTCCACCTACATGTCCTACACCGGGGCGCAGATTTTCGAAGCGGTCGGCCTGGAGAAGTCGATGGTCGACAAGTATTTCAGCGGCACGACCACCAGCGTCGAAGGCATCGGCGTATTCGAGGTCGCGGAAGAATCGATCCGTCACCATCGGGCGGCGTTCAGCGACGATCCCGTTCTCGCCGAGGCGCTCGATGCCGGCGGCGAGTATGCGTTCCGCGTGCGCGGCGAAGAGCACATGTGGACCCCGGATGCGATCGCCAAGCTGCAGCACTCGGGACGCACCAACAACTACCAGACCTATCGCGAATACGCGAAGATCATCAACGACCAGTCGAAGCGCCACATGACGCTGCGCGGCCTGTTCGAGTTCAGGGTCGATCCGGCAAAGTCCATCCCGATCGAGGAAGTCGAGCCGGCCAGGGAGATCGTAAAGCGCTTTGCAACCGGCGCCATGTCGCTCGGTTCGATTTCAACCGAGGCGCACACGACCCTGGCGATCGCCATGAACCGCATCGGCGGCAAGTCGAACACCGGCGAAGGGGGCGAGGATCCGCGTCGCTATGCCCCCATCAAGGCGGGCGAGACGCTGGCGTCGCGCATCGGGCGCGACCGCATCGAGCGCGACATTGCGCTGCAGGAAGGCGACTCGCTCCGCTCCAAGATCAAGCAGGTCGCCTCCGGTCGCTTTGGCGTGACGGCGGAATACCTGAACAGCGCCGACCAGATCCAGATCAAGATGGCGCAGGGCGCAAAGCCCGGCGAAGGCGGCCAGCTCCCGGGCCACAAGGTTTCGGAGTACATCGCCGAGCTGCGCTTCTCGGTGCCCGGGGTGGGCCTGATCTCGCCGCCTCCGCATCACGACATCTATTCGATCGAAGACCTGGCGCAACTGATTCATGACCTGAAGAACGCCAATCCGCGCGCCTCGATCAGCGTGAAGCTGGTTTCCGAAATCGGCGTGGGCACCGTTGCCGCGGGCGTGTCCAAGGCGAAATCCGATCACGTCACCATTGCCGGCCATGACGGCGGCACCGGCGCCAGCCCCTGGTCGTCGATCAAGCATGCCGGCACGCCCTGGGAACTGGGCCTGGCCGAAACCCAGCAGACGCTGGTGCTCAACCGGCTGCGCGGACGCATTGCCGTTCAGGTCGACGGCCAGATGAAGACCGGGCGCGACGTTGCGATCGGCGCCATCCTCGGCGCCGACGAATTCGGCTTCGCGACGGCGCCGCTGGTCGTCACCGGGTGCATCATGATGCGCAAATGCCATCTGAACACCTGTCCGGTCGGGGTTGCCACCCAGGATCCGGTGTTGCGCAGAAAATTCAAGGGCCAGCCCGAGCACGTGGTGAATTTCTTCTTTTTCATCGCCGAGGAGGTGCGGGAGATCATGGCCCTGCTGGGCGTGCGCTCCCTGCGAGAACTGATCGGCCGCACCGATCTGCTAGACATGAAAAAGGGCATCGAACACTGGAAGGCCCGCGGCCTGGACTTCAGCCGCATCTTCTACATGCCCAAGGTCGCCGCGGATGTGGCGATCTTCAATTCGGAGAAGCAGGACCATGGTCTCGACAAGGCGCTCGACCACCGGCTGATCGAACTCGCGCAGCCGGCGCTGGCGCGCGCCGAACCGGTCAAGATCGAAATGCCGATCCGCAACGTAAACCGTACCGTGGGGACCATGCTGTCTTCCGAGGTCGCCAGGAAGTACGGCAACTCCGGGCTGGCCCACGACACGATCCACATCAAGCTCGCCGGCAGCGCGGGCCAGAGTTTCGGCGCCTTCCTTGCCCAGGGGATCACCCTGGAACTGCTCGGCGAGGCCAACGACTACGTCGGCAAGGGATTGTCCGGCGGCAGGATCTCCGTGCAGCCCTCGCCCAAGTTCCGCGGCAATCCGCCGGACAACATCATCGTCGGCAATACCGTGATGTACGGCGCGATCGCTGGTGAGGCTTATTTCCGCGGCGTCGGCGGCGAACGGTTCTGCGTCCGCAATTCAGGCGCCCATGCCGTTGTCGAGGGCGTCGGCGATCATGGCTGCGAATACATGACCGGAGGGACCGTGGTTGTGCTTGGCATGACCGGCCGCAACTTCGCGGCGGGGATGTCTGGCGGCCTGGCTTACGTGCTCGATGAGGACGGCAGCTTCAAGAACCGCTGCAATCCGTCCATGGTCCAGCTCGATACGGTGCTTGCCGAAGCCGAACAGGAGGCCAAGGTGCCCAAGGATCTCTGGCACCTGCACCAGAGCGACGAGGCGATCCTCAAGGGTTTCATCGAGAAGCACACGCGCTATACCGGGAGTGCCCGGGCCAAGTCGATTCTCGAAAACTGGACGGACTATCGCACGAAGTTCGTCAAGGTGTTTCCAGTGGAGTATCGCCGCGCGCTCGGCGAGATGGCTGCCAAGAACGGCAAAATGGCAGCGTAACAAACCGTAGAGGCGGGGCGGGCATTCTGTGCCCGTCCCGCCTCTGTGTCTGTGCAGTTCAGAAGCGAAGGGTTGGGGAATGGGCAAGATTACCGGGTTCATGGAATATCAGCGTCTCGCCGAGGCGGCGGAAGACAAGGGTGAGCGCATCAAGCACTACCGCGAGTTCGTGCTGCATCTGGCGGACCAGGAGGCGGTGGTCCAGGGCGCGCGCTGCATGGATTGCGGCATTCCGTTCTGCATGACCGGTTGCCCGGTCAACAACATCATTCCCGATTGGAATGACCTGGTCTACAAGCAGAACTGGAAGCAGGCCATCGAGGTCCTTCACTCGACCAACAATTTCCCCGAGTTCACGGGCCGCGTCTGCCCGGCGCCCTGCGAAGCGGCCTGTACGCTGAACATCAACAATGATCCGGTCGGCATCAAGTCCATCGAGCACGCCATCATCGACAAGGCCTGGGAGCAGGGCTGGGTTGCCCCGGAACCGCCCAAGCGCAAGACCGGCAAGAAAGTGGCCGTGATCGGTTCGGGACCCGCCGGCCTCGCCTGTGCGCAGCAACTGGCGCGGGTCGGCCACGATGTTGCGTTGATCGAGAAGAACGATCGCATCGGCGGCCTGCTTCGTTACGGCATCCCGGATTTCAAGATGGAGAAGCACCTGATCGACAAGCGCATGGAGCAGATGCGCGCGGAGGGCGTTGAATTCCGCACCAGTCAGCATGTCGGTGGCACGGGAGCGAATGCCGTGGCCGCGGAAACGCTGCTGAAGGAATTCGACGCGGTGGTCCTGTCGGGCGGCGCCGAACAACCGCGCGACCTGCCGGTTCCCGGACGCAACCTCGAGGGCGTGCATTTCGCCATGGAATTCCTGCCCCAGCAGAACAAGGTCGTGGCCGGCGACAACGTGCAGAACCAGATCCTGGCGACCGGCAAGCATGTGGTGGTCATTGGCGGCGGCGATACGGGTTCCGACTGTGTCGGGACCTCAAACCGGCAAGGCGCCGCGTCCGTTGCACAGTTCGAATTGCTGCCGCAACCACCGGAGCAGGAGAACAAGCCGCTGGTCTGGCCGTATTGGCCGATCAAGCTGCGCACGTCCTCCTCGCACGAGGAAGGCTGTGATCGCGACTGGTCGGTGGCGACCAAGGAATTCATCGGCGAGAACGGCAAGGTGACGAAGCTCAAGGCGGTCCGCGTCGAGATGAAGGACGGTAAGATGGTCGAGGTACCGGGCTCCGAATTCGAGATGAAGGCGGACCTTGTGCTGCTCGCGATGGGTTTTCTCGGTCCGGTACAGGGCGGCCTGCTCGATCAGTTCGGCGTGGAAAAAGACGCGCGCAGCAATGTCAAGGCCGATACGGAGGGGCAGAAGGCCTACGCCACGTCGGTGCCCAAGGTGTTCGCTGCAGGCGATATGCGCCGTGGCCAGTCGCTCGTCGTATGGGCGATTCGCGAGGGGCGCCAGTGTGCGCGGGCAGTGGATGAATTCCTGATGGGTTCCACGAACCTGCCGCGCTAGGCCTGTCAACCCGGCCCCCTCGATGCGCACGGGCCGCGCTTGATGCTGCCGCTAGCCCAACAACAATTACGTCGCCCTCGTCGCCGATGCGTGGGAGGGACGGGGTGCGCTGGATGTCCCAACTGAAGAACGACACGCTGATCCGGGCGCTATTGCGCCAGCCGACGCCCTACACGCCGGTCTGGATCATGCGCCAGGCCGGCCGCTACCTTCCCGAGTACAACAAGACCCGCGCCCGCGCCGGGAGCTTCATGGACCTGTGCAGGAACCCTGCGCTGGCGACGGAAGTGACGCTGCAGCCCCTGGCGCGCTTTCCGCTCGATGCCGCAATCCTGTTTTCGGACATCCTCACCATTCCCGATGCCATGGGCCTGGGCCTGCAGTTCGTCGAAGGCGAGGGCCCGCGATTTCAGCGCCCTCTCAGGGACGAACAGGCCATCCGCAACCTTGCCGTTCCCGACCCGACTGCAGAACTGCGCTATGTCATGGACGCGGTGACACAGATCCGCAAGGCGCTCGCTGGCAGCGTTCCGTTGATCGGATTCGCCGGCAGCCCCTTCACCCTGGCGTGTTACATGATCGAGGGCCGTGGGGGCACCGAGTTCCTGGAGACCAAGCGCATGCTCTACGAACGCCCCGACCTGATGCATCATCTGCTGGACGTGAATGCGCGGGCGGTGACCGCTTACCTGGATGCCCAGATCGAGGCTGGTGCGCAGGCTGTCATGCTTTTCGATACCTGGGGCGGCGCGCTATCCGGGGAGGCCTTCCACGAATTCTCGCTGCGCTACATGGAGAAGATTTTTGCGGGCTTGCGGCGGGAACAGGCGGGAGAGCGCATTCCGCGCGTGGTTTTCACCAAGGGCGGCGGACAATGGCTGGACAGCCTGGCGCAGATCGGCGCCGATGCCGTGGGCCTCGACTGGACGGTGGATATCGCAAAGGCGCGGGCCCGCGTGGGCGACAGGGTGGCGCTGCAGGGCAACCTGGATCCGGCGGTGCTGTTCGCCCGGCCGGAAGCCATACGCACCGAGGCAAACAAGGTCCTGGCGGGGTATGGTCACGGGGCCGGTCATGTATTCAATCTGGGACACGGGATATCGCAGTTCACCCCCCCTGAAAGCCTGGCTGCCCTGATCGAGGCGGTGCACGTGTCCAGCCGGCAATTTCACTAGCCTGATCCTCTGAAACCCAGTGTTTATGCACAATTCGGGGGTGCAAAGGCCCGAAACGCAGGAGCCGTACGGCTTTCAGCAGGGTCACTGGTATCTGGTTGATTTTTCGAGTGTATTTTCTATTGACACGGCGAATCCCGCGCCCCGTCTGGCTTTCAGAACGATTTCCCCCGGGGAGGATGGGGGATTCATCAACAGAATTATCCACAAGCAGGAAGGGGCCTCGAAAAACCTCTTTCGGCAAAGCTTGTTAGCGCATGAATGCAGATTGCACGCGAAAGCGGGCGGCTAAACTGCGTTAACTTTCCCCTCACAGAACGATGGTCATTGCAAGAGTTGCGCTCGACGTGCCTGTGGCCATGCCGTTCGACTACGGGAGCGGCGAGCTCGCGCTTCGTCCGGGCCATCTGGTGGTCGTGCCGTTCGGCCGGCGGCGGCGGGTCGGCATCGTTGTCGAACTCGCCGAGCGTTCGGACATCCCGGATGCGCGACTGCGCAGGATCGAGCGCGTCCTGCCGCTGGAGCCGCTGCCCGGGGAAACCCTGCGCCTCATTCGCTTTTGCAGCGAGTACTACCACCATCCGATCGGACAGGTCGCGATCGCGGCCATGCCGACTGCGCTGAGAAGGACCAGCTTCGGCGGAGCCAAGGTTTCCTGGACCTACGCGCTGACCGCCGCGGGACGGGAGGCTGGAATCGAGCAGTTACCCGCCCGCGCGGTGGTCATGCGCAAGCTCCTGGCGGCGCTGCATGCCGCCCCGGCGTTGACTGAAGCGCAGGTGCGGGCCATTTCCGCGCGCGCACCCGCGTTGTTGCGTACCTGGATCGCCAGCGGCTGGGTGGAACCACGCAAGGCCCGGGGGGCAATCGCGGATGCTTCCGCTGCTGTGATGCTCCCCGGCCCCGAACTCACGGGGGAACAGCGATTCGCCGTCGAGCAGATTGCCGGCGGATTCGGCAGGTTCTCGCCGTGGCTGCTGGAAGGAGTCACCGGCAGCGGCAAGACGGAGGTTTATTTCCGCCTAATCGAACTCGCGCTCGCGAAGGGCATGCAGACGCTGCTGATGGTTCCGGAAATCAACCTGACGCCGCAACTCGAATCGCGTTTTCGCGAACGCTTTCCCGGCGTGAACATGGTGAGCCTGCACAGCGGTCTTGCGGAAGGCGAGCGCTGCGAGCGCTGGCTCTCGGCGCGCGATGGGTCGGCGCTGGTCGTGGTGGGCACCCGCCTGTCGCTGTTTACGCCGCTGCCCCGGCTTGGACTGGTCATCGTGGACGAGGAACACGACGCTTCGTTCAAACAACAGGACGGCGTGCGCTACTCGGCTCGCGACCTGGCGGTATTTCTCGCCATGCAGCGGCGCGTTCCGGTCGTGCTGGGATCGGCGACCCCCGCTCTCGAGTCGTTCCAGAATGCCAGGGCCGGGCGCTTCGGTCATCTGCGGCTGCGCCTGCGGCCCGCCGCCCTCAAACCCGAGATCAGGCTGATAGAGCAGCAAGAGAGCCTGCCGCCGCACGGACTTTCGGAACGCGTGCTGCAGGCGATGGCTGCGAGGCTCGCGCGGGGGGAGCAGAGCCTGGTGTTCCTCAACCGGCGGGGGTATGCGGCAGCCCTGATGTGCACCGCCTGCGGCTGGGCCGCCGAATGCGGTCGCTGCAGCGCGCGCCTGGTATGGCACCTGCAGGACAAGGTTTTACGCTGCCACTACTGCGGGCATGAGGAACGCATGCCGCGCGGTTGCGCGTCGTGCGGAAACCAGGACTTGCGCGGCATTGGCAAGGGCACGCAACGCCTCGAGCAGGCACTCGCCGAGCGATTTCCCGGAGCGCGGATACTGCGAATCGATCGTGACAGCACTCGCCGCAAGCTTGCCTGGGCGACGATGCGGGACGACATCCACGCCGACCGCGCCGACATCCTGGTCGGCACGCAGATGCTCGCGAAAGGACACGATTTCCCCAAGCTGACGCTGGTGGCGATCGTCAACCCCGACACCGCCCTCTACTCGACCGATTTCCGGGCTGCGGAGAAACTGTTCCAGCAGCTGATGCAGGTGGCCGGCCGCGCGGGGCGGGCCGAACTTCCCGGCGAGGTACTGGTGCAGACGCGATTCCCGGCGCATCCGGTGTACCAGGCGCTGTTGCGGCAGGATTACGCCGCCTTCGCCGAGGAATTGCTGGATGAACGCAGGCGCGCCGGATTTCCGCCTTTCATTTATCAGGCCGTGCTGCGCGCCGAAGCACCGCACGAGGAACCGGTCATGGATTTTCTTGGCCGGGCGGCGCGACTTGGCTTGGGACTGGATTCCAAGGTGACCCTCTATGATCCGGTGCCGGCGGCCATGCCCCGCGTCGCCGGTCATCATCGCGCACAGTTGCTGGCCCAGGCCGAATCTCGCGCCGCACTTCAGACTTTTCTGACCGCCTGGCTTGAGGCCGTAACCCGCCTCAAGGCGAATCGCGTGCGCTGGTCGCTCGACGTCGATCCCGTCGAGCTGTGAGCCGGCTGCTGCGGGCGAGCCGGTATAATCGCGCCTTTTCGCCGGCACCCGTCGTCACTCCATGAGCACCGCTCCTCTCGACCTGCGATCACATCTCATCCAGTTGCTGCGCGCGGCACTGGCCGAGGTCGCCCCGGAATCGAAGGCGGCGCCGATCCTGCTGGAACGGCCGAAATCCGTCCGGCATGGTGACTACGCCAGCAGCCTGGCGATGCAGCTGGCCAGGGCCATGAAACGCAACCCGCGCGAACTGGCCCAGGCGTTGGTCGCGGCACTGCCGCTCTCCCCCCATCTCGACAAGGCGGAAATTGCCGGCGCCGGATTCATCAACCTCTATCTCAAGCCTTCGGCAAAACAGTGGGCGGTGAAGGAAATCCTGAACCGTGGCGCGCAGTACGGCCAAACCGGCGCAGGTGCCGGGAAGAAAGTGCAGGTGGAGTTCGTCTCTGCCAATCCCACCGGCCCGCTGCACGTGGGTCACGGTCGCGGCGCCGCCTACGGCGCAAGCCTGGCGAATCTGCTCGATGCCGCAGGCTACTCCGTGACGCGCGAGTACTACGTCAACGATGCGGGCAGGCAGATGGACATCCTGTGCGTATCGGTCTGGATTCGCTACCTCGAACTGTGCGGCCGACCGTTGCCGTTTCCGGCGAACGGCTATCAAGGCGATTACGTGCGTACGCGGGCGGCGGAACTGAAGTCCGCCGACGGTGATCGTTTGCTGCGGCCGGCGACTGCCGTGCTGGAGGGCCTGCCCGAGACGCCGGAGGGGGACGAGGATGCCGTCGAGGCGCGCATGGATGCATTGATAGAACGCGCGCGCAAGCTTCTCGGCGAGGATTTCGAACATCTCACGCGCTTCGTCCTCGACCGCCAGGTCGCGGAAATCCGCGATGTGCTCACGCGGTTCGGCGTGGAGTTCGATGTCTGGTATTCGGAGCGATCGCTGTATCAGTCCGGCCGCGTCGCGGACGCGCTCGCGGTCCTCGAGGGCGCTGGGCATTTGTACGAAAAGGACGGCGCACGCTGGTTTCGCTCCACGGGCTTCGGCGATGACAAGGATCGGGTCGTGCAACGCGAAAACGGCCTCTATACCTACTTCGCTTCCGACATCGCATACCATTTCGACAAACTCGAACGTGGCTTCGACACGCTGATCGATGTGTGGGGCGCCGACCATCACGGCTACATTCCGCGGGTCAAGGCCGCAATTGCAGCCCTTGGTCGCGATCCGGCCAGGCTCGAGGTTCCGCTGATCCAGCTTGTCGCCCTTTACCGCGGCGGTGAACAGGTTCGCATGGGCAAGCGCAGCGGCAGTTTCGTGACGCTCGAAGAACTGTTCGACGAAGTGGGTGTGGATGCGACGCGCTATTTCTATCTGTCCCGCAAGAGCGACCAGCACCTGGATTTCGACCTTGACCTCGCCAAGGCGCAAAGCAACGACAATCCGGTGTACTACATCCAGTATGCGCATGCCAGGGTGTGCTCGGTGCTGGAGCAATGGGGCGGCGATCCGTCGGATCTGGTCAACGCAGACCTGGCCATGCTCGTTGAGGAACCTGAGTTGCAGCTGCTGCAGAAGCTCCTCGACTATCCGGAGCAGGTCGAAAGCGCGGCGCGCGATCTGGCCCCGCATCAGATCGCGTTCTACCTGAAAGACCTGGCGGCGCTGTTCCACAGCTACTACAACTCCACCCGCCTGCTGGTGGACGAGGCGGGCATAAGGCTCGCGCGCGTGGCGCTGGCCGCCGCCGTGCGGGAGGTATTGCGCAACGGCCTCGCCGTTCTCGGCGTCGGCGCGCCGCAAAAAATGTGAGTAAACTGCCCGCCATGAGCCGCGACTACAAGCATGTCGGCACCGCGAGAAACACGGCACGCAGCGGCAGCCCCATGGGCGTGGGGATCCTGATCGGGTTGCTGCTGGGCCTTTGCATTGCGCTGGGTGTCGCCCTGTACATCAACAAGGGCGCCAACCCGTTCCTGCAAAAGCAGAAGCAGCCCGAGGCGGCGAAGGAAGCGCAGGAGCCGGCCAAAGCCGCGGCGGCGGAGAAGCCGGCCGCAGCCACCCAGAACAAACCGCGTTTCGATTTCTACAAGATCCTGCCCGGCACCGAGGAAGCAGTAACCGACAAGGAATTCAAGCGGGCGCCTGCGGCCTCGGCCAAGGAAGTCTACTTCCTGCAGGTTGCGGCCTTCCAGAATCCGTCCGATGCCGACAACATGAAGGCGAAGCTGGCGCTTGCCGGCATCGAGGCACAGATCCAGACCGCCACGCTGCCCGACGGCAAAGTATGGCATCGTGTCCGGGTGGGGCCGTTTAGCGGGCAGGATGAACTAACCAAGTCAAGAACCGCTCTGAAGGAAAACAACATCGAGGCCAACCTGATCAAGGTCCGCGAACCCGCGCCCTGATCCAAGAATGGAAAACGTCATGATCCGCACCCTTCGCGTCCTGGCATTGTGCTGCGTGTTCCTCCCCGTCATGGCTGCCGCCCAGCCGCAGGTCGATGTCGACTACAGGCTCATCAAACCGGCGCAGCCGGTGATGGGCAAGAAAATCGAGGTCATCGAATTCTTCAGCTATGCCTGCCCGCATTGCGGAGAGTTCGAGCCGGCGCTTCAATCCTGGCTCAAGCGCAAACCCAAGGACGTGGACTACCGGATGGTGCCGATGGTGTTCCGCTCCCAGTGGAAGCCGCCGGCCAAGCTCTTTTACACGCTGGAGACGATGGGGATCATCGACCAATACCACCAGAAGGTTTATGACGCCTTCTACAAGGAAGGCAAGGAGCTCACCACCGACGAGGCCATCAAGGACTGGGCGAAAAGCGCCGGCATCGACGCCGCCAAGTTCGCGCAGACCTACGATTCTTTCGGCGTGGAAACCAAGGTGCAGCGTGCGATGACCATAGGCCGTGCCTACGGCGTGCAGTTCACGCCTTCGCTGGCCGTGAACGGCAAGTACTACACCGGTGCATCGATGACCGGCAATGACTATGGCAGGTTCTTTGGCGTGCTTGACCAGTTGATCGACATGGAGCGCCGCGGCGCGAAGTAAGCGCCGGCCAAGCGGTGCGCTCCCCGTTCCCAGCTGGCATTGCCGCAGCGCTGTTCCTGGCCCTTGCGTTCGGTTTCGGCCCGGCCCGTGCCGAACCGATGGAGGACGTGGACTACGTTCTCATCGACCCGCCCATCCCTCCGCGGGGAGACCGCGTCGAGGTCATCGAATTCTTTCATTATGGCTGCGGCGCCTGTTATCGCTTCGAGCCGCTGCTCGTGCAATGGCTGGGCCGACTGCCCGCCGACGTTTCGTTCCGGCGCATGCCAGCGCTGCGGCGAATGGACTGGATTCCCCTCACCCGCCTGTACTTCGCGCTGGAGCAAACCGGCGAACTCCCCCGCCTGCATGGACAGGTATATCGTGACATCCATGAAAAGGATCTGAACCTGGGCAATTCCACGGACGCGATCGCGTGGGCCGCGGAGCACGGGCTGAACCGCGCTGCGTTCGCAGCCATCCTGGAATCTGAACAGCTTTCCGCGGAGGTGCAGCGCGCGCGCGATGCGACCGTCGCCTACGGCGTCCGGGCCACGCCGAGCATGGTCATCGACGGCCGCTATCTGACCGGCACCGGCATGGTGGGAAGCGTGGAAGCCCTGTTGCCGGTGGTCGACTCGCTGATCGCGAAGGCGCGTGGCGAACGCAGGAAGCCATGAACCCGGCGGCCAGAGTCGTCATTACCGGCGCCTCGAGCGGCATCGGCAGGGCGCTGGCAGCCGAATATGCCCGCCGCGGCGCGATCCTCGGACTCCTCGCCCGGCGTGCGGATATTCTCGACCAGCTTGCGGCGACGTTGCCGGTGCGTGCCTACACCTATGCGGCCGATGTCCGCGACGCCGCTGCCCTGAAGCGGGCCGCGCAGGATTTCATTTCCCGTGCGGGCTGCCCTGATATCGTCATCGCCAACGCGGGGGTCAGCGCAGGCACGCTGACTGGCGAGGTGGAGGACAACAAGGTGTTCGAGGAAATCCTGGCGACCAACGTCACCGGGATGATGCTGACATTCCAGCCCTTTCTGGAGGCGATGCGCTCGCGGCGCCACGGTGTGCTGGTCGGCATTTCCAGCGTTGCCGGATTCCGCGGGCTGCCGGGCGCCTCGGCTTACTCTGCGTCGAAGGCGGCCGCGATCTCCTACCTGGAAAGCCTTCGGGTCGAGCTGTCGGGCAGCGGCCTGTCGGTGGTGACGATCTGCCCAGGGTATGTCGATACGCCGCTGACCGCCAGGAATCCCTACCCCATGCCTTTTCTGATGCAGGCGGATGCTGCGGCAAGCGAAATCGCCAACGCCATCGACGCCAGGAAGCGCTTCTATGTCCTGCCCTGGCAGATGGCGCTGGTGGGAAAGCTGCTGCGCTGCCTGCCGCGACTGCTGTACGACCTGCTGTTCGCCCGCGCGCCGCACAAGCCGCGCCGGTCCGGCTGACGGCCGTCAGCGCAGCCTGATATCGAGGACGCTCTCGAGTTCGCTGATCGCCACCGCGGGATCCTGCACCTTGATGGTACGCATGCCCATTGCACGCGCCGGTTTGAGATTGGTGCCGAGGTCATCGAGATAGACCGCCTGGTCCGGCGTGATGCCGAGCTGCGTGCAGGCGAGCTCGAAAAAACGGGGCTCCGGTTTGCGCACGCCGACCTTGGAAGATTCGATGACGGCGTCGAACATGTCCAGGACCGCCTGCCATTGTCCCGCGCGCCTGCCATCCTTTTCAAATCCCCGGCCCCGACCGGCCTGCACGTTATTGGTGACGCAGGCATTCGTGAAATGGCGTTTGCTGGCTTCCAGCGCGGCCACCATCGACGGGCGGACAGCGCCGTACACAAGATCCATCACATCCAGCCCGCGCACTTCGTGTCCGGCGGCCCTGGATTCATCGGCAAAAGCCGCGTCGAATTGCGCCGGGGTCAGTTCGGACCGCTCGAATCGGGCCCAGGCGTTGTGATCCGGATTACGGGCATTGATATCGCGCAGGAAACCGGGGGGCAAGCCGCGTGCGTGCTCGAAACGGCTGAAGGCGATGAACGGACTTTCGGTCATCACGCCGCCGAAATCCCACAGCACGGCGCGAATCGCCGGATTGGCCACGGCGCTACTTCCTGTTTTTCTTGTACATGTCCACGGCCCGCTTCAATTCCTTGTACTCCTCGCAGGGAATCGGCGAGCAGATTTTCTGCAGTTCGGCCAGATGGGTTTCGGCCTTGGGCAGGTTGTCCGTAAGCAGGTAGGCTTCGCCGATGTACTCGTGCGCGTGCTTGTGCCGGGGATTGAGCGTCAGCGCCGCCTCGTAGTGCTCGAACGAAGCGGCATATGCGCCTTTCTTGCGGTAGGCGTAGCCCAGGAAATTGTGCGCGTCCGCGTTCTTCGGGTCGTTCTGCACGGCTTTCGTCAGGAGCTCGACGGCCTTGTTCCAGTCCTGGGACTCGATGGCCTTCCGGCCGTCCAGGAAACTCGCGTCGGTGCTGCCGGATTCGTCCCCGCCCAGGTTGGCGAGCGCCGGAGCGAGGTTGACAAAGACCGCTACGGCGAACAAGCCGGGCAGCAGTTTCTTCACGAAGTGATTCATTTCCGCTCCTCCTTGCCCCTGCCTGCAGGGGCTTGTCCTCATACGCAACAGACCCGCTTGCGGGTGACCGGCATGCAGCCCCTATTCGACGGTAACCGATTTGGCCAGGTTGCGGGGTTTGTCGACGTCGGTGCCCTTGGCCAGTGCCACATGGTAGGCCAGCAACTGCAAAGGCAGGGTATGCAGGATCGGACTGAGATCGCCCGCGTGCTCGGTCATCCTGATGACGTGCACACCGTCCCCGGCCTGGATTTGGGAATCCGCATCGGCGAAGACATACAGCTCGCCGCCGCGCGCGCGCACTTCCTGCAGATTCGATTTCAGTTTTTCCAGCAGCGCATCGTTCGGCGCAATCGCGATGACGGGCATGTCCTTGTCCACGAGCGCCAGCGGACCATGCTTGAGTTCGCCCGCGGCATAGGCCTCGGCATGGATATAGGAGATTTCCTTGAGCTTCAGGGCGCCTTCCAGCGCGATCGGATAGTGCATACCGCGGCCGAGAAACAGCGCATGTTGCTTGGCCGCGAAACGCTCCGCCCACTTTGCCACCTGTGGCTCGAGCGTGAGCACCAGCTGCAGCGCCGAGGGCAGGTGACGCAGTGCTTGCAACTGCTTTTGCTCGCGTTCCGGTGAAAGGCGGCCCCTTTGCTTGGCGAGCACCAGGGTCAGCAGAAACAGGGATGCCAGCTGAGTGGTGAAAGCCTTGGTCGAGGCGACGCCGATTTCCGGTCCGGCCCGCGTCAGGAATTTCAGCCGCGCGTGCCGAATGAGCGTGCTTTCCGCAACATTGCAGATCGCCAGGGTCAGATCCTGACCCAGCGATTTCGCATGTTGCAAGGCCGCTATGGTGTCCGCCGTTTCACCCGACTGGGAAATGGTGATTATCAGCGCATCGGGGTCCGGAACGCTCCGGCGATAACGATACTCGCTGGCGATCTCGACGGAACACGGCACACCCGCGATCGCCTCGATCCAGTAGCGGGCCACCAGGCCGGCGTGATAGCTGGTGCCGCACGCGAGCACCGTCACGGCTGTGACGCGGTTGAGGGCCGTTTCGGCTTCCGCGCCGAACAGTTGCGGCACGATCGACCGGGCGCCGGTCACCATTTCCAGCGTATTGGCCACCGCGCCCGGCTGCTCGAAGATTTCCTTCTGCATGTAATGGCTGTACGGGCCGAGTTCGACGGCATCGGCCGACAGCTTGCTCTCGTGCACCGCCCGCTCCACGTCCTTGCCCTGGGCGTCGAGTATGCGGTAGCTGTCCAGGCCCAGTTCGACCACGTCCCCTTCCTCGAGGTACACGATGCTCTTGGTCACCTGCAGCAGCGCCGAGGCATCGGATGCGGCGAAGTTCTCGCCCTTGCCGAGCCCGATCAGCAGCGGAGCGCCCTTGCGCGCGACCACCAGCTTATCCGGATTTTTTTCCGACAGGACCGCGATCGCGTAAGCACCGAGCAGTTCGGCCACTGCCTCGCGCACCGCACCCGCGAGATCGCCGCTGCGCTTGAAGTTCAGATGGATCAGATGCGCGACCACTTCGGTATCCGTATCGGAAACAAAGCGGTAGCCGGCCTTCGTCAACCGCTCGCGGATGATTTCATGGTTTTCGATGATGCCGTTGTGGACGACGGCCAGGCCGTCCTCGCTGACATGCGGGTGCGCGTTGCGCTCCGTCGGAGCGCCATGGGTGGCCCAGCGGGTATGGGCGATGCCGAGATTGCCCTGCAACCTGGACTGGTCCGCCATCTCCGCCAGCGACGCCACCCTGCCGACACTGCGCAATCGATGCATTCCGCCGTTGACGACAGCGAGTCCGGCCGAATCGTAGCCGCGATACTCGAGCTTGCGCAGGCCTTCAAGAAGGATGGGAACGACGTTACGTCTGGCGACCGCGCCTACGATTCCGCACATAAGTACAGTGAATGGTATCCAGTGGCTGGTGGTTGATGGCCTGCGACATCCAGGTATGCGAACGGCCTGCTATTTCTTCTCTTTCTTGACCGGGCGTTGCCATCCGGGAACGGAAGCCTGCCGCGATCGGGAAAGCGTCAGTTCATTCGCCGGTGCATCGCGGGTGATGGTGCTGCCCGCGCCGATCGTCGCGCCTCGGCCGATCGTAACCGGCGCCACCAGCTGGCTGTCGGAGCCGATGAACGCGTCGTCTTCGATCACGGTCCGCGATTTGTTCGCGCCGTCGTAGTTGCAGGTGATCGTGCCGGCGCCGATGTTGACGTTTCGTCCCACCGTGGTGTCGCCGAGGTAGGTGAGATGGTTGGCTTTCGAACCAACACCGATTTCGGTTGCCTTGGTTTCGACGAAATTGCCGACATGCACCTCGTCCGCCAGCCGGGTGCCGGGTCGCAGACGCGCGTAAGGACCCACCCGGCAGCGGTTTCCGACCACCGCGCCGTCGGCATGCGAGTAAGGCGCGAATTCCGTGTCACCCCCGGCGTCGACATTCCTGAGCACGCAGCCCGCGCCGACCTTCACGCCGTCGCCCAGCCGGACCTTGCCTTCGAACACGCAATTCACGTCGATGAAGACATCCCGGCCGCAGGCAAGTTCGCCGCGCAAGTCGAATCGCCAGGGATCGGCCAGCGTCACGCCTTCCTTCATCAGCTGGCGCGCCTGCTCCAGCTGATGGACCCGTTCCAGCCACGCCAGCTGGTCCTTGCTATTCACGCCGAGGACCTCCCAGTTGTCCGCCGGCTGGGTGGCGTGCACGCCGGTTCCCGATGCGATGGCCAGCGTGACGATGTCGGTCAGGTAGTACTCCTTCTGCGAATTGCGGTTCTGCAGGCGCGGAAGCCATTGGCCGAGCTCTCTGGTGGGCGCGCAGAGAATCCCGGTGTTGACCTCGCGAATCTGCCGTTCCTTCGCGTTCGCATCCTTTTCCTCCACGATGCGCGCGATCGCTCCCGATCTGTTGCGCACGATGCGTCCGTAGCCGGCGGGGTCGTCGAGCGTCGCGGTGAGCAGGGTGAGGCCTTTGGATCCGGCGACGAGTCGGTTCAGGGTTTCGACCCGGGTGAGGGGAACGTCACCGTAGAGCACCAGGGTTTTGCCCCCGGGCAGCAAATGCGGAAGCGCCTGCTGCACCGCGTGGCCGGTGCCGAGCTGCGGCTCCTGCACCACGAACGTGGCCCCGGACCCGGCGAATGCGGAGGGAACGGCGTCGCCGCCATGGCCATAGATCACGACGACCCGCTCCGCGCGCAGTTCGCCGGTTTTGGAAAGCACGTGTCCGAGCAACGGCACGCCGGCGAGCGGATGCAGCACCTTGGGCAGCCTGGAATGCATCCGGGTGCCTTTGCCAGCGGCCAGCACAACGACATTGAGCGGGGTGGTCACGAAATGAGCGGTCGGGTGAGTGCGGAATTATCTCACACGGTAACCGGGGCCCCGCGTTCTCACTGCTCCGGCTGGCCCGAACGGGCCCATTCCAGGAACGCCTCCTGGGCGGCTTGCGCGCCGCGCGCCGAAACATGATTGATGACGAACACCACCGCCAGCATCCGGCCACGCGCATCGAGCGTGTACCCCGCGATGGCGCGCACGTTCTCGAGGTAGCCGGTCTTGATGTGCGCCTGTCCGGCGACCGGGGAGTTGGCGAACCGCTTGCGCATGGTTCCATCCACTGCCGTCAGCGGCAGTGAAGCAATGTATTCCGGCATCAGCGGGCTCTTGTACGCGGCCGCCAGCAGTTGGCCGAGGTGGCGCGGACTGATGCGGTCGTTGCGCGACAGGCCGGCGCCGTTGTCGATCACCAGTTCGGGAAACGGCATTCCGCGCCGCACCAGCCAGTCGCGCACCGCGCGCCCGGACTTTTCGAGGGTCGCCGGTGGGCCGGTGTCGCGCGTGCCTAAGGTCAGATAAATCTGGCGCGCCATCACATTGATGCTGAATTTGTTGACGTCGCGAATGAGCTCCGACAGCGGCGGCGATTCCCAGGAGGCGAACATTTTCGCGGTCGGCGGCAGCTGGGATTCGCGGACCTTTCCGGTCCAGGTCCCGCCCACCTGCAGCCAGAACTGGCGGAACAGCGTTGCCGCATATTCGTTCGGCGTCAGCAGGCTGAAGTAGCGCGACTTCTCGCCGCAGCTGGAGGGAAACACGCCGAAGAACGTAAGGTTGTTGGCGTTGATCGCGGGCTTTTCCGGCCATATGTCGCAAAACCCGGGGGCAAGGTGCAGGTTGTTTATCACGTTCACCTGCGGCAGCAACGGTTCGGAGTACACCTGCACCGATTGCTTTTCATCGTCCGGCACGAACTGCAGCCTGAACGATTTGAAGTTGATCAGGAGCGCGTCCGGTCCGACGTTGTAAGGCCGTGTCGGTTCGTTGTCGAACAAAGCCGGGTCATGGGGTTCCACCGAGAAAAAACTGCGGTCGAGCACGAGGTCGCCGTTGATTTCGCGCAGGCCCCGGTTGCGCAGGTCGCGCAGGAACAGCAACAGGCTTTCAAGGTTGAATTTGGGATCGCCGTAGCCCTTCAGGACCAGGTTGCCGTCAAGACGATCTCCCGCCAGATTACCGTCGAGCCAAGCTTCGGTCTTCCACGTGTAGGACGGACCGAGGGTCTCCAGCGCTGCGAAAGTCGTGACCAGCTTCATGACCGAGGCCGGGTTCATCGCGCGGTCGGAAGAAACCTCGAACACGGGCTGGTCCGTGGACAGGTCGTGAATGTAGGCGCCGACCTGGGATTCCGGGACGCCGGCCTGGGCGAGGGCGGCGGCCACCGGCTTGGGCAGGCGGTCGTCGAGCATCGCGCCGGCCATCGAAGGCAGCGAAACCAGCAGGCAAACCAGGATGCGAAAGCGTTTCATCGGATCGAATGCTAGCAAATCGCCGCGGGCGGTCGTTGCCCGTATGCGGCGCCTAGGGGTTCTGATGCAGATCATCGAGGACGGAAAGGGTTCCTTCGACGATCAGGTCCATGTCGCCAGGCTCGATGACGTAGGGCGGCATGAAGTACACGGTGTTGCCCAGCGGGCGCAGCAGCAGGCCCCGCTTCAGCGCGCGTTCGTAGAACCGGCGTGAAAACGCGGGATTCTCATCCGCGGCATCGAAGGCCCAGATCATCCCGGTATTACGGAAATTCCTGACTTGCGGATGCCGGGCCAGCACGACGCAACGGCGCGTGAACGCCGCGGACTTTTCGCGGTTGGCGGCGAGCACGCCGTCCTGCTCGAAGATGTCGAGCACCGCGAGGGCCGCGCGGCAGGCGAGGGCGTTGCCGGTGTATGAATGCGAATGCAGGAAGCCGCGGGCGGTTTCATCGTCGTAAAAGGCGTCGTAAACCTGCTGGCTGGTCAGGGTAACCGACAGCGGCAGGTAGCCACCGGTGAGGCCTTTCGACAGGCACAGGAAATCGGGTTTGATGCCCGCCTGCTCGCAGGCGAGGAAGCTGCCGGTACGGCCGAAGCCCACTGCGATTTCGTCGGCGATGAGAAGCACGCCGTGACGGTCGCACAGAGCCCGCGCTTCCTTGAGGTAACGCGGGTGGTACATGGCCATCCCGCCGGCACCCTGCACCAGCGGCTCGAGTATCAGCGCGGCTGTTTGCGCGTGATGCTCCCGCAGGTGTTCCGCAAGTATTCCCGCCGTTCGGACCGCGACCTGCTCCGGGCTTTCTCCCGGACCGGCCTGCCGCCAATCCGGCGACGGAACCTGCGCGCTTGCTCTAAGCAGCGGAGCGTAGGTATCGCGAAACAGCGGCACATCGGTAACGGACAGGGCGCCCAGCGTTTCGCCGTGATAGCCGTTGCGCAGGCTGATGAACCGGCTTTTCTCCGGGCGCCCGCTGTTGCGCCAGTAGTGGAAACTCATCTTCAGCGCGATCTCGGTCGCCGATGCGCCGTCGCTGCCGTAGAAACAGTGCGAGAGCCCGGTCCGCTCCGACAGCCTCTCGGAAAGGCGCACCACCGGTTCGTGGGTAAAACCGGCAAGAATTACATGTTCGAGCTTGCCAAGCTGGTCCGTGACGGCTGCGTTGATGCGGGGGTTGGCATGGCCGAACAGGTTCACCCACCAGGAACTGATCGCATCCAGGTAGCGGTTCCCGTCGAAGTCATACAGCCAAATGCCTTCGCCGCGTGCGATGGGAATCAGCGGGAGATGCTCGTCGTGGTGCTTCATCTGCGTGCACGGGTGCCAGACGCTACGCAGGCTGCGGGACAGCCAGTCGGAGTTGCTCGGGGATGCGGGATTCATCGGTCAGAAACGAATGCGGATGATTCGGTGGGCGCATTCTCTCAGGAGCCAACCGAGCGCGCTTGCGCGCTGTTGCAAATCCCGTAAATCGCATTGGCACGAGTGCTAGCACACGGGCAGTGCGGCTGCCGAGGGGCTGGCATCGTTGATGCTTTAACCGACAGGAGGCTGTTTACTGTTCGACATCGAAAGGAATCTGCGCATGGATCTGCTGGAAGCCATCTCCGATCAGATGACGGCCAATTCGTTGCCGCTGGTGGCCATCACCGTCGCTGCCGTCCCCTGTCCGGATACGCCCGTGATCCTGACCTTGCACTGGCATGGTTTTGTCGAGGAAAAGATCATCGATCTCGAACAGGCTGCAACGGTGGCCTATACCCCGGTGCCCAGTTCCGCCCTGCAGGTGAATTACCGCTGGAAGGATCTCGGGACGCTGGACTGCGCGGCAATGGAGGCAGGCTGGAAGCTCGGGGCATGGGATGTGGCGCGGGCCGAACGGGGGGGATGCGTGCGCCCCGGCGCCGAAACCAGCGAATCCATCGAATGCCTGCAGGCGTTCGGCGCCTTTCCGTTCGGCCTGAACGGCCAGCAGGTCGTGGTTTCCGAGGCGCCGGATGCCGAAGACCTGGTCAATCTGGCGGCGCGCCGCGGCTACCTGATGTGGATGTTCCGGCCGGTGCACCGCGGTATCTGGGCAGACTATGCCAACGATGCAACCCTGCATGCGGACGGCACGCGCACGCCGCCGTGCCCCATCAATCCCATTCCCCCTGCGGGTGCCGGGCAAGCCCGGACTGTCTACCGTTTCGGAATTCCGGGGAACACGCAACTGCTGAGCTAAGGTAACCCCATTCCCCAGCCGAAGTCTGCCTCGGCTAACGCGTTACAGAAATGTGAGCGCCCGCTTACATTGCGTGTGTCTTGTTTTCTCGACAAATAAGACAGTCTTCCCTTGAAATTCCCTCTCCGCACATCTACTATTAGCACTCTCAAGCATTGAGTGCCAAGAAGAGGTCCGCCCTCTTTATCGTCAGACTAAAACAAAAGGAGAGTCGAAATGAAAATCCGTCCCTTGCACGACCGCGTCATCGTCAAGCGCCTCGAGGAAGAGCGCAAGACGGCGTCCGGAATTGTGATCCCCGATACCGCCGCCGAAAAGCCGGATCAGGGTGAAGTGATTGCCGTGGGCAACGGCAAGGTCCTGGAAGACGGCAAGGTCCGTCCCCTCGACGTCAAGAAAGGCGACAAGATCCTGTTCGGCAAATATTCCGGCCAGACCGTAAAGGTTCACGGCGAGGAACTGCTCGTGATGCGCGAAGAAGACATCATGGGCGTCGTCGAAGCCGCCTAAGAACAGTCACTACCAGTTCACCCAAATTCAGGAGCAAATTTATGGCAGCCAAAGACGTCAAATTTCACGACTCCGCCCGTGCCCGCATCGTGGCCGGAGTCAACATTCTGGCCGACGCGGTCAAGGTAACCCTGGGCCCGAAGGGCCGTAACGTGGTGCTGGAGCGCTCGTTCGGCGCCCCGACCATCACCAAGGACGGCGTTTCCGTGGCCAAGGAAATCGAGCTGAAGGACAAGTTCGAGAACATGGGCGCGCAGATGGTCAAGGAAGTCGCTTCCAAGACTTCCGACGTGGCCGGTGACGGCACCACGACAGCGACCGTGCTGGCCCAGGCGATCCTCGCCGAAGGCCTGAAGTCGGTCGCCGCGGGCGTCGACCCGATGGACATCAAGCGCGGCATCGACAAGGCTGTTGAAGCCGTCACTGCCGAAATCAAGAAGCTGTCGACCCCTTGCAAGGACCGCAAGGCGATTGCCCAGGTCGGCACCGTTTCCGCCAACGCGGACGAGGCCATCGGCAACATCATTGCCGACGCCATGGACAAGGTCGGCAAGGAAGGCGTGATCACCGTTGAAGAAGGCTCGGGCCTGGACAACGAGCTGGACGTGGTCAAGGGCATGCAGTTCGACCGCGGCTACCTGTCGCCGTACTTCAGCAACAACCAGCAGTCGCAGACCGCTGACCTGGATGACCCGTACATCCTGCTGCACGACAAGAAGATCTCCAACGTGCGTGACCTGCTGCCGGTGCTGGAAGGCGTCGCCAAGGCCGGCAAGCCGCTGCTGATCGTTGCCGAGGAAGTCGAAGGCGAAGCGCTGGCGACCCTGGTGGTCAACACCATCCGCGGCATCGTCAAGGTCGTGGCCGTCAAGGCTCCGGGCTTCGGCGACCGTCGCAAGGCGATGCTGGAAGACATGGCCGTGCTGACCGGCGGCACCGTGATCTCCGAAGAAGTTGGCCTGTCGCTGGAAAAGGCCACCATCAAGGACCTGGGCCGCGCCAAGAAGGTGCAGGTTTCCAAGGAAAACACCACCATCATCGATGGCGTGGGTGACAAGGCTGCGGTCGATTCGCGCGTTGCGCAGATCAAGACCCAGATCGAAGACACCTCCTCGGACTACGACCGCGAGAAGCTG
>DASVNF010000037.1:0-9259 GCA_036384015.1 Burkholderiales bacterium
GGGCGACTTCAACGGGATCCACCGATGGCTGCCGACCATCGCGGCGAGCCGCATTATCCTTGGCAAGAATGACCGGGTCGGCGCCATCAGGGAACTGACGCGCCAGAACGGCACCAAGGTGCAGGAAAAGCTGCTCGAGTACGAGACCGGCGACGAAAAGAGCCTCACCTACACGTATGTCGGCGGCACCGTGATCGCGACGGACTACTTCGCGACCATGATCGTGTCCGACGCCGGTGGCGGGAGGGCCAAGGTGGTCTGGAAGGCGCGCTTCAAGCGGCTGGCCTACTGGACCGACGAGCCGCCGGAAGGCCAGGATGACGCCACGCCGCTCAACGCGCTCAACAAGACCTATCCGCTGGGCCTGGAGAATCTGAAGAAAGTTGTCGAAGAATCCGCCGGAGACTGAGGCCTGAATCCCGGAAGGAGGATGCATGAAGCTGTTCACGCTCCTGGCGGCCGGCCTTGCCGGCCTGTTCGGTTCTGTGCCGGCTTTTGCCGACGCTCAAGAGCTGTCGATTTTCCACAGCATCACCATCGAGGCGCCGGCCGACGAGGTCTGGGCCATGGCCGGGGATTTCGGCGGCATCCAGCGCTGGGCGCCGGGAACCGAATCCAGCAGGCTGGTATTGCGCGATCGCAATGAAACCGGCGCGATCCGCCAGCTTCGGCGCCGCGGCGACGGCACCCAGGTGACGGAGAAACTGCTCGACTACGACCCGGGGAACCGGCGCATGGCCTACACCTATGTGGATGGCGAGGTGCGTGCGGCGGACTACTACTCGGAGCTATGGGTGAAAGAGGTGGGGCCCGGACGATCCGTGGTCGAATGGCGCGGCCGTTTCAGGCGTCTCGCCTACTGGACCGATACGCCGCCCGCGGGGCAGGACGACAGGGCCGCCCTCGATTTCCTCAACGGCGCCTATCGCAGCGGCCTGGCCAGCCTGAAGAAAGTGCTGGAAGCGAAATAGCCGCCGCAGAGCCGGGCCGGTGAGGCGCTTCCTTGCCTGGGACTCAGAACGGCAGTTGTGCGCCGGGCCGTACTTCTTCCAGGACGCGGCGGAAATCGTCCTGGATGCGTTTCAACGCATTCGCGTCGGTGCCTTCGAAACGCAATACGATAACGGGCGTCGTGTTCGACGAGCGTGCGAGGCCGAACCCATCGGCATATTCCACCCGCAGGCCGTCGATCGTAATGACTTCGCGGGCGCTGGGGAAGCGTGCCGTCTTCTGCAGTTTTTCGATCAACGCGTAGTTTTCCCCTTCGTTGAGCTTGATCTGCAGCTCCGGCGTATTGATGGAGTCGGGGAGATCGTCGAAGGCCGCCCGGATATCGGAAACGCCGCTCAGGTACTCGAGCAGCCGGGCACCTGCATACAGGCCATCGTCGAAACCATACCAGCGTTCCTTGAAGAAGACATGCCCGCTCATCTCTCCGGCGAGGAGCGCGCCGCTTTGTTTCATCTTGGCCTTGATCAGGGAATGGCCGGTTTTCCACATGGTGGGCTTGCCGCCATGCTCGCGGATCCAGGGGGCCAGGTTGCGCGTGCATTTCACGTCGAACAGGATTTCGGCGCCCTTGTTGCGGCTGAGGACGTCGGCGGCGAACAGCATGAGCTGCCGGTCCGGATAAATGATCTTGCCCTCTTTGGTAACCACGCCGAGGCGGTCGCCATCGCCGTCGAAGGCAAGGCCGATTTCGGCGTCGCCGTCCCCGAGCGCGGCAATCAGGTCCTGCAGGTTCTTCGGCTGCGACGGATCGGGATGGTGGTTGGGGAACGTTCCATCCACTTCGCAAAACAACTCCTGAACTTCGCAGCCCATGCGCCGGTACAAGTCGGGGGCGAAAGCGCCGGGAACGCCGTTGCCGCAATCCACGGCGATGCGCATGCGGCGTTTCAGCTTAACGTCGCCGGTGACGCGTTCCAGGTATGCCTGGGCGACTTCCTCGGTGCTGTATTTGCCCGCGCCGGACTGCAGATCACCCGTTTCGAGACGCTTGCGCAGGGCCAGGATGTCATCGCCGGACAGCGTGTCGCCGGCGACCATCATTTTCAAACCGTTGTAGTCGGGGGGATTGTGGCTGCCCGTGACCATGACGCCGCTGCCGGTGCCGAGCAGGTGGGTGGCGAAATAGAGCATGGGCGTTGTGACGCGGCCTACATCGATGACGTCCACGCCGCTTTTCTGCAGGCCGCGGGCAAGCGCCTGCGACAGCACCGGGCCGGACAGACGCCCATCCCGGCCGATGCACACCGCCCGCTTGCCGCGTTTTTGCGCTTCGGAGCCGATTGCCTGGCCGATGGCTTCAACGGCTTCGGCGGTCAGCGTCTTATCGACGATGCCCCGGATATCGTAGGCCTTGAATATTTCCTGTGCGGGCAGATTGGGCATGGTCGCTGGATTCCGTGAGTGTCGGCGTGTTGGGTCAGAGCCGAGGATAGCAAAGGAAGTTCACGGAAGCATTACCTGGTGTCGGCGCGTTTGCCGAAAAATGCCAGCAGCCGGCCCGGCAGCCAGTCGAGATTCCCCGGAAACGGGCCGGAGGCAAACCCGGCATGCCCCCCGCCTTCCGGGAAGTCCAGTTCCACCGCGGCCGGAACCTCCGCCGGCGCCGGCAGATAAGGTTCGGGCAGGAACGGGTCGTTGCGTGCGTGCACGATCAGGGTCGGCGTTTCGATGTGCGCCAGGTCGGGTTTGCTGCTGGCCCGGGTCCAGTAATCGTCGGTATCGCGAAATCCATGGAGCGGCGCGGTGACGAGATCGTCGAACTGACGCAGGGTGCGGCTGCGCCTGACTTTTTCGCCGTCATAGAGGCCCGGAAAGCGCTGGAGCTTGGCGAGGCTCTTGCGCCTGAGCGTGCGCATGAACAGGTGCCCGTAGGCCAGATTGAAGCCGCGGCACAGGCGATCGCCGGCTGTCGTCAGGTCCATGGGAGCGGAAATGGCGGCTGCGGCGCGGATCGCGCGTGCCGCCTGCGCCCGCTCGCGGCCCAGCCACTTCAGCAGCGCATTGCCCCCCAGGGAAACACCGGCAGCGAACAGCGGGGCCTGCGCCGCGAGCCCGTTCAGGCGCTTCAGGATCCAGTCGATCTCACCGGCATCGCCGGAGTGATAGGCGCGCGGCAGGCGGTTGGGCTCGCCGCCACAGCCGCGGAAATGCACGACCACGCCGCGCCATCCGGTGCGCGCAACGGCATTCATGATCGCCGTCGCGTAGTGGCTCGCGGAACTGCCTTCCAGGCCGTGAAACAGCGCCAGCAGCGGCCCTGCCGGCGGGCCATCGACCCAGTCGAGGTCGATGAAGTCGCCGTCGGGCGTATCCCAGCGTTCGCGCCGGTATCGCGGCAGGCGCTGCCTGAGGAAAAAGAACGGATAGATCGTCTGCAGGTGGCCGCCGGGCAGCCACCAGGGTGCGCGATATGCGGCGCTCATCAGTGCAGCACGGACGGCGGCGGTTCCTTGGCGGCGGCGACTGTCGCCAGCGGCGAAGCATGATGCATGAGCATGCGCCAGCCGCGATCGGTAAGCAGGTAAATGTTGGTGGCCAGCACAGGGTTCGCCGGCCGCGATTCGCCGGCGACCGTCACATGTTCGTAGACGCTGTGAATGGACATCATGCGGCCGGAGAACACGCGATTGCCTACCAGGTGAAACTGCAGCCCGGGACCCTGCGCCAGGATCTGGCGCCAGGATTCACGCACCTCCACGATACCCGTGTGGCGCGCGCCGCCGGGATGCACGCAGACGATGTCCTCTTCCTCGGCCCATACCGCCATCATCGCGGCAAGGTCGGCCCGTTCGAAAGCCTTGTAGAAAGCCTGCTCGGCGTCCTGCGGCGTGGCGAAATTCTCGATGATCACTGGATTGTCGGATGTGGCCGGACGGCGAAAGGCCGGGTTTCAGCTAGCGCCTGGATTTCGGCGAGCACGAGCCCCGGATCGAGTTTCATCATACAGTCGAAGTGGCCGAGCGGACAGACGCGCTGGAAACACGGACTGCAGGGCACGCCGATGCTGACGATGCGGGCGTGGCCGGAAAGCGGCGGCGTAAATCCCGGAGAGCTGGAACCGTAGAGCGCGATCATCGGGCGGTCGAGCGCGGCCGCGACATGCATAAGTCCGGAGTCGTTGCTGACCACCACGGCGGCGCAGGAGAGCAATACGACCGCCTCGTCGAGCGTGGTGTTGCCGCACAGGTTGACCGCCGCATCAGCGCTGGCGACGCGGATCTCCTCGCCGATACCGCGTTCCTTTGCGGAACCGACCACCCATACCGAGTAGCCCGCCGCCGACAGCCGGCTGGCGAGTGCCGCGAAATGCGAGGCTGGCCAGCGCTTTGCAGGACCGTATTCCGCGCCCGGGCAGAAGCAGGCGATGCGTGCGTCCAAGGTCAGGCCGAGGCGCGCCAGCAGCGGACCGCGCTCCGTGGCATCGACTTGCAGCCGGGGACGCGGCACCGGCCGCGCGATTGGCGATCCGCGCGGGCTGGCAAGAAAGGCAAAGCGCTCCACCATCAGCGGCAATGCCCGCGTGTCGAGCGCCCGTGCGTCCGTCAACAGTAGCTGGCGCATCTCGCCGACAAAGCCGATGCGGAGCGGGATGCCGGCGAACTTCGGCAGCAGAGCCGATTTGAAGGAGTTGGGCAGCACATAGGCGCGATCGTAGTTCGCCGCGCGCAATGTCCGGCCCATGCGCCAGCGTTTTCCCAGTGCCAGCTCGCCATGGGCAAACGGACTCTCGATCGTGCCGGAGACTTCGGGCATGCGACGGTAGATTGGCAGGGCCCAGCCGGGGCCCAGCACGTCTATGGCCGAACCGGGTTCCTGTTGCTTGAGGAGGGTGAGCAGCGGTTGCGACATCAGGGCGTCCCCGACCCAGGAGGGCGCCACGATCAGTATTTTTGTCATGGCGCCGTTGTCTCAACCTCACCGCAGAGGCGCAGAGGCGCGGAGAAAAGCGACGCGGAGGAAAATTCCGGATGAAAACGAGGGAGCTGCCGCTGCAGCGAAGATTGTCGGCAAGATCTGGTTTGGCCGCCACATGACCACTGCAACGACATTATTTGCGCATCCCATATCGGCAAAGGCAGCTTCCCACACCTCCTTGGCTTTTCTCTGCGCATCCTCCGCGTCTCAGCGCCTCTGCGGTTAAAGGGTCTAGTGCGAGGACTTGACGGCGCCCCGCATGACATAGCGAGTGCCACAGTACGGGCACAGTGCCTCGCCCGTCTTTTCGATGGGCAGGAACACGCGCGGATGCGTATTCCACAATTGCTGGGAGGGAAGCGGGCAGTGCAGCGGCATGTCGGCCGCGCCGACTTCCACCACGCGTTCCCTGCTTGCCGCCTTGCCGTCGGCAGGCTTGTTCTGGTTCACTTTCGCAAACTCGCGGTCAGCCACGCCTTACACCTTGTGCAGCCAGTGCCGGTATTTCTCGGAACGGCCGTTGACGACGTCGAAGAACATCGACTGCAGCTTCTCGGTCAGCGGGCCGCGCTTGCCCGAGCCGACGGTGCGGCCGTCGACTTCCCGCACCGGCGTGACTTCGGCGGCGGTGCCCGTAAAGAAGACTTCATCGGCGATGTACAGGTCGTCGCGGGTGATGCGCTTGGCTTCGACCTTGTAGCCGAGGTCGGCGGCGAGCTGGACAACCGAATCGCGGGTGATGCCGATCAGCGCCGAATTCAGTTCCGGTTCGACGATGCGGTCGCCCTTGATCATGAACAGGTTCTCACCGGCGCCTTCGGCGACGAAACCGTCGACGTCCAGCAGCAGGCCTTCGTCATAGCCGTGCTCGGTCGCTTCCATGTTGGCCAGAATGGAATTGGCGTACGTGCCGGAATATTTTGCGCGGCACATCGAAACATTGACGTGATGGCGGGCGAAGGAGGAGGTTTTCACCCGGATGCCTTTTTCCAGGCCCTCGGCGCCAAGATACGCGCCCCAGGGCCATGCGGCGATGGCGACGTGCACTTGCGCCCCTTTTGGCGACACGCCCATTTTTTCCGATCCGTAGAAGGCGATCGGCCGGACATAGCAGGATTCCAGATTGTTGGCGCGCACCACGTCCTTTTGCGCCTGGATCAGCGTTTCCCTGTCATACGGAATCTTCATCATGTAGATGTGCGCGGAGTTGAACAGGCGTTCCGTATGCTCCTTCAGCCTGAAAATGGCGGTCCCGTTGACGGTCTTGTAGGCGCGCAGCCCCTCGAATACGGCCAGGCCGTAATGCAGCGAATGGGTCAGCACGTGCGTAGTCGCGTCGCGCCAGGGGACCATTTTGCCGTCGTACCAGATCAGACCGTCGCGGTCGGCCATCGACATGTTGCTTGCTCCCTGAAAAAGGCTCAATTCTAGCGCAGACGCGGCCCGGCACTGAACCGGGGTTGTTTGCCTTGCCGGAAAGCGTCCGCATGCTTTACTCTTGCGCTCGTGCGTACGGTGGCCGGCGCCTCGTATTCCCGCCGCCGCCAACAAGAACAAAAGGTAACCAGCCCCTTCACATGCCCGAAGCCCGGCAATCCGCCGTCATCCCAGGCCGAGACCTTATCTCGCGCCTGGGCGCTGCCGCCATCGATCCTGCCGACAGCGAGGAGCTTCGGCTGCGCAAGTCGCTGCTGATGTTCGCCAGCGGGTTGATGAACGCCGCGGCGATCATCTGGCTCGGCATCTACTGGTGGATGGGTCTCAAGCTGCCGACGTCGATTCCCCTCGGATTCCAGATACTGTCGGCGCTGGTGCTGGTGATTTACCTGCGCACCCGCAATTTCGATTTCTTTCGCGTCGCGCAACTGGCGCTGTTCCTGTTCTTCCCTTTCGTCATCCAGTGGTCGATCGGCAGCTTCGTCAGTTCGTCCGGCGTAGCCCTGCTGGCGCTGCTGGCGCCGATCGGCGCGATGGTCTGTTACGGGCCGAGGGAATCGATCCCCTGGTTTTTCGCCTATGTCGTGCTGACGGTGGTGTCGGGCATATTCGATTTCTTCCTTGCCACCGGCGAGGGCTACGGCATGCCGATGAAGACGGTCGCCGTGTTCTTCGTGCTGAACTTCACCATCATTTCCACCATGGTGTACCTGCTGTTGCGGCATTTCGTGCAGGAACGCAACCGCTATGAAAACAGGCTGGCGGAGCAGCACGAGCTGGTGCGCACCGAGCGCGAAAAATCGGAGCGTCTCCTGCTGAGCATCCTGCCCCCGCATGTGGCCGACCGGCTCAAGTCCCAACCCGGCACCATCGCCGACGGTTTTGCCGATGTTTCGGTAATGTTCGCCGACGTGGTGGATTTCACCCGCCTTGCCGAAGAACTCACCCCCAACCAGGTGGTGTCGTTCCTGGATGAGGTTTTCACCCGCTTCGACCGCCTTTCGGCAAAGCACGGCCTGGACAAGATCAAGACCATCGGTGACGCCTACATGGTGGTGGGGGGCCTTGCGGGCGAGCGCCTCAACTATGTCGACCACACGGCGGACATGGCAATGGAGATGCTGGAACTGACCCGGTCGGACCCGGCCCTGCGTCGACTTGGCATCCAGCTGCATATCGGCATCGCCACGGGACCGGCGATTGCCGGCGTCATTGGCGCCACCCGCTTCATCTACGACCTCTGGGGCGACACGGTCAACCTGGCCAGCCGTCTGACTTCGGAGGCGACGGCCGGCCAGATCCTGGTGGACAAAATCACCAATCGCAGGCTTGGCCACCGCTATTCTTTCGAAACCCCCCAGGACATTTCGATCAAGGGCAAGGGCACCACCACGGTGTACCGGCTGACCGGAAAGATCTACTCCGGCCAGGAGTAGGCCCGCGCCGCAAGGCGGCTAAGCCGGCGTTTTCTCCAGTACCGCTTCCCACAGATTATTGACGGCCCGGGCATGCGCTTCCACGCGTTCGGGCTCGACGCGCGCGTAGCGTTCGCCCTGCAGCCGCAACTGGTGCTGGAGCGCACGGAATTCGCGATAGGCGGCGTGGGCGCCGTCGGCGAGATCCCCGGCGATCAGCCCGATCCTGGCGCCAAGTTTCAGCAGGGCGAGATTGCCGATGTTGCCGGTGAGCTCGGGATGCCGCTGTGCATATCCCAGCACCAGGTACTGGACGATGAATTCGACGTCGACGATACCGCCGCGATCGTGCTTCAGGTCGAACAGCCCGCTGTGGTTCGGATGGGCGTCGCGCATTTTCTGGCGCATGGCGCGGATTTCGGTTTGCAGGTTGGGCAGCGCCCGCGGTCGGCGCAACACTTCATCGCGGATTTGTTCGAATCGCTCGCCGATGCCGCGATCGCCGGCGACGGCGCGCGCGCGGGTCAGCGCCTGGTGCTCCCAGATCCAGGCCTGCTCGAACTGGTAGTCGTGGAAGGCGTCGATATTGCTGACGAGCAGCCCGGCGACGCCGTTCGGACGCAACCGCAGGTCGGTTTCGTAAAGCAGGCCGGCGCCGGTGGCGCTGGTCAGCCAGGTATTGATGCGCTGGGCGAGGCGCGCGTAGGTTTCGGCCGCCGCTTCATGCGCGTCGTCGTAGAGGAAAATGATGTCGAGATCGGAAGCGTAGCCGAGTTCCTTCCCGCCCAGCTTGCCGTAGCCGATGATCGTGAACCGCGGCGTATCCCGGTGACGCTGGCGCAGGCCTTCCCAGGCCAGGCGCAGGACTTCCTCCAGGATCACGCAGGCGAGGTCGCTAAGATGGTCCGACAGGGTCTCCAGCGGCAACTGGCCCGCGAGATCGAGCGCCAGCAGACGCAACGTCTGCGTCTGCTTGAAATGCCGCAGCACATCCATCTGCCGTTCCGTATTGCCCGGGTGTTCTTCCAGGCTCGCCCGCAGCGCATTGCGCAGGCCGGCCCAGTCCGGTGCCTGGTTCTGCTGGGGGGCGATCAGCTCGTCGAGCAGGATCGGGTGCTGCGCCAGGTAGTCTGCCGCCCAGGGACTCGCGGCGGCCAGCCGCGCGAGGCTGGCCAGCGCCTGCGGATATTCGAGCAGCAACGCAAGGTAGGATTCGCGGCGGCCGATGCTTTCGATCACGCGCAGGCCGCGCTCGAAGGTCGCATCCGGATCGGGGAGTCTGCCGGCAGTCTCGATGAGCCGCGGCATGAGCTGGTCGAGCCGAGCCTGGCCGGAGGCCGCCATGCGCCGGTAGCGCGCGCTGGTTCGCAGTTCCGCCACGCGTTTGTGAACCATTGCCCCATCGGCATAGCCGAGCGCCGAGTATCGCTCCAGCGCCTTGTCGTCGGTAAGGTTCTGCTGCCACAGGTCGGATTGTGGCT
>DASVNF010000038.1:0-2546 GCA_036384015.1 Burkholderiales bacterium
CCCCGGAATGACGGCATATAGCAACACTCAACACCCACAATCATCGGTCCCCGCTTTCGCGGACACGACCAGAGAGAGATCAGATGAGCAACATGTAGAGTGCGGGCAACTGTAAGGAGTGAAGTTTCACCGTCACTCGAAATCGCTGCGCGGATTGGTCGGATGCTGGTCGCGCCATTTCTCCATCAGCGCTTCAAGCTCCGCGTTGTTGGCGTCCGGCAAGACAATGCGCGTGGTGGCGAACAGGTCGCCGAAACCATCGGCGCCCGACACACCCTTGATCGGCATGCCCTTGCCCTTGAGGCGGAACGTGCGTCCGGACGAGGTGTTCTTCGGAATCGACAGTTGCACCGCGCCGTCGAGCGTCGGCACCCGCACCTTCGCGCCGAGCACCGCTTCATACAACGCGATCGGCAATTCGAGCCGCAGGTCGTTGCCATCGACCTTGAAGTAAGGATGCGGCGCGATGTTCACCGTGATCAGCACATCGCCGGGACGATGGCCGGGCGCGGTCTCGCCCTGCCCCTTGAGGCGAATCTGCTGGCCGGCGGTGACGCCCGCCGGAATCTTGACGTTCAGCTCCTTGCCGGTCGGCAGCCGCACGCGCCGCGTCGCGCCCTGCACCGCTTCCTCGAGCGCCACGCTCATGGTGACGTTGAGATCGAGATCGGCCGCGAATGGCGCGTCGTATTCGAACGTGCCCGCGCCGCCGCGCGGACCGCCGGGACCGGCACCAGCCTGACCGCCGAACATGCTCTTGAGGATGTCCTCGAACGCACCGCCGCTGGCATAACCGCCCGCGCCCGGTCCGCCGGGATTGCCGCCGGTGCGGAACGAATATTCGAAGCCGCCCGGCCCCGCACGACGTCCGCCGCCGCCGGGGAAGCCGCTTTCAAAACTCTGAAACTTCGGTTTGCCCTCGCCATCGATCTCGCCGCGATCGAACTGCTTGCGCTTGTCCTCGTCGCCGAGGATTTCATTCGCAGTGTTCAATTCGGCAAAACGATCGGCTGCTTTCGGGTCGCCCTTGTTGGCATCGGGGTGGTGCTTCTTGGCGAGCTTGCGAAAGGCGCTCTTGATCGCCGCAGAACTGGCACCCCGCTGCACCCCCAGGACCTCATAGGGGTCGCGCATCCGTCAGGTCTCCTTGCAGGAATTCAGGTGAGGACCGAATGGTCCTTTGCCCTGATGTGGGGTTTTCGTGACAGTCCCGCAACGGGTTTTCTCCCGAACGGTGTCAAAACTACAAATGGCACGGCGGTCTGGCCAAGCCCTTAACTTCGCTTCCAAGGCTTCAGGTTACGGATTTCCCAAGGCCCTTTGTCCTGCTGACAGGCTTCGCCCTGCAGCCAGCCTTCATTGGTGCCGCGCACATAGCTCGCAAGGAAATCCCGGCAGGTCCGGCCCTCGGAGGTATAGGTCGAGGCCAGCGGCGTGACCGAGCCCCGCGCACCGGTTTCGGGATTCTCCCAGGGCTGGCTGACGTCCTTCTGGCCCCGGGTCAGCACGTCGGAAGCAGCGTTGCGGGCCAGGGCGAGGTCGGCGTCGGTGAGATTGGTGTCGTCGTGGGATCGCAGGATCGGGCCGATGGAGCCGGTGACGTCCGAGGCGTTATCCTTCTTGGCCTCCTTGCCGAACATGGTCCCCATGCTGCAGCCACCGGCGGAGCAGCCCACGGCGACCAGCGATGCCGCCGCGATCAACCGCCCGATCGGCGATAGGCCACGGCCCTCGCGTACCCTATATAGGGAACGTTCGAGAACACGCTTGGCACGAAGGGGCGCCAGGATACGCAACCGGATACTCCAGACATGAACGGTCCACACACCATCAAAACCCCAGCCGAGTTAATTTCCGGTGATTTCACCGCCGCCGATGAGCCTTTTGGGCTTTTTGCGGTGTGGTTTGCCGAGGCGGTGAAGTCCGAACCGAACGATCCCAACGCCATGGCGCTGGCGACCGTGGACCCGGACGGGCTGCCGGACGTGCGCATGGTGCTTCTGAAGGGGTTCGATACCGCCGGTTTCGTGTTTTACAGCCACATCGACAGCGCCAAGGGCCGGGAACTGGCCGCCAGCCCAAAGGCCGGGCTGCTGTTCCACTGGAAATCGCTGCGCCGGCAGGTCCGCATCCGCGGCAATGTGAGCCGGGTGACCGACGCCGAGGCCGATGCCTATTTCGCCACCCGGCCGAAGCAGGCGCAGATCGGCGCCTGGGCCAGCAAGCAGTCCCAGCCGCTGGAAAGCCGCATGGCGTTCGAGAAAGCCATCGCGCTCAACGCCGCGAAGTACGTCATCGGCGACGTCCCCCGCCCCCCCGGCTGGAGCGGCTGGCGGATCGCGCCACAAGCTATCGAATTCTGGCACGACCGCCCCTACCGCCTGCACGACCGCATCACATTTACGCGCGCCGCTCCGGACGACGCGTGGAGCAAGACGCGGCTCTATCCCTGAACGACATTCAATCACGTGAACGCCAGTGTCCGTATCCGACGTTCGCTTCACTCTGCTGCGCTTCCCGAGCGAACGTCGGATACGAAAGGACAC
>DASVNF010000039.1:0-1574 GCA_036384015.1 Burkholderiales bacterium
CTCGCAAATGGCAAGCGAGTCCCAGATAATGAGCTCGCCGTGGCGCAGCACCGGCACCTTGCCGGCCCCGGAGTGGCGCAGCAGTGTCTGCTTCGAGTCATCTTCATAGAGCGAGATCCGCTTCTCCTCGAATCCGATGCCGGCGTGCTTCATGAGCAGCCAGGGCCGCAGCGACCAGGAAGAGTACGCCTTGTTGCCGATGATGAGCGTATATGCCTGCATGCGCGAACTCCAGGTGCGGCGCGACGCCGTCAGCGGCGTGCCCGGTAGCGGAACCAGCGATAACGTGCCCGCGGTGCATGCTCGGCCAGGTAGAGCGGCACGACAGCTTCGAGAGCGGTGGGGGAAATGCCGAACAGGTCCGGGAAAGGACAATCGCAGACGCTGTCGGTTTTCATGGAATAGTAGTTGTCCCGGGTCATGAGCTTCACCGGCAGCCATTCCAGGATCCAGGCCTGCAGGTAGGACATTTCGTCGTTGAGCGGCAGGACGGGCCGTTCCCGCCCCGTTACGCGGCATACGTATTCGACCAGTTGCTGCAGCGTATAAACCTTCGGTCCGCACAGGTCGTGGCTCTGGTCGAAGCAGCGCGGTTCGGTAAGGCTCGCCGTGATGGCCTGGGCGACATCCTCGACGTGGACGGGCTGGAAGCGTGCGCGGGGACTCGCCAGAATGATCGCCGGTAGCGCGCGCGCCAGTTGCGCGAACAGGTTCAGGAAACGGTCGTCACGGCCGAAGATGACCGACGGGCGCAGGATGGTTGTGCGAATCGCGCTGGCTTGCGCGACGCGTATCTGCTGCTCGCCGCCGGCCTTGGAACGCAGGTATTCGCTGGGCGCGTCGTGGGCCGCTTTCAATGCGGAAACATGGACCAGCCGGCGCACGCCCTGCTCGCGGCAGGCATCGACCAGCCGCCGCGGCAGTTCGGTATGGACGCGGGCGAAGTCGCCCTTGCGCTGCTCGTGCAGGATGCCGGCCATGTTGATGACGGCATCGGTTCCCGCGACCAGGCGGTTGAGGGTCGCCGGATCGTGGACGTCGGCGTTGATGACGTCGGCGGTCGGCAGGACGATCAGGCGCTTCGCGCGTTCCCGCCGGCGCGTCGGTACGCGCACCTGGATTCCCGCGGCAGCCAGCCGCTGGACCACATGGCGGCCCAGAAAACCCGAGCCCCCGATGACGCAGACGGATTCGATTTTCATGTCTTTGGGGAAACCAGTTGGCCGCCATGTTGCCGGCCCGGAATTATGGCTAATTGTTCGGCGTCGTGCGCGCCGGAATCGTCCCCAGGCGCTGGCGCAGGCTGGGCCCCGGCTGGCGGAACAGCCGCGCGTAATTGAGCGTGTTCGCCATCACCTTCTTCACGTACTCGCGGGTCTCGGCGAAGGGAATGGTCTCGATGTAGATGCTGCCCTCGAGGGGCCGGCCGGCAGCCCATTCGCGCGCGCGCCGGGGTCCGGCGTTGTAGCCGGCCGACGCCATGACCGCGTGGTTGTCGACCGAGTCCATGACCTGGCGCAGGTAATAGGTCCCCAAGCTGATGTTGGTGTCGATGGTCTCGGTCAGAGTCGCAT
>DASVNF010000040.1:0-15488 GCA_036384015.1 Burkholderiales bacterium
ATCAAGCCGCCGACTATGGCGCCGGTAACCGATTCAAAGCCGCCGATGATCAGCACCGGCAATGCCTTCAGGGCCACGAATGTCAGCGCGAACTGCACGCCGTTGCGCGCGCCCCACATCAGGCCCGCGACCAGCGCCACGAATCCGGCAACCGACCAGACAATGGCCCAGATCTGCTTCAGCGGAATGCCGACGGCGAGCGCGGCCTGGTGGTCGTCCGCGACCGCGCGCAAGGCCCGGCCAACGCGGGTGACCTGGAAAAACACCGCGAGCACGGTGACGAGTACGCCCGCCACGACGGCCGCTATCAGGTCGAAACCGCTGATCGCCATGTCGAAGCGCTCCAGCAGGAAGGGAATCGGTTCGTCCTTGATGCCGAGATCCAGCCGCCGCACGTTGGTGCCCCAGATCAACTGGGCCAGGCCTTCGATGAAAAACGCGAGGCCGATGGTGGCCATGAACAGCGTGATCTGCGGCTGGTTGACCAGCGGGCGCAGCACGATGCGTTCGGTGAGGATGCCGAGCACCACCATGGCGGCAAGGGCCAGGCCGAACGCTGCCCAGAACGGCAGCGCGAATTTCTCCTGCAGGCCGACGAAGGTCAGCGCCGCGAAGAACACCATGGCACCCTGGGCAAAATTGAACACGCCCGACGCCTTGTAGATCAGCACGAAACCGAGCGCCACCAGCGAGTACATCACCCCCGCCAGCAGCCCTCCGATCAGCACCTCGAAGAAAAAACTCATCGTATCGACCTCCCGCCAACCGCAAAGGCGCGAAGGCGCAAAGAAAAGCACGCAAAGGAAAGCAAGGCCAGCAATAATAATTGCATGATTTTCAGTTGCGATGCCTGACATGCAGGGTTCTTTCTGCCATATCCAGCCTGCTTCATCGCTTTCCTTTGCACCTTCCTCTGCGTTGCGCCTCTGGTTAAGGGTTAGTGCGCGACGCCCAAGTACGCGTCGATCACCGCCTTGTTGGCGCGGATCTCATCCGGCGTGCCGTCGCCGATCTTGCGGCCGTAGTCCAGCACCACGACCCGGTCGCAGATATCCATCACCACGCCCATGTCGTGCTCGATCAGCACGATGGTGGTGCCGAACTCGTCATTGACGTCGAGAATGAATCGGCACATGTCCTGCTTTTCCTCGACGTTCATGCCCGCCATGGGCTCGTCGAGCAGCAGCAGCACCGGCTCGGCCGCCAGTGCGCGGGCGAGTTCCACGCGCTTCTGCAAGCCGTACGGCAGGCGCCCGACCGGGGTCTTGCGGATATGCTCGATCTGCAGGAAGTCGATGATGTGCTCGACCTTCTCGCGATGCGCGAGTTCTTCCTTCTGGTTCGGGCCCCAGTAGAGCGCCTGGGCGAGCAGCGAGCTGCGCATCTTCAGGCTGCGTCCGGTCATGATGTTGTCGAGCACCGTCATGCCCTTGAACAGCGCGATGTTCTGGAACGTCCGCGCGATGCCGAGCTGCGCCGCTTCGTGCGGCACCATACGCTTCCACGCCTGCCCCCTGAAGCGCACCGTGCCCTGCTGCGGCTGGTAGACGCCGTTGATGACGTTCAGCATCGAGCTCTTGCCCGCGCCATTCGGTCCGATGATGGCGAAGATCTCGCGTTCGCGAACCTGGAAGCTGACCCCGGAGATCGCCTTTACGCCGCCGAAGGCGAGCGAGATGTCCTCCACGCCCAGGATCGTGTCACCCATGCTCCGCGCGCCAGCCATCATGCGGCCCTGGCAACGCTGGTTACTGCCGGAAGGTCGCTGATCCTCACATCGGCGCGGACGCTGCCCTTGCGGCCGTCTTCGAACTTCACTTCCGTCTCGATGACGCAATGCTTCTCACCGGAATACAGCGCGTCGACCAGCATCCCGTACTTCTCGGCGATGAAGCCGCGGCGGACTTTGCGGGTGCGGGTGAGTTCATCGTCGTCCGCGTCGAGTTCCTTGTGCAGCACCAGGAAGCGCCGGATCTGCGATCCCGACAGGCTGGCCTCCGCCGCCAGGTCGGCGTTCACCTTCTCGACGCATTCCTGCAGCAGCGCATAGACTTCGGGCCGGCTGGCGAGATCGACATAGCCCGCATACGCGAGGCCGCGCCGCTCCGCCCAGTTGCCGACCGCCGCCATGTCGATGTTCAGGAACGCGCAAACCATGTCGCGTTTGTCGCCGAAGCACACCGCCTCCTTGACGTATGGAAAAAACTTGAGCTTGTTCTCGAGGAACTGGGGGGCGTACAGCGTGCCATCGTTCAGTTTGCCCACATCCTTGGCGCGGTCGATGATTTTCAGATGCCCGTCGCCGTCGAAGAATCCGGCGTCGCCGGTCATGAAATAGCCGTCGGGGGAGATGGATTCCGCGCTGGCGTCGGGCCGCTTGTAGTATTCCTTGAGCATGCTGGGCGTCTTCACCCAGATCTCGCCGCTTTCGACGATGCGCACTTCGACGCCGGCCAATGGCTTGCCGACCGTGTCGAGCTTGGCTTCGCCGTCCGGTTGCTTGCACACGTAAGCGGCCGTTTCGGTCTGGCCATAGAGCTGCTTCAGGTTGATTCCGATCGAGCGGTAAAAGCGGTAGAGGTCGGGGCCGATGGCGGCGCCGCCGGTATAGGCAACCCGGATGCGGCTCATGCCGAGGATGTTTCGCAGCGGCCCGTATACCAGGAGATTGCCGATGGCATAGGCGACGCGGTCGGTGAAGGACACGGGTTTGCCGTCCATGATCTCGGCGCCGCAGCGCCGGGCCACCGCCATGAAACGCCGGAACAGCCAGCGCTTGATGCGGCTGGCGTCTTCCATGCGGATCATCACCTGGGTAAGCAGGTTCTCGAACACCCGCGGCGGCGCGAAATAATAGGTCGGCCCGATTTCGCGCAGGTCGGTCATCACCGTTTCCGACGACTCCGGGCAGTTGACGGTAAAGCCCGCCACGAGCGCCTGGCCGTAGGAAAAAAGGTGGTCTCCTACCCAGGCCATCGGCAGGTAGGACAGGACTTCGTCGCGTTCGGTGAAGCGGTCGAGCTCGATGTCTCCGCGCGCTGCGGCGATCAGGGCGGCGTGCGTCAGGCAGACTCCCTTGGGTTTGCTGGTCGTGCCGGAGGTATAAAGGATGACGCAGGTGTCGCCGGACCTGCCGGCGCCGACCTCCGCCCCGAAGAACGCGGGGTTGGCGCGGTCGAAGGTTTCGCCCTTGTCCCGCAGCGCGTCGTAGGCGATCAATTCGGGGCGCGAATAGTTGCGCAATCCGCGCGGGTCGTCGTAGATGATGTGCCGGAGGCGCGGGCTTTGCGGCAGCAGTTCGAGGAGCTTGTCGACCTGCTCCTGGTCTTCGACGATCGCGAATTCGATCTCGGCGTTGTCGAGGACATAGAGCATTTCCTGGGCGACCGAGTCCTGGTAAAGGGGGACAGGCACACCGCCCAGGCTTTGCGCGGCGGCGAAGGCCCAGTAGAGGCGCGGCCGGTTGTCGCCAATGACGGCAAGGTTCATTCCGCGGCGGAACCCGAGCGCGGCCAGCCCGCAGGCCAGGCGGCGCACTTCCTCGGCCGACTGCTTCCAGGTCCAGCTCTGCCAGATGCCGAGATCCTTCTCGCGCATGGCCGTCCGCCCGCCGCGTGTTTCGGCGTGGTGCAACAGCAGCCGCGGATACGTGTCCGCGATACCGCCGCCGGTGGTGCCCGATTGCGCCAAGAGGCCTCCTCGTTCGTTGAACAGGACGACGACCGAATTCCAATGTCGTGCCGGTTTTTTCGGAGCGTACTATGAAAATGCGCCGGGGCTGTAGCCCTGAATGCAATGCGGGATCGACGGACTTGAAAGGCGGGAAAGCCGTCGACTTGGGAGGGCGCGATCCCTACCGGTTGGCGCGGGGAGGAACCCTGGCGAGCACGGCGAGCGCAGCCATCGAAATGACGAGGAACGACCCGTAAGACCAGTGATCGATGGCCGGCCCGCCTTTGGACAGGGCGTGCGCCACGAAAACGCCGCCGAACAACGCCAGGCAGGCGACAAGCATGGTCCACCAAGCCCAGGGCTCGCCCCGGCGCAGCGGGCCGACCGCAATCGCAAGGCACGCAGACGAAGCCGCGAAGTACTTGAATGCCTCCCAAACCACGTGGAAGTTCTGGTGTGCCGTCGCGTCGGGCTGCCCGAAATGGAGCGACGCGGCGAAGGGCGCACCGAGCATGCCGAGGCCGTGGATGACCGCTAGCGCCACGATGCAGAGGGTTCGCAGGTCGGCACCCGCCGTGGCCGATTCGCCCTTGCTGGTATTTATCGTGTTCATGCCGATGAAAGTGCCGGTATGGACGGGAAAATCACCGTATCACGCGAAACGACAAGACTCAAGGTAAGGGCGAGCGATGGCCGGATTCGCGTCATGTGCTGGCTGCTATGAGGCTGCGGCGAAGTTGCTAGAGACGGTGTCCCTATGGATAACAATTTCGGCCAATAAATGATTGGCGAAGCAGTAACTTTAGAAGCCGGACAGGACCACTTTGCCCCTGGAGCGCCCCGACTCGATCAGGGCATGGGCACGTTTCAGGTTCGCGGCATTGATCGTGCCGAATTCCTCGGACAGCGTGGTCTTCAGCGTGCCCGCATCGACCATTTCCGCGACCTTCTTAAGCAGCTGGTGCTGGGCGATCATGTCCGGCGTCTCGAACACCGCGCGGGTGAACATGAATTCCCAGTGTACGGAAACGGATTTGCGTTTCAGAAGGAGCACGTCGAATGCTTTGGGATCGTCGATGATGCCGAACTTTCCCTGCGGCGCGATGATCTCGGCGATTTCGGCCAGATGCTGGTCGGTCGCGGTCAGGCCGGCGACGAAATCCACATGTTGGAATCCAAGGTCGCGCACCTGGCCGGAAAGCAGTTTCGAATGGTCGATCGCATGATGGGCGCCAAGCGCCAGCACCCAGTCCCGGCTCTCCGGCCGCGAAGCCGTCGCGATGACCGTCAGGCCGGTCAAACTGCGCGCGAGCTGGATCATGATCGAACCGACGCCGCCGGCGCCGCCGATAACCAGCAGCGAGCCCTTGCGTCGTGTGTCGCCCGGCGTGAGCCCGAGGCGGTCGAACAGCAGTTCCCAGGCCGTGATGCTGGTGAGCGGTAGCGCCGCGGCCTGGGCGAAAGTGAGGCTGCGCGGCTTCGGCCCGGCAATGCGTTCGTCCACTGCGTGCAATTCGCTGTTTGTGCCGGGCCTCGCAATGGAACCGGCGTAGTACACCTCGTCGCCCGGCTGGAACAGTTTCACCTGCGACCCGACCGCCTTCACCACGCCCGAGGCGTCATAACCCAGAACCTTGATTTCGCCGGGCCCAGCGGCTGCGCGCATCCGTACCTTGGTATCCACCGGATTCACCGAGATCGCCCTGACTTCGACCAGCAAATCGCGGGCACCCGGTACCGGATCGGGAAGGTCCACGTCGACCAGCGACTGCGCCTCGGTGATGGGCAGGGAATTCCTGTAGCCGACTGCTTTCATGCTTGCTCCGGATAAGACTTCAAAGCGAACGGCCGACGGTGCCGAGCTCGGGTTTGATGAACTTGGTGCCGCTGGGTCCGTAGCCGATCAACTGCACGATGACTTCTTCTTCCTTGGCGCCGTCGAAATGCGCCTCCCCGGCGGGATGCAGCATGTAGGCGCCGGGACGCATGCCCTCGGTCTTGTCCGGCGTGAAGTCCGGTCCGGTGCCGCTCCACCATGTTCCCCTGATGACGGTTGCGAGGCGGTCCTCGGGATGCGTATGCGGCATGCTCATCACGCCGGGTGCGAATTTGGCGCGAATCACGTAGACGCCCTGTTTTGACGGGTCGCCGTAGACGACCATTCGGTGGATGCCGGCGATGCCGGGATACTCGCTCCAGCTTTCCTCGCCGGCCTGCAGGGTGGCGAAGCCCTTGCCGTCGATCTTCAGGTCCGCTTGCGTCAGGGTGGCGGGAGCGACGGAGAATACAGCGACCGTCACCAGCGTTTTGAATAGCGGGTTCATGCGATCTCCTTACATGTATATGAATTGCAGGAACGACGGTTGACAGCCGGTGCTGCGGAATGAGAGCGTAGGAGGGCGGGCGCGATTGCGCAAGTACGCACACGCAATGACCCAGGTTTCATTTTGTATACCGGCCCGGCCTGCGGGCGATATTACCGGAGTTGCCACATGAAGCATCGCAGTTACCACTGTTCGCCTGGCTGTCCGGTCGAGGCCACGCTCGAAGTCATCGGCGGCAAATGGAAGGGGCTGGTGCTCTATCACCTGCTGCAGGGCACGATGCGTTTCAGCGAGATCCGACGCAAGTTGCCCAGCGTCACGCAGCGGATGCTGACGCGCCAGTTGCGGGAGCTCGAAGCGGCCGGCCTGATCCTGCGTACCGTCCATGCCGAGGTGCCGCCGCGAGTGGAATACACGCTGAGCCCGGAAGGAGAATCCCTGCGGCCGGTCATCCTCGCCTTGCGCGAATGGGGACGGAACTACCTGGACTCGAAGCGCGAGCCCGAAAAAGAAGCGGCCTGACGGCCGCTTCGCTGGCTTTTCCTGAATATCGATCGTTCTCAGTTTTTTCTGGACACTACCGGCAGGTTCGGCACGTTCGCGAACTGCGCCGGCACTTCCCCCGTCAGGCTTTCAAGGAAAGCGATCAGGTCCGCGACATCCGCCTCCCCCAGGTCCCGACCGAGCTGCAGTTTCGCCATGATGCGCACCGCATCGCCGAGTTCGGCGACGGACCCGTCGTGGAAGTACGGCGGGGTTACGGCGACATTGCGCAATTGCTGGACCTTGAACATGAAGGCGTCCGCTTCGTTCCTGGTGTCCTGGAAGCGGCCCTTGTCCCGGCCCTTGAACAGCTCGATTTCCTTGCTCCCCGTGAGGTTCCAGTAATCCTGGGTGACGCCGAATTTCTGGTACATCTGCCCGCCGACCGTGACGCCGCTGTGGCAACCGGAGCACCCGAAACTCATGAACTTGTCCAGGCCCTGCTTCGCTTGCGCGCTCAGCGCCGCGGTGTCGCCGCCGAGGTAGCGGTCGAAGGGTGCGGGCGTGAGCAACGTGCGCTCATAGGCGCCGATTGCCAGGCCCCAGTTTGCCGCCGTCATGGGTTCCGCTTCACCTGGAAACGCCTTCTCGAACATCGGTCGATACGCGGTGATTTCGCGCAGCCGCTTTTCCGCCTCGGCCTGATCGGCATTGCCGTAGGCGAGCTTGCTGGCGATCGCCTTGACGGCCTGTTCTTCCACATCCACCCGGTTGCCGCCGTAATGCTGGACGAACTGCAGTGCGGTATTGAAGACCGTCGGCGTGTTGCGCGGCAGGACAATTCCCCGGTTGCCCATGGCCTGCGGAATCGCGTCGGTGCCGTAATAGGAGGGCAGGTGGCAGGCGGCGCAGCTGACGTGACCGTCCGAGGAGACGCGGTTCTCAAAAAACAGCAGCCTGCCCAGTTCGACGCGTTCCGGCGTCAGCGGACGATCCGCGGTGCCGGCATCGGCGGGCAGGGGCTTGAACATGCCTTGTGCGCGGGTCAGGAGTTCCTTCTCGCCGTCGTCCGCGAAAAGCATCGATGCTGCGGCTAAAGCGAACAGTCCCGTACAGGAATACAGGATCCGCTTCCTGAAATTCGCCTTCATGACTCCCCCTTGTGAAAATCGTCCGGCGTGGCGCCGGATCTAGCTGTCAGCCTTGCAGTAAATTTCGAGGCGGTTGCCTTCAGGATCGGACACCTGGAACGTGTGGAACTCAGCCCCGGGCTTTTTGCTTACCTCGACGCCGAATTTGGCCGCCCACTCCGCCAGCTTCTGGCTGCTCGGCACCTGGAAGCCCAGGTGCAGCTCGGGCGAACGATTGACCGGCTCACCTTCCTGGAACGCCAGCAGCACGCCCGGCCCCCTCGCCTTGTTGGCATCGGCGCGCAGGCCGAGGTTCTCGACGTACCAGCGGATCAGCCCTTCCGGGTCGCGCGCCGGAATGTTGACATGGTTCAGTTGCAGTTCCATTCGGGTCTCCGTCCTACATGCTGCGGCGGTACTGGCCGCCGACTTCGAACAGGGCATCCGTGATCTGGCCCAGCGAGCACACGCGCACCGCGTTGACCAGTTCGGCGAACACGTTGCCGTTGTCGATGACCGTCTGCTTCAGTCTTGCGATCGCCGCCGGCGTCTCTGCGGCATGGCGCCCCTGGAATTCGCGCAGCCGCTTGATCTGGCTTTGCTTCTCTTCGTCGGTCGAGCGCTGCAGCGGAATGCTGCCGCCCGCTTCCTCCGCATCGGGATTGCGGAAAGTGTTCACGCCGATGATGGGATAGGAGCCGTCATGCTTCTTGTGCTCGTAGTACATCGATTCTTCCTGGATCTTGCCGCGCTGGTACCCGGTTTCCATCGCGCCGAGCACGCCGCCGCGTTCGGAGATGCGCTCGAACTCCTGCAGCACCGCTTCCTCGACCAGGTCCGTCATCTCGTCGATGATGAACGAGCCCTGGTTCGGGTTTTCGTTCTTCGCCAGGCCCCACTCGCGGTTGATGACCAGCTGGATGGCAAGCGCCCGGCGAACCGATTCCGCGGTCGGCGTGGTGATAGCCTCGTCATAGGCGTTGGTGTGCAGCGAGTTGCAGTTGTCGTAGATGGCGATCAGCGCCTGCAGGGTGGTGCGGATGTCGTTGAAGGCGATTTCCTGGGCGTGCAGCGACCGGCCTGAAGTCTGCACGTGGTACTTCAGCTTCTGGCTGCGTTCGTTGGCGCCGTACTTGTCGCGCATCGTAGTGGCCCAGATGCGGCGCGCCACGCGGCCCAGCACGGTGTATTCCGGGTCCATGCCGTTGGAGAAGAAGAACGACAGGTTGGGCGCGAAGTCGTCGATGCTCATGCCGCGCGCCAGATAGGCTTCGACGAAGGTGAAGCCGTTGGAGAGCGTGAACGCGAGCTGCGAGATCGGGTTCGCACCGGCCTCCGCGATGTGATAGCCGGAGATCGACACCGAGTAGAAATTGCGCACCTTGTGCTTGACGAAATATTCCTGGATGTCGCCCATCACCTTGAGCGAAAACTCGGTGGAGAAAATGCAGGTGTTCTGGCCCTGGTCTTCCTTGAGGATGTCCGCCTGTACCGTGCCGCGCACGTTCTCCTGGGCCCAGGCGCGGATTTTCACGGCTTCCTGCTCGTTCGGCTGGCGGCCGTGCTGTGCGGCGAACTTTTCGACCTGCTGGTCGATGGCGGTGTTGACGAACATCGCCAGGATGGTCGGGGCCGGCCCGTTGATGGTCATGGACACCGAGGTCGCCGGATCGCAAAGGTCGAAGCCTGAATACAGCACCTTCATGTCGTCCAGGGTGGCGATCGAGACGCCGGAGTTGCCGACCTTGCCGTAAATGTCGGGCCGCTCGTGCGGGTCGAAACCGTACAGCGTCACCGAATCGAAGGCGGTGGACAGGCGCTTGGCCGCCATGTCCCTCGACAGGAACTTGAAGCGGGCATTGGTGCGGAATGGATCGCCTTCGCCGGCGAACATCCGGGTCGGATCCTCGTTCTCGCGCTTGAACGGGAATACGCCGGCGGTATAGGGGAAATAGCCGGGCAGGTTCTCGCGCATCAGCCATTTCAGGGTTTCACCGTCGTCCTCGAACCGGGGCAGCGCAACCTTCGGTACTTTGGTTCCCGACAGGGTCGTCGAGTTGAGCGTGGTGCGGATTTCGCGATCGCGGATCCTGGTGATCTGCTCGTCGCCGGAATAGGCTGCCTGCACCTGGGGCCACTCTTCCAGGAGGGCCCTGGCATTGGCGCTGAGGACACGGTCTCGCTCGGCAATCAGCGGATCGAGATCGGCCGATGCCTTCTTGGCCGCGTCAAGCATGCGGCGGGCTTCACGTAATTGCTGGCGCTCGCGCGCAACCCGCGCCTGTTTCACGACGTCGGCGTGATAGCCGCGCACGGTCTCGGAGATTTCCGCCAGGTAGCGCGCACGCGCGGGCGGCACGATGACGTTCTGCGCGGAGGATGACTTGACGGCCACCGGCTTCAACCGGCTTTCGCCCGCCTGCAGTCCGCGCGTCTTCAGCTCGGCAAGGATGGTCTGGTAGAGGCCGGTGACGCCGTCATCGTTGAATCGCGAGGCGATGGTGCCGAACACCGGCATGGTATCGGGTGCCACGCCGAACGCGCTGCGATTGCGCTGCATCTGCTTGCGCACGTCCCGCAACGCGTCCTGCGCGCCGCGGCGGTCGAACTTGTTGATCGACACGAAATCGGCGAAGTCGAGCATGTCGATTTTCTCGAGCTGGCTGGCGGCGCCGAACTCCGGTGTCATCACGTACAGCGAGAAGTCGACATGGGGCACGATGGCCGCGTCGCCCTGGCCGATGCCCGAAGTTTCGACCAGGATCAGGTCGAAGCCCGCGCACTTGCAGGCGGCGATCACGTCCGGCAGGCAGGCGGAGATCTCGCTGCCGGCCTCGCGCGTGGCCAGCGAACGCATGTAGATGTTCGGGTGGTTGATCGAATTCATGCGGATGCGGTCGCCCAGCAGCGCGCCGCCGGTCTTGCGCCGCGAAGGATCGACCGCGACGATCGCGATCTTCAGTTCGTCGCCCAGGTCGATGCGGAAGCGGCGGATCAGTTCGTCGGTGAGCGAGGATTTCCCGGACCCGCCGGTGCCGGTGATGCCCAGCACAGGAACGTTCTCGTGCGCGGTGGCGCCTTTCACCAGTTGCTGGTGCAAAGTCTCGGGCAGCGTGGCGTTCTCGAGCCCGGTGATCACCCGGGCCAGTGCGCGCGCATTGCCATGGAACACTTCATCCAGGTTCGGGGGCAGTTCCGCCGCCAGGTTGCGATCCGCGGTGCGGATCATGTCGGTGATCATGCCCTGCAGGCCCATCTTCGCGCCGTCTTCGGGCGTGTAGATGCGGGCCACGCCATATTTATGCAGATCCTCGATTTCGTGCGGGACGATCACGCCGCCGCCGCCGCCGAACACCCGGATCTTTTCGCCGCCGCGCTCCCGCAGCAGGTCGATCGCATACTTGAAGTATTCGACGTGGCCGCCCTGGTAGGAGGAGATCGCGATCCCCTGCACGTCCTCCTGGATGGCGGCATTCACCACTTCGTCCACCGAACGGTTGTGGCCGAGGTGGATGACTTCGACGCCGCTGGCCTGGAGGATGCGGCGCATGATGTTGATGGAGGCGTCGTGTCCGTCGAACAGGCTCGCCGCCGTGACGAAGCGGATCTTGTTCTTTGCCTGGTTACCCTGGTCCGCGCTTTGCACGCTCAAGTCGGTCATGGCGATGGCATCCGATCGAAAAAGGCCGCGCAGCAAGCGCGGGGCGCTCATTATTGCTGACGTTGACGTAGACGTAAAACCACGGGGACCGCCGACGGACGGACCCCTGCCTGCCTGTTTCCATTTTGCGCTTCGCTCAGATCCCGGTCGGATCCCTTCGGCTCGCTTCACCCTTTTGGGGCGGGCTTGCCTGCGCATTCGACAGAAGAAAGTCTAGGGGTAAATCCACCCAAATGCTTCCTTTTTTATCATGTTATTTCGGGCATTGACGATAAAAATATCCTGAAAATGCGAAATTCAAAGAAAATTCCATTCAGCGCTAATCGAGTGTGATAAACAGAGACCGTCTGGGCTTGCCCGCCACCGCCCGGCTGATGTGGCCCTGGCCGGTCGTGTCTTCAGCCAGGAGAACGTCGCCGCTGCGCAGGATGCGCCTGCTCCCATCGCCCACTTCGATTTCCACTTCGCCCTCGAGGTTCACCACGTACTGGCGTCGCGGTGCCGTGTGGAAGTCATAGTTGTAGTCGCCGCTCGTTTCGCGGAACACCAGGCCGGTGGCCTTGATCCGTTCCGACAGGAAACCGATCTTGCCGCCATCCTTCATCGGCACCTGCATGTCCTCGAAGTGCGACTGGTTGTCCGTGCCGGTGTAAATGCGCAGCACTTTCATGGTTCTGGTTTCCGTATCGGCCGAAGACTCTCCGGAACGGAGCAGGCCGCCGATCCACAATCCGGCGATGAACAGCGTCAGTCCCGCGCCCGCCATGAACATCCTTGCCCTTTTTTCCATTCGGCCGCTCCTGTCAGGTTGATGCCAAATGCTGCTCGCGATACCGGTCGATCACGAAAAGCGATGCGATGAACCCGACCACCGCGCCGAACATCACATAGAAAGCCGGAGCGAGCGGCGAGCCGGTTTCGCGGATCAGCCAGGTGACGATGAACTGGGCGAAGCCGCCGAACAGCATCACCGCAAAGTTGTAGCCGATGGCAAGCCCGGTCGAGCGCACCCCCGTCGGGAATTGTTCGGCAAGCGCCGTCGAGATCGCGCCGAAATATGCCCCGACCAGGCTGCAAAGCGCGGCCTGCATGATGGTAAGCCGCCCAAGGCTCGGGGCGGAATGCACCCAGTCGAACAGCGGATAGAGCAGCACGAAATAAGCGATGGCCGCGGCCATGAGGATCGGTTTGCGGCCGATGCGGTCGGACAGTGCGCCGGACAGCGGAGTTACCAGGGTGAGGCAGATCAAGCCGGTGACTTGCGCAACGAAAGCATCGGCCAGCGGGATGCCGAGCTGGGTCTTGGCGAATGTCGGCATGTACACCAGCACGACATAGAAGGAAATGGTCCCGCAGATGACGAGCCCGAACGAGACGGCAATGCTGCGCGCGTTCTCGACGAGGGAGAATTTCTTCGCGCCGGCGGCGATCGCCTTGCGCGCCTCCAGGAAGGCATCGGTTTCGTCGAGGTACTTGCGTATGTAGATCCCCACCGGGCCGATCAGCAGGCCGAAGATGAACGGCAACCGCCATCCCCAGGAATCGATCTGTTCGGGCGCCAGCCCGCGGGTGACCAGCGCGCCGGCAATGGCGCCGCAAAGCGCAGCCAGGCTCTGTCCGACCATCTGCAGCGAACCGTAGAATCCGCGCCTGCCAGGCGGCGCCATTTCCACCAGGAAGGACGTGGCGCTGGCGAATTCCCCGCCGGTTGCGAAACCCTGCAACAACCGCGCAAACACCATCAGCAGCGGCGCTGCGATGCCGATCGCCGCATAAGGCGGGGCGAAGGCGATGATGGCCATCGACAGGGTCATCAGCCCGATGATGAGTTGCAGCGCGGCCTTGCGGCCCTTTCTGTCCGCGTAGATGCCGATGACGATCCCGCCCACCGGCCGCATGAAAAATCCCACGCCGAAGGTTGCCATGGTGAGCAGCAGCGATGCGTACTCGTTTTCCGCCGGAAAGAACAGGCGCGAAATGATGACGGTCAGGAAACCGTAGACGACGAAGTCATACCATTCGAGGGCATTGCCGATGACGGCGGCGGCGATCTGCCTGTTGCGGGATATTTGTTGGGGCATCGGAAAGGAAGCGTCGGACCTGCGGTTGGCCGGCTGGCGGCGAAGCGCCCCTATCATCCATCAAGGGGTGGTGGCCGTGCAACGAACCCGCAACCCTCCCCCGGGCTATCGGGCCAGCACCGTTTCCTGGGCGGGGGAGAACAGGCGTTCCATCTCCCGGCGGATTTTCACCGCGTGGCTCGATTCGTCGACGTCCACATCCGTCCAGCGTACCGGTTGCCCGGCGGCGACGGGTTTGAGCAACTTTACGTTGTGCGCCAGTCCCAGGGACAGGGCGCCGATCTTCAACGATGCCTCAGCCGGCATCAGCCTGCCGACCACGGTGTAGCCGCCTTCGCCGTCGAGGATTTCGCCCGCCTTGAGATCGCGCTTTGCGGTCGCAACCACGTCGGCGCGAAAGCCCGTCGCACAGCCGGTCGCTTCGCCGCGCAAACCCACCGACGCAACCGAGATGCCCACCTCCAGCCCGATCAGGTGCCAGCGCTTGTACAGGCAGGCATAGCGGCCCGAACTGTCGGTGCGCACCATGTATTCCTTGAAGCAGTTGCGGATGTACTCGGTTTCGCCTTCGAACACCACGAACACGCCGAAGCGGATGTCGTAGGGAATGATGCGGCCGTCTTTTTCCAGCGAGGAAATGACTTCCACCTGGCCTTTGTGGTGCAGGTGGCCGCCTTCGGGGATCGGGCGCATCACGTTCGGAATGTCGTCCACGCTCGCGGGCGGGAACAGCAGGCCGTGCGGCGCCGGTGTAAGGCCGGTCGCGTTGCATACCGCGGTGCTCTCGATCGCAGGCTTCGAGCCGTCGAGGAAGGAATTGAACATCTTCGGGTTCAGTCCCCCGGACTGCGCCTGCTCGGGCGTGAGTCCGTAGTAGCCCCAGACCGTTTCGGGCGTGGATTGGGCGAAATGCGGCAGCCATTTGTGGCCGCGTCCCGCGGCTACGACGCTGAAGCCGGATGCGCGGGCCCAGTCGACCAGATCGCAGATCAACGCCGGCTGGTCGCCATAGGCCAGGCTGTAGACGACACCGGCCCCGGCTGCGCGACGCGCCAGCAGCGGACCGCACATCGCATCCGCTTCCACCGTGACCATCACGACGTGCTTGCCGTTCTGGAAAGCCAGGAGCGCATGGTCGACTGCGGCGATGGGATTGCCCGTCGCCTCGACGATGATGTCGATGCGCGGATCCTTGACCAGCGCCTCCCAGTTGTCGCCGACGTGGGTCAGTCCGGAGGAGAACGCTGCATCGAGCGAGGCCGCGGCATGGCGTTCGGCCTTCCAGCCGACGCGATCGAGGTTCGTCTTCGCGCTGGCGGGAGACAGGTCGGCAATTCCGGCCAGGTGCAGGCCGGGCGTCTTCGGGACTTGCGCCAGATACATGGCGCCGAACTTTCCGGCGCCGATCAGGCCGACCCGCAGCGGCTTGTTCTGCGCCGCCCGCTCGCGAAGCTTCGCATACAGATTCATGGTGCCCTCCGCTCAGGCCGCCAGCGGCTTAAGGGCTTCCGCGGGCGTGCCGTCCTTCCAGGGCAGCGGCACGTCGTAATTCTTCAGCAGGCAGTCGTCGGGCAGGCATTCGATGGGCGTGAAATCGCGGTGCGCGATGTATTCCGGTCGTTTGAAGCGGCGGATATGGTTCGACACCGCGCACAGGCTCAGATAGACGTTGATCCGGTCCCAGGGAGACAGGTTCGACGTCGATGCATGGACCAGGCAGGAATGGAACAGGATCATCGAGCCGGCGGGTCCCTTCGGCGCGACGATGCCGCCGCGGTCGACCAGCTTGCGGATGGTGTCATGGCTGATGGTCCACAAAGGATAGCTGGTCGTGGACGTATCGTGCTGGGCGTCGATCACGCCCAGCTTGTGGCTGCCGGGAATGAACATCAGCGGGCCGTTGAACTCGTTCACTTCGCCCAGGAAGATCGCCACGTTCATGGCGCGCGGTTCCGGCATCTGGTCGTCGTTCTTCCAGGTGCCGTAGTCCTGGTGCCATTGCCAGACGTCGCCGTCGAAGGCCATCTTGCCGTTGACCTTGAACTGGTGCATGTACACGTCTTCGCCGAAAAGCTGCTTGATGGGTTCGACCATGCGCGGATGGCGCCCGAGCTTCGCGAAAGGCTTGCTGTACATG
>DASVNF010000041.1:0-27728 GCA_036384015.1 Burkholderiales bacterium
GGTCGTAGCCCAGCATGGCGTTGAAAATCAAGGCGGCGTCCTCGGCCGACTGGGTCATGATGCCCGCCTGGTCGAGGCTGGAGGCGAAGGCGATCATGCCCCAGCGCGACGCCCGGCCGTAGGTCGGCTTGATGCCGGTGACCCCGGAAAAGGCCGCCGGCTCGCGTATCGACCCCCCGGTATCGGTTGCCGTCGCGGCCGGCGCGATGCGCGCGGCGACCGCCGCGGCCGAGCCGCCGGAACTCCCGCCGGGAACGGCGGTCTTGTCCCACGGGTTGAGCACATTGCCGTAGAAGCTGTTCTCGTTGGACGAACCCATGGCGAACTCGTCGCAGTTCAGCTTGCCGAGGGAGACCATGCCGGCCCCGGCCAGTTTTTCGACCACGGTCGCGTCGAACGGGCTCATGTAGCCCTTGAGCATCCGGGAGGAAGCCGTCGAAGCGAAGTCGCGGGTGACGAATATATCCTTGTGGGCGATGGGTACGCCGGTCAGGGGCGTCGCCTCTCCCCGTGCGATGCGGGCATCCGCCTCGCGCGCCTGCGCCAGCGTGACCTCCGGCCGCAGGTCCAGGAATGCATTCAGGTCCTTGTGGCGTTCGATGCGGTCAAGGTACGACTGGGCCAGTTCAACGGCCGAAATTTCTCTGCTGGCCAGCGCCAGACCCAGATCGGCCACCGAGGTGCAGGATGATGTTTCCGCTGCGGACATCGGCGGCCCCCTACTCGATTACCTTGGGGACCAGGAACAGGCCCTCCTGCTGCGCGGGGGCATTCCGGAGGGCGGCGTTGCGCACGTCCACAGCGGCGGCCATGTCCTCCCGCAGGCGCTGGCCGCCGCCGAGCGGGTGGGACATGGGCTCGATCCCGCGGGTATCGACGGATTGCAGGCGTTCGATCATGACGAAGATGTCGTTCAGCTGCCCGAGCGTCAGCTCGGCCTCGCCTTCGGTGATCTCGATGCGCGCAAGATGGGCGATGCGTTTGACGTCGCTGAGGGTGAGTGCCATTTGCTGGGAAGGTTCCTGGGTTGCGACCGGAGTGGCGGGGCTGAAACCGCGGCGATGCCGTGCGACCGCCGCCGATCGTCCCGCCCTCTCTGAAATCCCGGTTTTTGTTAACCGCTGCAGTACGATAGGGTATCATACGCGCATCTTTTTTCCGCACTGCGACAGACTGGGCCCCGCTAAATGTTCGGATTTCTAAACGGCTACTTTTCCAACGATCTCGCCATCGACCTTGGCACGGCCAATACGCTGATCTACGTCCACGGCAAAGGCATCGTTCTCAACGAGCCGTCCGTGGTGGCGATCCGCCAGGAAGGCGGCCCCAATGGCAAGAAGGTCATCCAGGAAGTGGGCCTCGCCGCCAAGCAGATGCTGGGCCGCACCCCGGGCAACATCACCGCCATCCGGCCGATGAAGGACGGCGTGATCGCCGATTTCACGGTCACCGAGCAGATGCTCAAGCAGTTCATCAAGAAGGTTCACGATTCCCGCCTGTTCTCGCCCAGCCCCCGCATCGTCATCTGCGTTCCCTGCGGCTCGACCCAGGTCGAGCGCCGCGCGATCCGGGAATCGGCTTATGGCGCCGGCGCCCGCAAGGTGGAATTGATCGAGGAGCCGATGGCTGCCGCGATCGGCGCCGGACTGCCGGTCGAAGAGGCCACGGGCTCGATGGTGGTGGACATCGGCGGCGGCACCACGGAAGTGGGCGTGATATCCCTGGGCGGCATCGTCTATTCCGGCTCGGTGCGGGTCGGCGGCGACAAGTTCGACGAAGCCATCATCAACTACATCCGCCGCAACTACGGCATGCTGATCGGCGAAACCACCGCCGAGGAGATCAAGAAGGAAATCGGCTCGGCCTTCCCCGGCTCGGAAGTGCGCGAGAAGGAAGTCAAAGGCCGCAACCTGGCGGAAGGCATTCCCCGCAGCTTCACCATCTCCAGCAACGAAATTCTGGAAGCGCTGACCGATCCGCTCAACAGCATCGTCAGCGCGGTCAAGTCCGCCCTGGAGCAGACCCCGCCGGAACTGGGCGCCGACATCGCCGAGAAGGGCATGGTCCTGACCGGCGGCGGCGCGCTCCTGCGCGATATAGACCGCCTGCTGATGGAAGAAACCGGCCTGCCGGTGATCGTCGCCGACGATCCGCTGACCTGTGTGGTGCGCGGCTCCGGCCGGGCGCTGGAAAAAATCGACAAGATCGGCACCATCTTCACCAACGACTGATAACTGCGTGAGGGCGAGGGGCAAGGGGTGAGGGAAAAGCGGTCGTCTCCTGAATTCGTGATCCCGCTTCGCAGTACTTGCCGCCGCAGGCCGCCTTTGCTCCCCGGTCTTCCCCCCCGCCCCCCGGCCGTCATCCCCCGTCCCTGATGGAATACACTCCGCCGCCTTTCTTCAAGCGGGGCCCCAGCCTCCTTACCCGTCTCTCGTTTTTCGCCGTCCTGTCCCTGATCCTGCTGTACGCCGATGCGCGCTTCCATTACATGGAGTCGATGCGCAAGGTGGTGGCCGTGGTGCTTTATCCCCTGCAGCAACTGGCCGACGTTCCGGGCGACCTGGGCTCGCGCGTGAGCAGCTTTTTCGTGACCCAATCTTTGCTGCAGCGGGAAAACGAGCGCCTGGCGCGGGACAATTTCCTGAACGCGGGCCTGTTGCAGACCCAGCAGGCGTTGATCGCGGAGAACCTGCACCTGCGCTCGCTGCTGGAAATGCAGGAACGCGTCGAGCAGTCCTCGGTCAGCGCCGAGATCCTCTACTTCGGCCGTGATCCCTTCAGCCGCAAGGTGATCGTCGACAAGGGCGCCATGCAGGACATCGAGGAGGGCGCCGCGGTGGTGGACGATACCGGCCTGATCGGCCAGGTCAGCCGGGCATTCCCCTGGACCGCCGAAATCGCCCTGATCACGGATCGCGAGCAGGGGGTGCCGGTCCAGGTCGTGCGCAACGGCCTGCGTGCCGTGGTGTTCGGGATGGGGTACGACGGCGCCCTCGACCTGCGCTTCATGCCGGTCAATGCCGAGATCGAAAACGGTGACGTACTGGTGACCTCGGGCATTGACGGCGTCTATCCCGCGGGACTTCCCGTCGCGGTGGTTTCCAACATCGAGCGCAACGCCGCGTACCCTTTCGCCAAGATCACCTGCACGCCGACCGCGGGGGTCAACAGCCATAGACAGGTCCTGGTGTTGTCGCGCCTGGCGCCGCTGCCCGAGTATCCGGCCGCTTCCGAAACCCCGAAAGGCGCCAAGCCGCGCCCCAAGGCAAGGAAGGGCGGCTGATGCGCATCGGCGGCTTCGGCCACCTTGTTTCCGAGGAAATCCTGCTGCCGGTCAAGCCGGCCTACATTGCCCTTACGCTGTTTGCCGCGCTCATGCTGAATCTGCTGCCCCTGACCGGCTGGGTGCTGACGCTGCGGCCTGACTTTGTCGCGCTGGCGCTGCTCTATTGGGGAATCCATCAGCCGCGCAAGATCGGTTTTTTGCCGGCATGGCTGCTCGGCCTGGCGATGGACGTGGCGGATGGCAGCCTGTTCGGCCAGCACGCGCTGGCCTACTCGATGATGATGTTCGCCGCCATCTTCCTGCACCGGCGCGTGTCGATGTTCGACCTGCGCCATCAGATGCTGCACGTAGTCGTCATTCTGCTGGCCATGCAGCTGATCGTGCTGGGGGTGCGGCAGGCCGCGGGCGGCGAGCTTCCGGGCTGGTGGTATTTCCTGCCCAGCTTTACCGGGGCATTGCTGTGGCCGCTTGCCCATGTCGTTTTTACGGCCCCGCTGCGGCCGCGGCATGACCCGGACGATGCCTGAGCCCCGCCGGATGACGCCGTTCGCTGTTTTCCCCAGGCGATGAACCGCACGGTCGAACTTCGCGACCACCAGCGCGAGCTCCACTACTTTCAGCTGCGGCTCGCCATCGTCGGCGGCGGCGTGCTGTTCGCCTTCTTCGTGCTGTTCGTGCGGTTTTTCTACGTCCAGGTCATCCAGCACGACTATTACCATACGCTGGCGGAGCAGAACCGCATTTTCGTGGTGCCGGTGGTGCCCAATCGCGGATTGATCCTCGACCGCAACGGCGTGGTGCTGGCGCACAACTTCGCCGCGTACACGCTGGAAATCACCACGACACAGGTGCACGACCTCCCCGCGCTCATCAACGAGCTCTCGACGCTGGTCGAGATTACCCCCAAGGACAGGAAACGCTTCCAGAAGCTGCTGGAAGAAGGGCACGATTTCGCCAGCATTCCGATCCGCACCCGGCTGAACGACCAGGAGGTCGCCCGCTTTGCGGTGAACCGCTACCGCTTTCCGGGCGTGGAAATCAATGCGCGCCTGTTCCGTCACTACCCCAATGTGGAGGTCGCCTCGCACGTCGTCGGCTACATCGGCAGGATCAGCGACGGCGACGTCGATCAACTGAGGAAAGAGGGCACCGCGGCGAATTACAGCGCATCGGATTACATCGGCAAGGTGGGCCTCGAACAGCGCTACGAAAAACAGCTGCGCGGGGTCACCGGCTACGAGCACGTGGAGACCGACGCCAACGGCAGGTCGGTGCGCACCCTGCGCAGCATCCTGCCGGTGTCGGGAAACAACCTTTTGCTGGCGCTGGACGCGCGGCTGCAACAAGTCGCGGAGCAGGTGTTCGGCGACCGCCGCGGTTCGCTTGTGGCGATCGAACCCAAAACCGGCGGCGTGCTGGCGCTGGTGTCGAAGCCGGGTTTCGATCCGAATCTTTTCGTCGAAGGCATCGACCCGCAGAACTGGGACGCGCTGAACAATTCGCCCGACCATCCGCTCAACAACCGCGCCCTGCAGGGCGTGTATCCGCCGGGCTCGACTTTCAAGCCCTTCATGGCGCTCGCCGGACTGGAGACGGGCAAGCGCAAGCCGGGCTTCACGATTTCCGATCCCGGTTATTTCGTGCTCGGCGGCGGCGGCCACGTCTACCGCGACTGGAAGGCCGGCGGCCACGGCATGGTGGACCTGCACAAGGCGGTGGTGCAGTCCTGCGACACCTATTTTTACGGTCTCGCGCAGGACCTGGGCATCGATGCCATCCACCAGTTCATCGGCCAGTTCGGCTTCGGCCAGAAAACCGGCATCGACATCGAGGGCGAAATCGCCGGCCTGCTGCCGTCGCAGGACTGGAAACAGCGCCGCTTCCAGCAGAAATGGTTTGTCGGCGACACCATCTCGATCGGCATCGGGCAGGGCTACAACCTGACCACGCCGCTGCAGCTCGCGCAGGCCACCGCGATACTCGCCAACGACGGACGGGTGTTCCGGCCGCATGTCGTCAAGCACATCCAGGACAGCCAGACCGATGCGCTGACCACCATCGAACCGCAGCCGATCGCGCAAGTTCCGCTGAAGGACGACAACGTCCGCCGCGTGCGCGACGCCATGGTGGACGTCACCAGGCCCGGCGGCACCGCGGCCTGGGCCGGCATGAATGCGAAGTACCTGTTCGCGGGCAAGACCGGCACCGCGCAGGTGATCGGCATGAAGGGGCAGAAGTACGACGAGGACCGGATACACGAACGCCATCGCGACCACGCACTCTTCATCGCCTACGCGCCCGCGGACGATCCCAAGATCGCGTTGGCGATCCTGGTCGAGAACGGCGGCCACGGCGGCAGCACGGCGGCGCCGATCGCGCGCCAAGTGATAGATTTCTATTTGCTCGGCAAGGAACCGCCGCCGCCCAAACCGGCGGCAGCGGCCGAACAGGAGCAGGAGAATGATTAATCGCCTGTGGGCGTACCTGGTCAAGCACATCGACCGGCAGCTGATCATCCTGGTTACGCTGCTGATGTGCGTGGGACTGGTGACCCTGTTCAGCGCCTCGGGCGCCAGTTTCGATCGGGTGGTGGGCCAGCTTGCCAATATCGCGGTCGCGCTCACCGTGATGTGGGTCGCCGCCAACGTGCCGCTGCACTATCTCAACCGCATCGCCCTGCCGTTGTACGTCTTCGGCGTGATCCTGCTGATCGCCGTGGACGCCTTCGGCATGATCGTCAACGGCGCGCAGCGCTGGCTCAACCTCGGCTTCACCCGCATTCAGCCCTCCGAACTCATGAAAATCGCGCTGCCGCTGATGCTGGCCTGGTACTTCGACCGTTACGAAGCCATCCTGCGCCTGCGCAATTTCGCGGTCGGCGCGGTACTGGTGCTGGTGCCGGTGCTGCTGATCGCGAAGCAGCCCGACCTCGGCACAGCCCTGCTGGTGGCCGCGGCCGGCTTCTATGTGCTGTTCCTCGCCGGGTTGTCGTGGAAGATCCTCGTGGGCATCGGCCTGGCCGGCGCTTCCAGCCTGCCTTTCCTGTGGTCGATCATGCACGACTACCAGCGCCAGCGCGTGCTCACGCTGCTCGATCCTTCGCAGGATCCGCTAGGCGCCGGCTATCACACCATCCAGTCGACCATCGCGCTGGGATCCGGCGGCTTCATGGGCAAAGGCTGGCTGAACGGCACCCAGTCGCACCTGGATTTCCTGCCGGAACGCACGACGGACTTCATTTTCGCCGTCTACGCCGAAGAGTTCGGGCTGATCGGCAACGTCGTGCTGCTGGTATTGTTCCTGCTGGTGATCGGCCGCGGCCTGGTCATCGCCGCCAATGCGCCCACGCTTTTCACGCGCCTGCTCGCGGGCGCGATCACGCTGACTTTCTTTACCTATGCGTTCGTGAACATGGGCATGGTCGCCGGAATTCTTCCGGTGGTCGGCGTGCCGCTGCCGCTGATCAGTTATGGCGGCACGTCGCTGGTGACCATATTGTTCGGCATCGGATTGCTGATGAGCATCCATACGCATCGACGTCTGGTGCAGACGTAAGACTGTTGAGTGCGAGTGCTGCGTGCCGGGCGCCGAGATAGAAGTCGTACGCCTTTCCCAATGCAGGAATTGTCGATGATAAAAACGCCTACGAAATCTCAAAGCATTTTCGCAGCACCCGGCACGCAGCACACAGCACTCGTTGTTGCGACTCTGGTCGCAATCGCCGTCGCCGGCTGCAGCAGTGGGCCATACCGTCCAACGTCATCGACCAAGCCCGGCGGCTACTATCTCGACGATGGTCCCGGCGCCAATCCACCGGCCGATCTCGAATCGCGCGCGGAACCGGTTCCGAGGGTCGAGCCGCTCAACAAATACACCAGCCGGCCCTACACCGTCCTCGGACAAACCTATACGCCGTACAAGCAGCTGACGCCGTACAGGATGCGGGGCGTCGCGAGCTGGTACGGCAAGCGCTATCACGGACAAAAGACATCATCGGGCGAGGTGTATGACATGTATGGGCTCACCGCCGCCCATACGATCCTGCCGCTGCCGAGCTATGCGCGGGTGACCAACGTCAGCAACGGCAAATCGGTTGTCGTGCGGGTGAATGATCGCGGCCCGTTCCACCAGGACCGCCTGATCGACCTGTCGTATGCGGCTGCGCATCGCCTGGACCTGATCGGGGCGGGCAGCGGCATGGTTGAAGTCGAAGCCATCATTCCGGGGACGAACGATACCGCGCTTCCGGCATCGCCCCCGGCGCCAGTGCCCGTGCCGCCCCCCGTTGCCGCGGAAAGCGGCGGCATGTTCGTCCAGCTTGGTGCGTTTGCGGCCGCGGAGAATGCGGATGCATTCCTGCGCAAGCTGCGCATCGACCTCCCCTGGCTGGCGGATGCGATGCAGGTCCATGGCGTAAACGGCATGTACAAGGTGCACGCCGGGCCCTACAAGACGCGGGACGAAGCGGAGCTTGCCGCCGAACGGGTGCGCAAGGAACTTGGCTTCAAGGCCTTCGTTCTCAATCGATAACAACCGGACCAGGACATGCGCACATTGATATGCGGTTCCGCCGCCTACGACACCATCATGGTGTTCCAGGACCAGTTCAAGAAACACATCCTTCCCGACCAGATCCACATCCTGAACGTGTCCTTCCTGGTGCCGGACATGCGGCGCGAATTCGGCGGTTGCGCCGGCAACATCGCCTATTCGCTGAAGATGCTCGGCGGCGATCCGCTGATCATGGCCACCGTTGGACAGGACTGGCAGCCTTACGCGTATCGGCTGGACAAGCTGCGGCTGTCGCAGGCGCATGTGCGCCAGGTGCCCGAAGCCTTCACGGCGCAGGCGTTCATCACCACCGATCTCGATGACAACCAGATCACGGCGTTCCACCCCGGGGCGATGAATTTCTCCCACCTCAACCACATTGGCGATGCCGGGGAAGTCGGGCTGGGCATCGTCTCGCCCGACGGGCGCGAAGGCATGCTGCAGCATGCGCGCGAATTCCATGAGGGCGGGATCCCTTTCATCTTCGACCCCGGCCAGGGCCTGCCCATGTTCAACGGCGAAGAGCTGATGAATTTCATCCGCCAGGCCGACTATGTCACGACCAACGACTATGAAGCGCAAATGGTGCAGGAGCGCACCGGCAAGACCGTGGAAGAGCTGGCGAAGCTGGTAAAAGCCTTCATCGTGACCCAGGGAGCGCAGGGTTCGGTGGTGTACTCGAAGACCGGCATCGAAACCATTCCCACCGTGAAACCGGCGCGCGTGCTCGATCCCACCGGTTGCGGCGATGCATACCGGGCCGGCTTGCTGTATGGCATCGCCAACGAGATGGACTGGGCGACCACGGGGCGGCTGGCATCGCTCATCGGCTCGATCAAGATCGCCCAGCGCGGCGCCCAGAATCATCTGTTCACGCGCGACGAAATCGGCGCGCGTTTCAAGGAAGCGTTTGGCAGAACGCTGTAAGGGTCCGTGAGGGCGACCTGGCGCGGCTCGGTCCGCTGCGCGACCGGCTGCTAGGTCGGGCGCTCCTGCGTGCATCCGAACTTCCGCAACGGCGCGACCATCGCCCTGCTTTGGTCGGGTCTGGCGCAGTTCATCCGCTCCGGCAACTACGAGTACGTCATGGGGTGCGCCAGCATGGGCATGGCGGAGGGTGGACACGCCGCGGCCAGCCTCTATAATTCCGTCAGCCGGACTGCGTTGGGCCCGCTCGAGTATCGTGCCTTTCCGCGTTGCGCACTGCCGCTGGAAGCGCTGGAGCGGGATCGCGAAAGCCCGGTCCCGCCGCTGATCAAGGGCTATCTGCGACTCGGCGCTTATGTCTGCGGCGCGCCGGCCTGGGACCCGGATTTCAACACCGCCGACCTGCTGATGCTGCTGCCCATTACCCACATGAACGCCCGTTACGCCCGCCACTCCAAGAAGAATGAGCCGTTGCGATAGAGTCCCGGCCCCGCTGCCGCTGCGTTTCTATCGCGCTACCCGACTCTTGCTTCATCTCTTCCGCGGCGTTCTCACCGTCGCCGTTGTTTTTCCCTTCCTTGGCAGGGAACGCCGCAAGCAATCCGTGCACCGCTGGTCGGCGCGCGTTCTTTCGATCGTCAACGTCGTGCCCAGCCTGCACGGCGCACCGCCGGTTGCTGCGCATCGGCCGCTGGTGCTGGTGGCGAACCATGTTTCATGGCTGGATGTCCAGGTCATCCATGCAGTCTGGCAGGTGCGCTTCGTCGCCAAATCGGAAGTGCGGGACTGGCCGGTGATCGGCTGGCTCTCCGCGCGCACGGGAACGTTGTTCATCGAAAGGGGCAGCGGACGCCACGCCGTGCGCATCAACCAGGCGATCCACGCCGCCTTCGTCGACGGCGACGCGGTCGGCGTATTTCCCGAAGGCACCACGACGGAAGGCGACATTGTTGGCAAATTCCACGCTTCCCTGCTGCAGCCGGCAGTAGACGAAGAGGCGCTGGTCTGCCCGGTGGCGCTGCGTTACCTGGATGAAAGCGGCGCGGTGTGCGCGGCCGCGAGCTACGTCGGCGACACCACTCTCGCGGAATCGATGCACATGATCCTGCGCGAGCCGCGCATTACCGCCGAGTTGTATTTTCTTCCGCCGATCGATGCGCGAGGCAGGACGCGTCGCGACCTTGCCGCGGAAACCCGCCAGGCCATCGCCGCAAGGCTCAATCTGCCAGCCTAGGGCAGGACACCTGGTACACGCGGCGATCCTCCAGGCGCACTGCCGACAGGCGCCGTCCCCAGAGGCATCCGGTGTCCAGCGCCAGCAGGTTCGTTTCCGCGCGCAAACCCAGCGCCGACCAGTGGCCGCAGATTACCGTGCTGTCCGCACTCCGGCGTCCGGGCACCGCGAACCAGGGCATGTAGCCTTCGGGAATGTCTTCGAGACTGCCCTTGTGGCTGAATTCCATGCGGCCGTCGGCGGTGCAGATGCGCAGGCGGGTCATCGCGTTGATGATCACGCGCAGCCTGTCGTAGCCCGTGAGCGAATCGCTCCAGCGGTCGGGGTGGTTGCCATACATGTGCGCCATCAGGTCCGGCCACCCCGGTCCACGCAACGCCTGTTCCACCTCCCGGCCGAGTTGCGCCGCCTGCGCGGCGGTCCACGACGGCAACAGGCCGGCATGGACCATTGCGTACTCGCCTTCGACATGCGTCATCGGCAGCTCCCGCAGCCAGGCCAGCAATTCCTCGCGGTCCGGAGCATCGAGGATGGTGCCCAGCGTGTCCTCCTTGCGCGGTTTGGCCCGGCCCCCGGCCACCATCAGCAGATGCAGGTCATGATTGCCCAGCACGGTCACCGCGGCGTCGCCCAGCGATCGGATGAAGCGCAGCACCTCGAGGGATTGCGGACCGCGGTTCACCAGGTCGCCGACGAACCAGAGCCGGTCGCGGCTCGCATTGAAGCCGGTCTCGCCAAGCAGGTTCTGCAGTGAACCAAAGCAGCCCTGCAGGTCGCCTATTGCGTAGCTGGCCATTTAAGAACGTGACGTGTGACGGGTGACAAGTAACGGACAATCAAAAACGGTGAGAAGTGCAATCTCTTTCTACGCGGCATTCAAATAAAAGGGGCGCAGCATTTGCTGCGCCCCTTTTGCACGAATCCAGTCGCTTCCGTCACGTGTTTTCTGTCACGCGTCACTCGTCACGGCTTTACTTTCCCTGGCTCACCATGTAATCCACCGCGGCCTTGATCTCGGCGTCTGACGCCGACATCGCGCCGCCCTTGGGCGGCATTGCGCCTTTACCCTTGATGGCGTGCTCGTAGAGGGTTGCGGATCCCTGGGCAATGCGCGGTTTCCATGCGGCCTTGTCGCCGGTTTTCGGCGCGCCTGCGATCCCGGCGCCGTGACAAACGGTGCAGACGGACGTATAGATCGCCTTGCCATCCACGGCACCGCCTGTCTTTACCGGTCCCGACGCGGTTTGCACCGGTCCGCCTGTGCTGGCCTTGACCCCGGCTGCTGCTATTGCCGCGGCGGGCACATCGCCGACGTACGCGCCGCCGACCGGCCGCAGCCGTTCCGCCACCGCTGCATCGCTCATCGCCGAACTCTTGCGGTCGAATTTCAGTCCGCCGGTCGCGAGTTCCGCGATCATGATGATGCCGAGCACGGGGATCAGGAAGGCGAGGACCACGACGACGATCAGCTGCTGCGGGGTCTTGATCAGGGATTCGTGTTCTTCGACGTGGACTTCGGCCATGAAAATTCCCTTGCGGTTAAGGCTTTTAGAGGCGCGAATTATAGGCCATTCGTCCCCGTCGAAAAAGGCTCGGCAATGGACTGGAGCGGGCTTTGCCCGTAAACTTGCGCCGACGCGCCCGTAGCTCAGCTGGATAGAGTGCCGGCTTCCGAAGCCGAAGGTCGGGGGTTCGACTCCCTCCGGGCGCGCCAAATACCTCAATGCTGTCGTCCTTCGCCGCATTCCCCGCCATCAGGCACGCGCCGCCCGTTGCAACCGGTGGCGGAGCGGCAAGCCAAGCTCCGACTTGATTCGAACAGACTTGATGAAGACGATTTCGCAAAAAAACGTTATCCGCACGTACAGATTCTATGCGCCGTTCTACGACTTCCTCTATGGCACCGTGCTCGAACCGGGCAGGCGGGCGTTGTCCGAGGCGGTCGGGTCGATTCGCCCGGCGTCCATTCTGGAGATCGGCGTCGGAACGGGACTGATGCTCCCCCGGTATCCGCAAGCCTCGAGGATCGTAGGCATCGATCTGTCCGACGAAATGCTGGAAATCGCCCGTCAGCGGGCGAACGCGCTCACGGGCTGCGACATATGCCTGCAGGCGATGGATGCGGAGATCCTGGATTTCCCCGACGCTTCCTTCGAGTGCGTTGCGATTCCCTATGTCCTTTCGGTTACGCCCGATCCCGCACGCCTCATTGCCGAGGCGCGGCGGGTCTGCGTCAGAGGCGGCCGCATATTCATACTCAATCATTTCAGCGGCGGCCGTTTCTGGTGGTTCCTCGAGAAGGTCGTGCAACGCGTCGCAAGCCGGATAGGATTCCGGTCCGACTTCAATTTCGATGAGCAGATCCTGGGACATGACTGGGAGGTGCTGTCGGTGAAAAACGTCAACCTGCTCGGGCTGTCCAGGCTGGTCGAGATCCGCAACCCTTGAAGGATGTGGGCGAGCGGGTCAACCGGATCAACGGGGCGCTCCCGGTATGGGCCGGAGAGTGGCGGATGCAGGTGTCGCCCGGGTCACCCATGGACGTCCTGCCCCGCCAATGGACGACGCAGCGGCAGACATGAACGATCCGGCAACCCTGGGCGCCTTGTTCGCCAGCGGTTTTCTGGCGGCCACGCTGCTCCCCGGGGGTTCGGAACTGGTATTCGCCGGCATGCTGATGAGCGGGAAGGCCACCTTGTGGCCCGCCCTCGCCGTTGCCACGATCGGCAACACGCTCGGCGGCCTGAGTTCCTACCTGCTCGGCCGGCTGGTCCCCGAAAAAAAAATCGGCGGCCGCGCCCTGGAGTGGGTAAGGGCGCGCGGGGCGCCAATTCTGCTGCTTTCCTGGGTTCCGCTGATCGGCGATGCGCTGTGCGTAGCCGCCGGCTGGCTGCGCGTGAATGCCTGGTGGACCGCCCTGTTCATCGCGATCGGCAAGTTCGCCCGCTATGTCGCGATCGGATACTTCGCCGCGTGATGCTGCCGCGCGTGCTGCGGCGCGGTAGAATTCGCTTCCAGAAACGCTGTCGAATCGACGATGCAGCCCATTCCCCCATTCGCGTCCACCGGTATCCGGCTTCGCGAAATCCCCTACAACTACACGTCCTTCTCCGATCGCGAAATCGTCATTCGCCTGCTCGGAGCGCCGATGTGGCAGATTCTCGACGAATTGCGCAGCCAGCGGCGTACGGGGCGTTCCGCGCGGATGCTTTACGAAGTGCTCGGCGACATCTGGGTAGTCGAACGCAATCCCTACTTGCAGGACGATCTGCTCGACAATCCGCGCCGCCGTGACGCGCTGATCGAAGCCCTGCGCCACCGGCTGCGCCAGATCGAGCAACGCCGCCGCGAGGGCGAGGACACGGACAGCGTCGCCGCCAAGGTCGCGCAGCTGCTTGCAGCCGCGCACCTCGCGGTGGACGGGTTCGAACGCGATTTCGACCAGACCGCGGAACTGAGGAAAAAGGCGCTGCGCCGCCTGTCCCGCGTCACCCGGCGCGACAACATCGCCTTCGACGGCCTGGCGCGGGTGTCCCATGTGACCGATGCCACCGACTGGCGCGTCGAGTACCCGTTCGTGGTCCTGTATCCGGATACCGAAGACGAAGTGCAGCCGCTGGTGCTGGCGTGCATCGAGCTCGGGCTTACCATCATTCCCCGCGGCGGCGGTACGGGTTACACGGGCGGCGCGGTGCCGCTGCACAAGCTTTCCGCCGTCATCAATACCGAAAAGCTGGAAAACCTCGGCGAAGTCGAGATGCTCACGCTGTCCGGCGTGGACCATCCGGTGGCAACCATCCACTGCGGCGCCGGCGTTGTGACCCGGCGCGTAATGGAAGCGGCGGAAGCTGCCGGCCGCGTGTTTGCGGTCGATCCGACTTCCGCCGACGCATCCTGCATCGGCGGCAACATCGCGATGAACGCAGGCGGCAAGAAAGCCGTGCTGTGGGGCACGGCGATCGACAACCTCGCCTCATGGAAGATGGTCACGCCGGATGCCGAGTGGATGCTGGTCGAGCGCATCGACCACAACCTCGGCAAGATCCACGATGCGCAAATCGCGCGTTTTCGCGTCACGCGCTTCGGCCAGGACGGGCGCATGCCGAGCGCCGATCCGGAGATCCTCGAGATTCCCGGCAGGACGTTCCGCAAGGAGGGGCTGGGCAAGGACGTCACCGACAAATTCCTTGCCGGCCTGCCCGGCGTGCAGAAGGAGGGCTGCGACGGCATCATCACTTCGGCGCGCTTCATCCTGCACAAGATGCCGGCGCATATCCGCACCGTCTGCCTGGAGTTCTACGGCCAGGTTGGCCAGGCGGTCCCGTCCATCGTGGAGATCAAGGCGCATCTCGACCGCCGCCCCGGCGGCGCGATCCTCGCCGGTCTCGAGCATCTCGACGAACGCTATGTGAAAGCGGTCGGTTATGCGACCAAGGCCAAGCGCGGCGGCCGGCCGAAGATGGTGCTGCTGGCCGACATCGTCGGCGAGGACGACAAGGCGGTGGGCGAAGCCGCCTCCGCCGTCGTGCGCATTGCCAACGCCCGTGGCGGCGAAGGCTTCATCGCGGTGTCCGCGGAAGCGCGCAAGCAGTTCTGGCTCGATCGCGCCCGCACCGCAGCCATTGCCAAGCATACCAATGCGTTCAAGATCAACGAGGACGTCGTCATTCCCCTGGAGCGCCTGGGCGAATACTCCGACGGGATCGAACGCATCAACGTCGAATTGTCGCTGAAGAACAAGATCCGCCTGATGGATGCGCTGGAAGAATTCTTCCAGGGAGAGTTGCCGCTGCATCAGGAAACCGAAAAAATCTCCAGCGCCGAACTCCTGGGTGGCCGGCCCGCGGCCGCCGTGGAACTGGTGCGTTCCACCCGCGCCCGCTGGAACTGGCTGCTCGACCATCTCGACAGGCCGCTGGCGGATTTTCAGGAATGGGTGACGGAGGCGGGGCAGGATTACGCAATCTCACCAGCCTCTGGCCACCAACAACCAGCCACTGTCTTCCAGGCCCTGCAAGCCCACACCCTGCGCGTTTCGTGGAAAAAAGAAGCCTGTGAACCGCTGATGCAGATCTTCGACGGCCGCGCGTTCGATCCGCTGCGCGCCGGGATCAACGCCATCCACAAAAAGATCCTCAAGGGCCGCCTGTTCGTCGCGCTGCACATGCATGCGGGCGACGGCAACGTGCACACCAACATCCCGGTGAATTCCGACGACTATTCCATGCTGAATGAAGCGAACGTCGCGGTTGCCCGGATCATGAAGCTGGCGCGCAATCTGAACGGCGTGATTTCCGGAGAGCACGGCATCGGCATCACCAAGCTCGACTACCTGGACGGGAAAGAAATCCGGGCCTTTGCCGATTACAAGGAACGGATCGATCCGCAAGGACGCTTCAACAAGGGCAAGCTGCTGGCCGGCGGCAACCTCGACAAGGCCTACACCCCCAGCTTCAGCCTGCTGGAACTGGAGAGCCTGATCCTCGAGCAAAGCGCGATCGGGGAGATTTCCGATTCGATCAAGGACTGCCTGCGCTGCGGCAAGTGCAAGCCGGTGTGCTCGACGCACGTGCCGCGCGCCAACCTGCTGTATTCGCCCCGCAACAAGATTCTCGCGACCTCGCTGCTGATCGAGGCCTTCCTGTACGAGGAGCAGACACGCCGCGGCATTTCGCTCAAGCACTTCGACGAATTTTCCGACGTCGCCGACCATTGCACCGTCTGCCACAAATGTCTGAACCCCTGTCCGGTGGATATCGATTTCGGGGACGTGTCGATAGCCATGCGCAATTTCCTGCGACGGCAGGGCAAGAAGAAATTCAATCCCGGCACCGCTGCCTCGATGCTGTTCCTGAATGCGACGGACCCGAACACCATCAAGGTCACGCGCAAGATAATGATCGAGTGGGGCTTCCGCGCGCAGCGACTGGCGCACAAGGCGGGCAAGGCGCTCGGGCTCGTGCAGCCGCAGGTGAAGCATCCACCGGCCACGCTCGGCAAGCCTCCCCTCAAGGCGCAGGTGATCCATTTCATCAACAAGCCGATGCCCGGCGGCCTGCCCAAGAAAACGTCGCGCGCCCTGCTGGACATCGAGGACAACCGGATGGTGCCGGTGATCCGCGATCCCCGCAAGGTCAACGAGGATTCCGATGCGGTGTTCTATTTCCCGGGCTGCGGCAGCGAACGCCTGTTCGGGCAGGTGGGACTCGCGACACAGGCCATGCTCTACGAAGTCGGCGCGGTGACGGTGCTGCCGCCGGGATACCTGTGTTGCGGCTATCCGCAGACCTCGGCGGGCGAGGAAGACAAGGGGCAAAAGATCAGCACCGACAACCGCGTGCTGTTCCATCGCGTGGCCAACACGCTCAACTATCTCGACATCAAGACCGTCGTGGTGTCCTGCGGCACCTGCATGGACCAGCTGCAAAAGTACGAGTTCGACAAGATCTTCCCGGGCTGCAGACTGCTCGACATCCATGAATACCTGCTGGAGAAGGGCGTAAGGCTGGAAGGCGTGACCGGCGTGCGCTACATGTACCACGACCCCTGCCACACGCCGATGAAGACATACGAGCCGCTCAAGGTGGTCAACCAGCTGATGGGGTCTGATGTGAAGCTCAACGACCGCTGCTGCGGCGAATCCGGCACGCTGGCCGCGACCCGGCCGGACATTTCCACGCAGGTACGCTTCCGCAAGGAAGTGGAAATGCGCAAGGGCGCCGGCCAACTGCGTGCCGGCGGTTTCGACGGCGAAGTGAAGGTTCTCACCGCCTGTCCGTCCTGCCTGCAGGGCCTGTCACGCTACGATGCGGATTCCGGCACCACGGCCGATTACATCGTGGTGGAGATCGCGAAGCACGTGCTCGGCGAGAACTGGATGGCTGAGTACGTCGCCAGGGCCAACAACGGCGGAATCGAGCGCGTGCTGCTGTAGCGCTCCGGATAGAGGCAGGATCAAGATCCGAGCGCAGAGTACCGGACAGACGCTCGCTTTCGCGCCTTGTCGGCTTCTTCCTCCCGATTCTTCCGCGGGGCGCTTGTCTGCAGCGAATCCAGCAGGATCCGCGAGATCGCGGCAATCTGGTCGACGGCGGCAAGGAAGGCCGCTTCGTTGGCCTGGGAGGGTTTGCTGAAGCCGGTGATCTTCCTCACGAACTGCAGCGAAGCCGCGTTAACTTCATCGTCGGCGACCGGCGGCTCGAAATTGAACAGTGTCTTGATGCTCCTGCACACGGGCGTACCTCCAATCCGGAAATCAGCGTGAACAGCGCCAGGGGCGGCCTGCGCGCCTTTCGTTCGTCCAGGAACCAGCGCCCGCTTTCGATCGGCAGTCCGGTGCCAAATACGAGATGCGAACGGACATCGGCGGCGCCTGCGAAACACCGGACTTGGTTATCTACGCGCCGTAGACGCCGCCGTTGATATCGAGCGTGGCGCCGGTGATGAAACCGTCGTACTCGCCGGCGAGAAACACGGCGGCGCGCGCAACGTCGTCGGCATTGCCGCCGCGACCGAGGGGTATGCCGGCCACCGTCGCCCTCGCGGACTCGGCGGTGGTGTGCGTATTGTGAAAACTGGTGCCGAGGATCATGCCGGGGGCGATCGCGTTGACGCGCACGCCCTGCGGACCGAGTTCGTTGGCAAGGGCGCGGGTGAACGTGAGAATGGCGCCTTTCGCGGTCGAGTAGACCAGCGAGCCGGGATGGCCGCCCTTGCGGCCGGCGAGCGAAGACAGGTTGACGATGCTGGCGCCGCCGCCGGTAGTCGCGGCAGTCATGAGATGGGGCGCGGCGGCGCGGGTGACGCGGCGGGCGCTATCGACATTGAGCGACATGACCTCCGCCCAGAATGCGTCGTCGGCCTCGGCCAGAGTTTTGCGCGCGACCAGGGAGCCCGCATTGTTCATCAGCACATCGAGCCCGCCGAGGAATTTCACCGCTTCGCCGACGAGCCGTTCGCATTCGGTCGATTTCGTGAGATCCGCGGCGGCGTGGGCATAGCGCCGGCCGAGCGCCCTGGCTTCAGCCTCCAATCCGCGTGCAGCGTCGGCGCTGCTGCGATAGTGGACGAATACGTCGCAGCCGGCCGCGAGCAACTGACGGCTGATGGCGAGCCCGATACCCTGGGCGCCGGCGGTGACGAGAGCGCGCTTGCCGTGGAGTTTATGCATGGAGGAGCGAAGACCCGCTTGTGATGGGGATTATGGTCGCTCGAATGCACGGGTCGACGTAACAGGGCGTTGCTCCCGGACGAAGTCCTTCACGCACCTGCGGCCTCGCCGAAGGACAGTTCATTGCCACTCGCGTCGACGATCCTGAAAATTTCGTAGGGCCGGTCTGACACCGGCAGGAATGGAACTGCTGCCTCCAGGACCATCGCCTCGAACTCGGACATTCGGTTTCCTTCCAGATCCAGCCTGTACGCCGAATGCTGCGCTTGACCGGCCTGGCGTGGATGCAGTTTGAAAGCCTCGCACAAGGCTGTCAATCGGCGGCCGGACTGCGCGCTTCCCTGTGTCTGGACAATCGATACCTTGACCGGTCCGGAAATGGGGCGATCAGGCTGGTAAAGTACGGGTATGTCCTTACCAGCCGCCAGTCGCCAATCCTCCACCGCCGGATGCGCGCTGTGCCTGGAACCGGGGGGCGAGGTCTTGTGGGACGACGGCTTCGCCCGCGTGGTGCTTGTCGGTGATGCAGACCACCCCGGGTTTTGCCGCGTCATCCTGAATGCGCACAAGAAGGAAATGACCGACCTGGCGGAAGTCGAGCGCAGCCGCCTCATGAATACGGTGTATGCCGTCGAGAAATTGCTGCGGGAATTGCTGCAGCCGGAGAAGATCAACCTGGCCAGCTTCGGCAACATGGTGCCGCATCTCCATTGGCACGTGATCCCGCGCTACGCCGACGATCCGCATTTCCCCGGTTCGGTCTGGAGCGCGCGGAACCGCGACGGCGCCCATGCTCTGCCTGCGGGCTTCGTGCGGACGATGCGGCAGAATCTGGCCGCAACGCTGCTCCGCTAGGCGTCAGGCGCGTTCTTTTGCCGCGATTGCCTGGCCCTTTGCGGGCAGGCGGCGAGCCTCGGGGAAGATCACCGAGAATATGCTGCCTTTGCCGGGCGTGCTCTGGATGTCCAGCCTGGCCTGGTGCCGCACCAGAACGTGCTTGACGATGGCGAGGCCAAGGCCGGTGCCGCCGGTTTCCCGGGAGCGGCTGCGGTCCACCCGGTAGAAGCGCTCGGTCAGGCGGTCGATGTGCTGCGGCTCGATGCCGATGCCGCTGTCGCGCACCGAGAACGCAGGATGGCCGTCGGCAAGGACTTCCCAGCGGATTTCGATTTCGCCCTTCTCCGGCGTGTAGCGCACCGAGTTGCTGATCAGGTTGCCGAAGGCGCTGCGCAGTTCGTCGGCATTGCCCCTGAGCCAGTCGCCGCTGTCCTGTTTCAGCAGCAGCCGGTGACGCCCCGCCGAAAGCACCTGCGCATCCTGGTGCAGGGCGCGAACGAGTTCGGGCACGTTGACGTCTTCCTCGCGCAGCGGATTCTGGGTGCTTTCGAGGCGCGACAGGGTCAGCAGGTCCTCCACCAGCCGGGTCATGCGGCTGGTCTGCTGCATCATGAGCTGCAGCGACCTGCGTGTCATTTCCGGATCGGGTGTCGTCATGTCCTCGAGAGTTTCGAGAAAGCCGCCAACCACGGTCAGCGGCGTGCGCAACTCATGGGAGACATTGGCTACGAAATCGCGGCGCGTGGTTTCCAGCCGCTCCCAGCGCGTGATGTCGCGGCCGAGGATCAATTTCTGCCGGTCGCCGTAAGGGACCTGTTGGACGGCCAGCATCATCTCCCCCTCGTCCCGCATCATGCGCAACACCAGGGGCTCGCTGGTGTTGCCGGATTCAAGATGGTCGACGAACTGCGGCTGGCGCAGCAGATAGGTGATCTGCTGCCCGCGGTCGCGCATCAGGTCAAGGCCGAAATAGTCTTCCGCCCGCGGATTGCACCACTCGATGCGATCGCCTTCGTCGAGGATGACCACGGCGTCCGGCAGGGCCGCCCCTGCCATCTGGAAACGATCCAAAGCCGCTGTGAGGCCGGCTTCGCTTTGCTTCTGCCGCTTCAGCATGCGCAGCAGGGGCGAAAAGATGTATTCCCACGACCCCCTGCCGACGGGAACGGTGTCAAGGCGCGGCTTTTGCAGCCAGCGGTACAGCGTGGAGAGGTTGTACAGGTGATGAAACAGCAGGATCAGCAGCAGGACCGCCAGCAGCATCAGGGCGCCGCCTCCTCCCAGTACCGGCCAAGCCAGCAGCGATGCCAGGGCGATCAGGAAGACGGTGGAAAAGGGTCTGCCCCACAGAGACTTCAAGCGGTTCGCCCCGAAAATATGATCGACGGCGATTATCCCAGAAATCCATGCGCCCCAATCCCTGGGGAAGGGAAGACTACCCGGCGGAAAAGCGGTAGCCGGTTCCGCGCACGGTCTGCACCAGGCGATCGAGTTCGGTGGGTTCGAGCGCCTTGCGCAGCCGGCGGATATGCACGTCCACCGTGCGCTCCTCGACGAAGACATGATCACCCCAGACCTGGTCGAGCAGCTGGGTGCGCGAGTGCACCCGTTCGGCGTGGGTCATGAGGAAATGCAATAACCGGAATTCAGTGGGACCGAGTTCGACGGGGTTGCCGTGGCCGGTTACGCGATGGCTGGCCGGATCCAGCTTGAGCCCGCTTGCCTGGACGACATCGTCGGTCATTTCCGGGGCGCGTCGGCGCAGGACCGCCTTGATGCGCGCCATCAGTTCACGGGGCGAGAACGGTTTGGTGATGTAATCGTCGGCGCCGCCGTCCAGCCCGGCCAGCTTGTCCTGCTCATCGGATCGGGCGGTCAGCATGATGATCGGCACGGTGCGGGTGCGCTTGTCGGCGCGCAGCCGCCGGGCGAACTCGATGCCGGAGAGGCCGGGCAGCATCCAGTCGAGCAACACCAGGTCCGGCAGCGCGTTGGAAACCAGGTTCAGGGCCTGTTCGGCGTTGTCGGCGCGCAGGGTCTGGTGGCCCGCCTGCTTCAGGTTATAGGCGATCAGTTCCTGAATGGCCGGTTCGTCCTCGACCACGAGTATGGTGGCTGCCATGACTGTTTTCCCGATCAGATTTAGCCGTTTGCAATACTATGAACCTAATGTTACAAGACCGTGACAGCAGAACGGACATGGCTGCCCGGGGATCGGCCGCATGCCGCGTTCCGCGCCGGCTATGATGGCAGCACTTTCCCAGTAAAAACTTTCAATATACCGCCGTGGCAGGACTTCAACAGGGGGCGCCCCGCCCCACCGAAATCAGGCTGCACCAGAAATCGCGCTTGCTGGAAGTCGTTTTCGACGACGGCAGGGCATTCCGGCTGCCTTGCGAATTCCTGCGCGCCTATTCGCCGTCCGCCGAAGTGCGCGGCCATGGACCCGGACAGGAGGTCCTGCAAACCGGCAAAGAGGAAGTCGAGATCACGGCCGTCGAACCGGTGGGCAATTACGCGGTCAAGCTGGTGTTCAGCGACGGCCACGACACCGGCCTGTACTCCTGGGACTACCTTTACGAACTGGGCACCCACCAGGATGCAATGTGGCGCCAGTACCTCGAACGCTTGCAGAAGGCAGGCATCCAGCGCGCGCCGGGGGTGCCGGACACCGCGCCGAAAACGGCGTGGAAAAAACTCTAGGCGAGGACGCATGAAGTCCGAAAAGACGGCTGCCGGGAAGACCACCGATTTCGGCTTCCAGCAGGTGGCCGAAGACGAGAAGGCGAAGAAGGTCGCCGGCGTGTTCCGCTCGGTGGCGGATCGCTACGACGTCATGAACGACCTCATGTCCGCGGGCATGCATCGCCTGTGGAAGCGCTTCGCGGTGGAGATGAGCAACGTGCGGCCGGGTGGGCGCGTGCTCGACGTCGCGGGCGGCACCGGCGACCTGTCCGCGTTGATGCGCGCGCGCGTCGGCGCCGCCGGCGAAGTCTGGCTGACGGACATCAACGGCGCCATGCTGACGCGCGGCCGTGACCGGCTGCTCGACGAAGGCAAGCTCCTGCCGGTGGTGCAATGCGACGCCGAGCACCTGCCTTTTGCCGATGCCTATTTCGATTGCGCCATCGTCGGCTTCGGCTTGCGCAACGTGACCCGCAAGGAAGCCGCCCTCGCGGAAATGCATCGCACGCTGCGCGCCGGCGGCCGTCTGCTGGTGCTCGAGTTCTCCCAGGTGTGGTCGCCGCTGCAACCGCTGTACGACGCCTATTCCTTCAAGGTCTTGCCCTTGCTGGGCAAACTGGTCGCCGGCGATGCCGACAGTTACCGTTACCTCGCGGAATCGATCCGCAAGCATCCGGGCCAGGACGAACTGAAACGGATGATGGAGCAGGCCGGATGCGAGCGCGTGCAGTACTACAACCTCAGCGGCGGCGTCGTGGCGCTGCACGTCGGTCATAAATTCTGATGCCATGATCGCCTCTGCCATGAGCCGCTTCGCCAACCATGTGCTCGCGCCCGCCGGCTGGGCGCGGGAAAAACTTGCCATGCACGCCGGCAAGGTGGCGCGGTTCGAGGTGCCGCCGGCGCGGTTTGCCTTGCTGGTCGGGGCGGACGGACTGGTGCAGCCCGCGGATGCCGCCGCCGAGCCGGCGGTCACGATCAAATTCGGCCGTATGGCCGTGTTCGAAACCCTTGCCGATCGCGAACAGGCATGGAACAAGGCCGAGATCGAAGGGGACACCGCGTTTGCGTCGGCCATTTCGCAGGTCGCCGCCAATCTGCAATGGGACATCGAGGAAGATCTGAGCCGCGCGTTCGGCGACATCGCCGCGCACCGCATGGCGCAGACCGGCAGGGCGGCGGCGGCGTGGCCGCGACGAGCCGCGCACAGCATCGCAGCCAACGCCGCGGAGTACCTGACGGAAGAAGCGCACCTGCTGGCTACGCCTCTGCAGGTCGAAGAGTTCATTCGCGGCGTGGATGAACTGCGCGACGCCGCCGAGCGTCTGGAAAAGCGCATCGAACGTCTGTCGCGCGGCGGCTGATCTTCCGGAAGACCCGATCCCATGCACCTGCTGAGGCTGCTGAAAATCCTGCGCGTCTCGCTGCGGTTCGGGCTGGACGAATTTTTCCTGGGGCACGAGCGGGTACGCGGGCTGCGGTCCTTCATATCGGCGCTGTTCTTCTGGCGCAACCTGGAACGGCCGCGCGGCGAACGCCTGCGCCTCGCCCTGGAAGCGCTGGGTCCGATATTCGTCAAGTTCGGCCAGGTGCTCTCGACCCGCCGCGATCTGATCCCGCTCGACATCGCCGACGAGCTGGCAAAGCTGCAGGATCAGGTGCCGCCGTTCGCGCCGGAACTGGTCTTGCTGACGCTGGCCAGGGCATATGGCACGCCGGCGGAGCGGATTTTCGAGCGCTTCGATCCGGTGGCGATCGCCAGCGCGTCGGTGGCCCAGGTCCATCTCGCCGTGCTGCCGGGCGGGCGCGAAGTGGCGGTAAAGATCCTGCGGCCCGGCATCGCGCCGGTAATCGTCGAGGACCTGGCGCTGCTCGACGTCGCGGCCGGACTGATCGAGCGCTTGTGGGCGGACGGCCGGCGGCTCAAACCCCGGGAAGTCATTGCCGAATTCGAGAAGCACCTGAAGGACGAGCTCGACCTGCTGCGCGAGGCGGCTAACGCCAGCCAGCTGCGCCGCAATTTCGACAAATCGCCGCTGCTTCTGGTCCCGGAAGTTTTCTGGGACTACTGCAACAGCGAAGTGATGGTGATGGAGCGCATGATCGGCACGCCGATCAGCCAGGTGGGCAGGCTTCGGGAGCAGGGCGTCGACATTCCGAAACTGGCGCGGGCCGGCGTGGAGATTTTCTTCACCCAGGTGTTCCGCGACGGCTTCTTCCACGCCGACATGCATCCGGGAAACATCCTGGTGGCAGTAGACGGCCGCTACATCGCCCTCGATTTCGGCATCATGGGCACGCTCACCGAGACCGACAAGAATTACCTCGCGCAGAATTTCCTGGCTTTTTTCCGCCGGGACTACCGGCGCGTGGCGCAAGTCCATATCGAATCGGGCTGGGTGCCGGCGGATACGCGGGTCGACGAATTCGAAACCGCGATCCGCGCGGTGTGCGAACCGATATTCGACCGGCCGCTGAAGGAAATCTCCTTCGGCAAAGTGCTGTTGCGCCTGTTCCAGACTTCGCGGCGCTTCAACGTCGAGATCCAGCCGCAACTGGTGCTGCTGCAAAAGACCTTGCTCAATATCGAGGGCCTGGGACGCGACCTGGATCCCGACCTCGACCTCTGGAAAACCGCCAAGCCCTATCTCGAAACCTGGATGTCGGAACAGATCGGCTGGCGCGGATTGCTCCGGAACATCCGCAGCGAAGCGCCGCAGTGGGGCGTGCTGTTGCCGCAGTTGCCGCGGCTGCTGCATCGGGCGCTCACCGAGGGCCGCGATACCTCCCAGCTGGCGGCACTCCTGGCGCTGCTCGGCGCCCAGCAAAAGCGCAATCGCCTTCTCGGCGGCGTGCTGGGCGTTCTCGTGGCCTTGCTGCTGGTCCAGCTCTACTTCCTGTTCGCCTGAAGCCCTAAGCGCTTCATTTTCCTCGGGTTCGCCCCTTCTCCGTCATGTCGGAGAAATATTGCATTCATTGTTTTGTCACATTCGCCCCCCAGAATTCGCCCCGTTGAAGTGCCGGTCGTCCGGCGCTGCGAATTTGTCTGAAACCTGGGAGAAATGAATGGGAGTCGCAAAGTCGAATGTCACCGCGCCGAAGCGCCTGATCCTGGCCGCCTCGATCGCCGCTGTCTGTGGCGGACTTGCCGCGCCGGCATACGCGGACATGGAAACCCTGCTGGACAAGCTGCGCGCCAAGGGGGTCCTCTCCGAAGAGGAATACCAGGAAATGCGCACCGATGTGCGTGCCGAGCGCCGCGAAAAGGCGCTGAAGGAAGCACAGGAAACGGAAAAGGCCGCCAAGAAAGCGGAAGGCGCTGCTACCGAACTCACCGGTCGCTTCAAGGACGGTTTCTCCTGGGAATCCGGCGACAAGGAAAACGCCATCGCCCTGTCCGGCCGCATTCATGCGGACTACCGGCAGTTCGATGTCAACTCCGGCGCCGGAACCACCGGCACCGCCAATTCCGCCAACACATTTGACGTGCGCCGCGCTTACCTCGGCGTCTCCGGCCGCGTCGCCAACGACTGGACCTTCGAAGTGGTAGCCGATGTCGCCCAGGGCACCAACGGCGGCACGTCATTTGCGCAGGCAATGGACGTAGCCTGGGTGAACTGGGGCGCGTACAGGGGAGTCCAGTTGCGTGCCGGCCAGTTCAAGATGCCCATGGCACTCGAGGAACTGACGAGTTCGCGCTTCATCGATTTTACCGAGCGTTCGTATGTCGACCAGCTGGCGCCGGCGAAGGAACGCGGTGCCATGATCCACGGCTCGCCCTTCACCGGCGTGTTCTACGGCGTCGCCGCCTCCAACGGCAACGGCAAGAACAACAATGAAACCACCTCCGTCACGGACGGCAAGGACATCATCGGCCGCCTTGGCGCAAACTTCGCCGAGATCATCGGCAACAAGGACATGGTGCTGCACGTCGCCGGCGCCTATTCCGACGGTCAGCAAGCCGCCGGCAGCGTGCCCAGCGGTCGCACCGAGGGTCGCGGCATCCAGTTCTTTACCGGTCCGGCGATCGCCACCGAATACGACCGCAAGCGCACCGCCGCCGAAGTGTCCCTGGCCTGGAACCAGTTCAAGCTGCAGGGTGAAATGCTCAATGCGAATTTCAAGACCACCACCGGCACGCTGACCGACCGCGACATCGACACCTCCTATGCCGAGGCAATGTGGCTGATCACCGGCGAAAAGTATGCCGATGCCTACCGCAACGGCGCCTACGGCGCGATCAAACCGAACCGCGCCTTCAAGAAGGGCACGGACGGCTGGGGCGCGTGGGAGCTCGGATTGCGTTACTCCAAGTGGGATGCGGGCGATTTTGCTACGACCGCCACGTCGGCCAACGGCGCGGACGCAGTGACGGTCGGCCTGAAATGGATTCCCAACACCAATACCCGCGTTTACCTGAACTACATCCAGACCAAGTTCGATCAGCCGATCAACGTGGTTGGCGGGACTGCGGATGAAGAAAAGGCGATCAACATGCGGCTCGCGCTGTACTTCTAGTCCCCCCGCCCAGCGGGACTCCAGTCTGATCCGGTAGCACCTTTGCAGCCGCAAGCCCTTAAGGCTCGCGGCTTTTTCTTTGCCAGCCCGGAGCGCCGAACATCAAATTTGTCCCCGCTCTTTCAAGCCCTTGCTAGAATTGCCGCTTTGCAAAAATCGGGCAGGTCACACAGGGCATGGCGCTACTCGAGATCCGCAACGTCAGCCGGCGCTTCGGCGATTTCACCGCGGTCAACGATGTCAGCCTGAGCATCGAGGCCGGGGAGTTCTTTACCCTGCTGGGCCCCTCCGGCTGCGGCAAGACCACCCTTCTGAGAATGATCGCCGGCTTCGATGCTCCCGATGACGGCCGCATCGTCGTTGACGGCAAGGACATGACCGGCATCCCGCCGGAAGCCCGCAACATCCACACCGTGTTTCAGAGTTATGCGCTGTTCCCGCACATGACAGTGGAACAGAACATCGCCTTCCCGCTGAAAATGGCCAATGCCGATCCCTCGAGGATCGGCAAGCGCGTCGAGGAAGCGCTGGAGGATGTGCGCCTGACGGGCATGGGCAAACGCTATCCCAACGAGCTTTCGGGCGGCCAGAAGCAGCGGGTCGCGGTGGCCCGGGCGTTGATCAACCGGCCCAAGCTCCTGCTCCTCGACGAGCCGCTGGCGGCACTCGATGCCAAGCTCAAGGAAAGCGTGCAGCTGGAACTGATCGGCCTGCAGAAGGAGATCGGCGTGACGTTCGTTTATGTCACCCACGACCAGAGCGAGGCCCTCGCCCTGTCGCACCGCATTGCCGTGATGAACCTCGGCCGGGTCGAACAGGTCGACGAGCCCTCGAAGATCTATGGGTTTCCGAAGAACCGCTTCGTTGCCGATTTCATCGGCCAGTGCAACCTGCTCGAAGGCGAGATCGGCGCCTGCCAGGGCGACCGCATGGCCGTCAACCTGGCCGGCATCGGCGAGGTCGTCGCGCTGAATGTCGAAAGCGATGATTCCGGGCTCAAGGGCGTGCTCGCGCTGCGCCCCGAAAAAGTAGCCATCGGCCGGGACCTGCCCGACTCCCCGGACTTCAACCGCTTCTCCGGCAAGGTCCACGATTTTCTTTACCTCGGCGACGTCACCGTCTATATCGTCGAGCTCGCCAGCGGCACGCGCATCGAGGCGCTGCTTCCCAATTCCGCAGCCGGCCGCACCAAGTTCTTCGAGGCCGGCGACGTGGTCCAGGTGGGCTGGCGCTATGACGCCGGCCATTTCCTGAACGACTGAACGCGCGATGGCGGCGAAGCAAAACCGTCTCCACAAATGGCTGATCAGCGGGCCGCCGCTGGCATACCTGCTGGTGTTTTTCGCCGCACCGGTGCTGATCATGGTCGTTGCGTCGTTCCGCTATCCCGGGGAATTCGGCGGGCTCTCGCCGGTTTTCCTGCAAGACGAAGCCGGCACCCGTCTCGACCTCACCACGGAAAGCTACGGCCGTTTTTTCTCGGATTTTCTTTACACCGAGTTGTTCCTCAAGTCTCT